>DASUYK010000048.1:0-2979 GCA_036377415.1 Solirubrobacterales bacterium
CCGGCTCGTACGCGATCCAGGGACTCGGCTCGGCGCTGGTGGCGGCGGTCCGCGGCGACGTCTCGAACGTGATCGGGCTCCCGGTCGGGTTGCTGCTGCGTCTCGCGCCCGAGCTCTTCGGGTCCGGTTGACCCTCCGAAAAGTTCCCGCATTTTGGGCATTTAGCCCGGTTGAGTAGGCTTGGCGAGAACTCGACCGAAAGCGAGGGGGATGGGCCTGATCAATTCCATAAGTCCCGCACGGGACATGGCAGTGGACCTGGGTACAGCGAACACCCTTGTGTACGTCCGGGGCCGCGGCATCGTGCTCTCCGAGCCGTCGGTGGTCGCCGTCGACGTCGGCTCCGGAGAGGTGCACGCCGTCGGCGAGGAGGCGAAGCAGATGCTCGGCCGCACCCCAGCGACGATCAACGCGATGCGGCCCCTGAAGGACGGCGTGATCGCGGACTTCGAGGTCACCGAGGCGATGCTCCGCTACTTCATCAAGCGGGCGAACCACAGCCGCTTCTCCCACCCGCGGGCCGTCGTCTGCGTCCCCTCCGGGGTCACCGGCGTCGAGAAGCGAGCGGTCGAGGAGGCGTGCCTCGGGGCCGGAGCCCGCGAGGCCTATCTGATCGAGGAGCCGATGGCGGCCGCGATCGGGTCGGGGCTTCCCGTCAGCGAGCCGATCGGCAGCCTGATCGTCGACATCGGAGGTGGCACGACGGAGGTCGCCCTGATCTCGCTGGGCGACATCGTCGTCTCGCGGTCGATCCGCATCGCCGGCGACGAGATGGACGAGGCGATCATCAACTGGTGCAAGCGCGAGCACCAGCTGCTGATCGGGCACAGGACCGCTGAGGAGGTCAAGCACGAAGCTGGCTCTGCCGCCCCTCTCGGACACGAGGTCGAGGTCGAGATTCGCGGCCGCGACCTCGGCTCCGGCTTGCCGCGGGCGGTGAAGCTCACCTCGGAAGAGGTTCGCAAGGCGCTCGACGACCCGATCGCCCAGATCATCGCGGCGGTGCGCGACACGCTCGATCGGACGCCGCCCGAGCTTGCCGGCGACGTGATGGAGCGGGGGATGACCCTGGCGGGCGGCGGCGCGCTGCTCCACGGGATGGCGGAGCGGATGAGCGAGGAGACCGAGATGCCGGCCAGACTGGCCGATTCGCCCATGAGTTGCGTGGCAATTGGCTCAGGCCAGGCCCTCGAGGAGTTCGAGGCAATCAAGCGGGCGCTGAAGAACTCGAGGGTACGGAGGCGGTTCTGACCGCCGGGTGAGGGGGAAGCGGCGCGGTGTACCTCCTGCAGCGACCCGAGGACATTCCGCCCACACTCGCGAAACGAGTGCGGACGCGGGTAGCCGTACTCGCCGCCATCCTGATCGCGATCCTGGGGACGATCCTGTTCCGGCTCTGGTCGGTGCAGGTGCTCGACGGCGAGCACTACCGGGCGGTCGCCGAGGACAACGGAGTCCGCGACATCAGGGTGCAGCCGCCGCGGGGCCAGATCACCGATCGCAACGGCGACGTCCTGGTGGGCAATCGCACGGTGATGGAGCTCGAGCTCCGTCCCTCCGGCCTCCCCCGGGATCGAGCTGAGCGGAAACGCGTCCTCGCCAGGCTCGAGTCGGTGGCCGGGCTGTCGCACGCGGTCCTCCGCCGCAAGCTCCTCGAGGCCCCCCGGTACACCGGCTACCCCGTCGTCCTCAAGCAGGGGCTGAGTCGCACGCTGATCTTCTATCTGCTCGAGAACCAGCAGAGCTTTCCCGGCGTCAGCATCGAGCGCACATACGTCCGCGACTATCCGGACGGGACCCTCGCCGCGCACCTCCTCGGGATCGTCGGGCAGGTGAGTCCCACGCAGCTCAAACGAGCTGGTGGTGGGCTCGCGCCGGGGGACGTGATCGGGCAGTCCGGCCTCGAGCGGACCTACGACCGCTATCTGCGCGGCACTCCTGGACAGCAGAGGATCCAGGTGGATGCACTCGGCAGGCCGAAGGCGGAACTGCCCGGCCTTCTCGCCCGACCCGGCTCGAGCCTCCGACTCACGCTCGACTCCGGCCTGCAGGAGACCGGCGAGGGCGCGCTCGCCGATCGCGGCCTCCCTGGCGCGTTCGTCGCGATGGACGTTCGCACCGGAGCCGTGCTCGCGATGGGCTCCTACCCGACCTTCGATCCCTCGTTCTACGTCAGGCCGCACACCAAGGACGAGTACAGGCAGCTCGAGCAGCGCTCCGGCGCGCCCCTGGTCGACCGGGCGATGCAGGGCGGATATCCGACCGGCTCGGCGTTCAAGCCGATCACAGCGACCGCAGCGCTGGAGGAGGGCCTGATCGAGCCGGACACGATCTTCAACGACACCGGTTCCTTCGACGTCGGCGGGACCGTGCTTCACAACGCCGGCGGCGCGGCGAACGGTCCGGTGGACATGAGCGACGCCCTCCAGGTCTCGTCCGACGTCTACTTCTACAGCCTCGGCCTGCGGGCGGAGGCTCGGGGCCGGCACGGTCAGATCCAGGACTGGGCGCACCGGTACGGGCTCGGGGAGCGGCCCGGAATCGACGTCGCCGGAGCGAGCGCGGGCCTGATCCCGACGCCGGCGTGGCGCAACCGCGTCTACCGGAAGCGCTCCAATCCCTACATCGACCGGCCCTGGACGCAGGGCGACAACGTCAACCTGGCGATCGGCCAGGGGGACGTCCAGGTAACCCCGCTGCAGCTCGCGCGCGCGTACGCCACCCTCGCGAACGGCGGGACGCTGGTCACCCCGCACCTTGGCGGCCGCATCGTCAGCCCGGACGGCGAGACGGTCGCTCGGATCCGACCGGCGCCGAAGCGGGACCTGAAGATCTCGGACACCACCCGCAGCACGATCCTCGACGGGCTGCGGAGGGCGGCGATGGAGCCAGGTGGCACCTCCTACTCGGTGTTCGGCGGCTTCCCCGTCGCGGTCGCGGGGAAGACCGGTACGGCGGAGCGGGGCGAGGGCAACGCCG
>DASUYK010000049.1:0-12334 GCA_036377415.1 Solirubrobacterales bacterium
AAGGACCACGGTTCATCGGTCAAGAACGACAAGCAGTACGAGGGCCTGCGCAAGCGCGGGATGAGCAAGCAGCGCGCGGCCTCGATCGCGAACTCGCCGAACTCCTCCAGCAAGGGGGGCAAGAAGAGCGGCAGGGGTCGCGGAGGCAGCAAGTCCCAGAAGCGCGCCGCCGGCCGTGAGGGCGGCAGGAAGAGCAGCTAGATCCGCTCGATCGTCGCTGAATCGCGCCGGTCGATGAGGTCGAGGACGGCCTCCTCGATCGGCCCCTGAACCTCGGGCCAGTCGGCGGGGTCATCGGGCAATCGCTCGAAGACCCCGCCGACGGTGAGGCCGCCGTCGAAGCGGTCGAAGACCCGGGGATCGACGTAGGACGCGCGACAGACCGCCGGGGTGTTTCCGAGGAACTCGGCGGTCCGCCTCACCGCGATCCGCTTCACCCTGGTCCTCGCTGCCTTCGTGCCGACGTTCCGCTGGCGGGCTTCGGCCGCGAGGAGGACGGCGGCGAGGACGGTCGCGTTCCAGGTCCTGAACGACTTCGCGCTGTGCCTGTCCCCCACCGCCTCCTTGATGTAGGCGTTGATGTCCTCCGATCTGACGTCTCGCCAGCCGCGTCCGTTGCGGTATGCGAGCAGCTCGCGGCCGCCACCACGCCGTGAGCGCAGAGTGTGAATCAGCCGCGTCACCGCCCGGTCCCCGATCACCTGGACCCGGCGCTTTCCGCCCTTCCCCTCGTAGTCGAAGACCACGGCGCCGTTCCGGACGGTCACGTGACGCCTTCGCATGGTCGCCACGCCGTAGGTCTCGTTCTCCTCCGCGTAGTCCTCGGATCCGATCCGGAAGAACCCCCGGTCGAGCAGGCGGATCGCGCAGGCGAGCACCCGCTCGCGCGAGACCCGGCGCCTGCGGAGGTCCCGCTCGACCCGCTCCCGCAGGGAGGGAAGCGATCGGGCGAAATCCACCATCAGCTCGAACTTCTCTCGGTCGCGCCGCTCGCGCCAACGATCGTGGTAGCGGTACTGCTTGCGGCCCCGGGCGTCCACCCCCGTCGCCTGAATGTGCCCGAACGAATCCGGGCAGATCCAGACGTCCTCCCATCCAGGGGGGATCGCGAGGGAGTGGATCCGGTCGAGAACGTCCTGGTCGGTGATCCTCCCGCCCTCGTCGAGATACTCGAATCCCCTCCCCCGCCCCCTTCGGGTGATGCCCGGCATCGCACAGTCGACCCGTCTTAGTCGGCGCATGCCTTGCGTTTACCCGCTCACGAGCGCGGTCAGACGAGGAGCGTGCGAGCCACCTACGTCCTCCCGATCCGCTGGCACGACGACGAGGAACTGGACGACCTCACCGCCTACCTCCGCGAGCTCCCCGACTGGGTGGAGCTGATCGTCGTCGACGGGTCGCCCGAGCCGCTGTTTCGTCGTCACGCGGAGGAATGGAGGCCGCTCGGGCGTCATCTGCGGCCCGACCCCGCGCTGGAGACGCCGATGGGAAAGGTCGGAGGCGTCCTCACCGGCCTCCGCCAGGCGTCATTCGAGCGGGTGGTGATCGCGGACGACGACATCCGCTACGACCCGGCATCGCTGAGGAGGACCATCGCCCTGCTCGGCCTCGCCGACTGCGTGCAGCCACAGAACTACTTCAGCAGCCTCCCGTGGCACGCGCGCTGGGACACCGGGCGGACGCTGCTCAACCGCTCGCTCGGAAGCGACTTCGCCGGAACTGTGGGGATTCGCCGAACTCCGCTCACCCGCGCCGGCGGATACGACGGCGACGTGATCTTCGAGAACCTCGAGCTGATGCGGACGATCCGCGCGCTCGGCGGGACCGTGCGCAGCCCCCCGGACCTCTACGTCGCGCGGCGCCCGCCGAGTACGCGGCAGTTTCTCTCCCAGCGCGTTCGGCAGGCCTACGACGACCTCGCAATCCCGCCGCGGATGGGGATGTGGCTCGCGGTGATCCCCGCTCTGTCGGCGTCGCTCCTGCGCGGGAGCTGGCGGATGCCCCTGCTCGCGGCCGTCGCCGTCGCCGGTTTGGCCGAGATCGGCCGCCGCCGAGCCGGCGGGCGCCGGTATTTCCCGGCGACCGGCTCCCTCCTCGCACCCCTCTGGGTGCTCGAACGGGGGGTCTGCTCGTGGATCGCCGTCCGCGACAGGCTCGTGCTCGGCGGCGTCCCCTACGGCGACGGACTGGTCCCCCGCGCTGCCTCGTCGATGCGGCGCCTACGAGGGCGGCTTGCGGCCAGGGGCCTTGAAGCCGATGAGCTTGTGGGTCCCGTCGCAGAACGGCTTCCTCCGTGACGCCCCGCAGCGGCATAGTGCGACCGTCTTTCGTCGCGGATCGATCTCCTCACCCCCAGGGGTGGTCAGCCGGAATTCCCCGCGAAGCAGGTAGGGCCCGTCGGGATACGGCGTGAGCTCCGTGGCCACCTCGGCAGCCTGCCCCGCAGGGAGGATGCTGAAACCGAGCTCGAACGGGTAAAGGATTGGCGCAATGGCCACAAGGACGACGACGGGGCGCGCCGAGGTCGCCGGGCCGGATCCGCGGCCGGCACTACCGTTGGCGCGGGGCCCGCTGAGCGACGAGCTGATCGAACGCCTGCTCGGCGGCTCAAGCGCATCGGCGGTGGACCGCGCCGCGCGGCCGCAGGTCGAGGCCTTCGGCGAGGACTTCCAGCTCTCGCTCTACGTCCTCTACGAGCTCCACTATCGCGGCTTTCGCGGTGTGGACGACGGGCTCGAGTGGGACATTGGCCTCCTCGAGCTCCGCACCGCCCTGGAGGCCGACTTCGAGGCCCGGCTTCGCGAGGAGGTCCCGGCCGATGATCCACTCCCGGATCCGAGGGAGACCGCCGAGATGATCCTGGAGCTGATCCGTGCCGACCCCGGGCCCGAACTGGCCGCCCACCTCGAGACAAGGGCGTCCCTTGGCCAGTTCCGGGAGTTCATGGTGCATCGCTCGGCGTACCAGCTCAAGGAGGCCGATCCGCACTCCTGGGCGATCCCCCGACTTGCCGGTCCCGTCAAGGCCGCGCTCGTCGAGGTCCAGGCGGACGAGTACGGCGGAGGTCGGCCCGATCGAGTCCACGCCACCCTGTTCGCGAAGGCGATGCGCGCGCTGGAGCTCGATCCCACCTACGGCGCCTACCTGGGCCGGATCCCGGCCGTCACCCTCGCCACCGTCAACCTGATGTCGCTGTTCGGCCTCCACCGCAGGCTCCGCGGCGCGATCGTCGGCCACCTGGCGGCGTTCGAGACGACTTCTCCGATCCCGAACAGCCGCTACGCGAAGGGGCTTCGTCGGCTCGGCCTAGGCGAGGACGCAATCGACTTCTTTGAGGAGCATGTCGAGGCCGATTCCGTACACGAAAACATCGCCCTGTACGACATGGCGCAGGAGCTCGCGATCGCCGAGCCGGCGCTCGCGGGGGACATCCTCTTCGGCGTCCGCGCCCTGCTTCTGCTCGACGCGCGGTTCGCCGGGCATCTGCTCGATCGCTGGGAGGCCGGCGCCACCTCGCTCCTCGAGCCGGTTGCCGCCACGCCATAGTTCGGCGGGTGGCGATCGTCGTCGGCACCTCCAGCTGGTCGGACCCCGGATTCGTGCGGCACTGGTACCCGCAGGGAATGGCCCCGCGGGACCGGCTCCCCTTCTATGCCGAGCGGTTCGAGGTGGTTGAGCTGAATTCGAGCTTCTACGCGATCCCGGCCGAGTCGACCGTCGAGGGCTGGGACCGCGCGACCCCCGACGGCTTCCTGTTCGATGTCAAGCTGCACCGGCTGCTCTCGCATCACGCGGCGCAGCCGAAGGACCTGCCGAAGGACCTGCGCGAGGACGTGGAAACGAACGAGCGCGGACGCGTCCTTCCCGATCCCGCACTGGTCGACGAGGTCGTGCGGCGCACCGCCGACGCCATGAGGCCCCTGAGAAGGACCGGGAAGCTCTCCTCCTACCTGCTTCAGCTCACCCCCGCATTCGATCCCCGGCGGAACGAGCTCGATGAGCTCCTGCCGGTGATCTCGGGACTCGCGCCGGTGCCGGTCGCGGTCGAGTTCCGGAGACGAAGCTGGGCCTCACCGAACCGGCTTGAGCACGTCGTCGAGTGGCTCTCCGCGCACGACGCGGCCCTCATCTGCGTCGACAGCCCACCCGGAGACCACGTCCCGATCTTCCCGCCAGTCGACGCGGTGACCGACGAGCGGCTGGCCTACATGCGCTGCCACGGTCGGAACACCGAGGGGTACCTGCACGGCCGGACCGTCGCCGAGCGGTTCGATTACGACTATCCGGAGGAGGAGTTGCGCGAGATCGCGGGCCGGGCGCGGGCGCTCGCCGACGAGGCCGAGAGCGTGCACGTGATGTTCAACAACAACGCCCGCGAGCTCGCACCGAAGGCCGCGCGGTCGCTTCGCACAGGGCTCGGGCAGGATCCGGGGCCGGAGCTCCCCTAGCCCCCGAGGCAGCCTCGGACGGCATCCCGGTTCGCGGCGGACACGGCCCGGCGAAAGACGGCCACGGCGTTCTGTCCCTGGACGACCCGATTCGAGGCGGCGGTGAACGAACCACCGAGCGATTCGAGCGTCCCCTTCACGTGCGCGGCCGTCCGCCTCGCTCGCTCCGCGCTTCCCTGGACGACCACGTCCACCCCGGTCCCGTCCTTCGCGAACGCGGTGAAGTCGGGGGCCGTCTCGAGGTAGAGGGGCGCGTACTCGGGGGCCTCCGCCTCCGCCGCGTCCGGTGCCCTGACTGCGATCTGAGCGTCGGCGAGGCATTCCCTCACCCTTCCCTCGGTGAGAAGCTCCCTCCCCCCGTCCCCGCATGCGGCGACCCACAACGTGAGGCCGAACAAGGCGAGAGCCCCAAGGCATCGGGTCACGGCGGGGACCGTACGCAAAAAGGTCCGGCGAGGCGACCCCAGGGGGATGAAGGCCGCCTCGCCAGGTTGGCCAACGTGCTGGACGCCTGAATAACTGGTGCAGTTGGCCGGGGGATCCGGATGCAGCAGGCACCCTACGCATGCCCAGGCGGGGTTACATCCGTTCCCAGCCGCAGATCCAGTACGTAGAAATCACGGTGCGCGGCTCGTGCCTGGCTGGGCGGTGCCGGCGCCCTTTGTCCGCCAGAATTCCCGCATGGAGAGCGATCCGGCCTCCGGCGTGACGATCTTCGCGGCCCTCGGCGCGGGGCTGGTGTCGTTCCTGTCCCCGTGCGTCCTGCCGCTCGTGCCGGGCTATCTCTCCGCGGTTACCGGTGTCTCCGCGGCCGACCTGGGCAACGCCGACTGGCGCCGCGTGCTCGCGCCCAGCCTCCTCTTCGTCGCGAGCTTCTCCGCGATCTTCATCGTCCTGGGGCTGACCGCGACCGGGCTCGGCAGCACCCTCCAGGACAACCGCGAAGTGCTCAACAAGGTCGCCGCGGCACTGATCATCGCGATGGGTCTCCTCTTCGTCGCCGCGCTCTTCGTCGACCGCCTCAACCGGGAGTGGCACGTCGAGGGGCTGCTCGAGCGAGCGGGAAAGGGCGGGCCGCTGGTCGCGGGGGCCGCCTTCGCGGTGGCCTGGACGCCGTGCGTCGGGCCCACCCTCGCGGCGATCCTCTCCGCGGCCGCTCTCTCCGACTCGGTCGGCCACGGAGCCTTCCTGCTCGCGGTCTACTCGGCCGGGCTCGCGATCCCGTTCCTGGCGACCTCGCTGGCATTCACTCGGATGACCACCGCGTTCGCCGCGGTCAAGCGTCACTACGCGGTGATCATGGCCGCCGCCGGCGCGATCCTGATTGCGATGGGAATCCTGATCTGGACGGGCGAGCTCTTCCGCCTGAACGCGGAGGCGCAGCGGTTGATGGACGACCTGAACATCAACTTCTTCAACGAAGTCTAGCTTCGGCGACGGCACCGGACTGGCCAGCTGGCCAGTCTGACTAGACTCAGGGACCCCAATGGCCATCACGAAGCCGACCACCTGCATCATCGGAGCGGGGATCAGCGGCCTCACGGCCGGCAAGGCGCTCAGCGACTGGGGACTTCCCTACACCTGCTTCGAGTCGAGCGACGACATCGGCGGGAACTGGTATTTCCGCAATCCGAACGGCGCCTCGTCCGCGTACCAGTCGCTCCACATCGACACCTCCCGGGACGGGGTCTCCTTCCGCGACATGCCGATGGGCCCGCGCGAGTACCCCGACTACCCGCATCACGCCGAGATCCTCGGCTACCTCCATCGCTACGCCGATGCGTTCTCGCTTCGAGACCGCATCCGCTTCGAGACCCTGGTCGATCATGCCGAGCGCAAGGACGGCGGCGGCTGGCGGATCACCCTCGGCGACGGCTCCACGCAGGAGTTCGACTTCCTGGTCGTCGGGAACGGCCATCACTGGGATCCCCGCTATCCGGACTTCCCGGGGCACTTCGATGGGGAGACGATCCACGGCCACCACTACATCGGCCCGGATGACCCGCTCGACCTCTTCGGCAAGCGGGTCCTGGTCGTCGGGATCGGCAACACCGGCGTCGACATCGCATCCGAGCTCTCCCGCAAGGGTGTCGCCGAGAGGGTGTTCATCTCGACCAGGAGCGGCGCTTGGGTCGTTCCCAAGTACTTCCTCGGCCGCCCTCTGGACACGTTGGTCAAGGTGAACCCGCGCCTGCCGGTGAAGCTCCAGCGACTGCTGGCGCGGCCGATCCCGCGCCTCGCCTCCGGCCGGATGGAGGACTTCGGCCTCCCCCACCCCAACCACCACTTCATGGAGGCTCATCCCACGGTCTCGAGCGAGCTGCTTCTGCGTCTCGGCTCCGGTGACGCGGTCGCCAAGCCGAACGTCTCCGAGCTCGAGGGAGGCCGGGTCCGCTTCGAGGATGGGAGCGTCGAGCAGGTCGACGCGATCATCTACGCCACGGGGTACAACATCACCTTCCCGTTCTTCCACCCGGAGTTCCTCTCGGCGCCGGATAACCGCCTGCCGCTCTACAAGCGAATCTTCAGGCCCGGGATCGACGACATGGCGCTGATCGGGTTCGCACAGGCGATCCCGACGCTGTTCCCGTTCGTGGAGCTGCAGTCGAAGCTCGTCGCGCGGTACGTCGGCGGCGACTACGCCCTGCCCCCGATCCCGGAGATGGAGGAGACGATTCGCCGCGACGAGGCTATCCACACCGCCGACTTCGCCGATCGGCCCAGGCACACGATGGAGATCGAGTGGTACACCTACGAGCACGATCTCTGGAACCGGGAGATCCCGGCGGGACGCGAGCGTGCCGCCCGCGGGATGGCCGCCGACCTCGCGGGACGAGCCGAGGCGGTGGAGGCGGCTGCTGCCTGAACCGATCGACCTCTCCTTCCCGAGCAACGGGGAGATCTGCGCCGCCTGGCATCTGGTCGGCGAGGGCGACGGTTTCGCCTGCGAGAGGGGTCGCCCCTGCGTCGTGATGGCGCACGGAATCGGTGGGACGCGCGACTCTGGGCTCCTGCCGTTTGCGCGAGCATTCGCCGAGGCCGGCCTCGACGTGCTGCTGTTCGACTACCGCGGCTTCGGGGATTCGAGCGGCGAGCCGCGGCAGCTCGCCTGGCCCCCGCGCCACCGGGAGGACTATCGCGCCGCGGTCGAGTTCGCGCGAATCCTGGACGGTGTCGATCCGGAGCGGATCGTGCTCTGGGGGACCGCGTGGTCGGGGGCCCACGTCGTGTACGTCGCCGCGGACGATCCGAGGATCGCGGCGGTGATCTCCCAGGCCGCCGACCTCGACGGGATTCGGACGATGATGCACATAGGGCAATACGCCGGTCGCGGCCAGCAGCTTCGCCTGACGCTACTCGGCTTGCGGGACGTGGTCGGGACCATTCGGGGTCGCGATCCGGTGATGCTCGCGACCGTCGGCGCGCCCGGGGAGCTGGCGGCCCTGACCAGCGAGGAATCGCTGCCCGGGTACCGGGCGATCGCCGGCACTACCTGGCGGAACGAGGTCACCGCCAGGGCCAGCCTCGCGGAGTGGACCAATCGGCCGATCACGCGGATGGACGAGATTCGCTGTCCGATCCTGGTTCAAATCGCCGACCGTGACTCCGTCGCCCCCGCCACCGCCGCGAGAGCGGCCGCCTGGCGCGCCAAGGGCCGGGTCGAGGTCCGGGAGTACCCCTGCGCTCACTTCGACATGTACCGGGGCGAGTGGCGCGATCGCGCGATCCGGGATCAGCTCCACTTCCTCGACCGTCATCTCGGCGCTGAAGCCGCTCCGTCTACCCTGAAGGCGTGATCGGCAACGTAGCTGAACACGAGTTCCAGGCCAAGGTCGTGGAGCGCTCCAAGCAGGTCCCGATCGTCGTCGACTTCTGGGCCGAATGGTGCGGGCCCTGCCGCACGCTTGGGCCCGCGCTCGAGGAGGCGATTCGGAAGCGCGGCGGTCAGGTCGAACTCGCCAAAGTGGATACTGACGCGAACCCACGGATCTCGGCCCAGTTCGGCATCCAGAGCATCCCGGCGGTGATGGCATTCAAGGACGGCGAGGTCGTCGCCGAGTTCATCGGCGCCCAGCCGCCCGCGGCGATCGAGAGCTTTCTCAACCAGATCGTCCCCTCCGAGGCGGACCGGTTGGTGGAGGCCGGCGACGAGGAGTCCCTCCGCAAGGCACTCGAGCTGGATCCCAGGAGCGCCCCGGCCGCGATCGGTCTCGGCAGGATCATGCTCACCCGAGGCGAGTCCGAGGCGGCGCTCGAAGTACTCCGTCCCTTCCCCAGCGACTTCGTCGCCGACGGCCTCGCCGCTCGCGCCGAGCTCGCTCAGTCGCCGAACGGCTCCCGCGCCGATCGGCTCCCGGCCGCGTTCTCGGCCTGGGACGACGGCGACTCGGAGAAGGCGCTCGACACCCTCCAGGACGTCCTCGCGAGCGAGGATGAGGCGGACCGCCGCGACATGCTCCGCCGCGTGATGGTCGCGATCTTCACCGAGCTCGGCGCGGACCACCCTCTCGCCCGCGAGCACCGCCGGCGGTTGGCGGCGGCCCTCAACTAACGCCGCACGGCTCCGCCATCAACGGCCGCCACAAACACGCGGCCGAATCACGGCTTCTCGGCGGGTCCGGTCGGCACGGCGACCTCGATCGGGATGCCGAGAGCCTCGGCCTCCTCGATCCCCTCGCCCTCCTGGTCGCGGGAGCAGATGATCCGGAAGCTGCCGGTCCCGAGGTTCTCGTCCGGCACGATCGGCAGGCCGCGAATCTCGTCCCAGCCGAGGCGCTCGATCTCGAACGGGTTCATCCGCACCTCGCTCGCGGGGAACGGGCAGTTCGAGTTGTGCCGGTCAATCGCCCGCGAGATCGCCTCGAGATTCTTCGCCTGGGCACCGCTCACCACGCCCAACATAGCGACCTCCGTCGGCACCCGAGCGTATTCTCGAAAGGCCGCAGGTGATTGCCCACGTCGACATGGACGCCTTCTACGTGTCGATCGAGCTCCTCCGCCATCCGGAGCTGCGAGGGAAGCCGATCGTCGTCGCACATGACGGCCCTCGAGGCGTCGTGACGACAGCGTCGTACGAGGCGCGGAAGTACGGAGTTCATTCCGCGCTCCCGATGGTGACCGCCCGTCGGCGCTGCCCGCAGCTCAACGTCCTCTCCGTCGACATGCAGCTCTACCGCCGCGGGTCGAACAAGGTGATGGAGACGCTGCGGGAGTTCAGCGATCTGGTCGAGGTCGTCGGCCTCGACGAGGCCTACGTCGACCTCTCTGGGTCGCCCGTGCCGCAATCCCGCGCAAAGGAGATGAAGCGCAGGGTGCGGGAGGCGACTCGGCTGGTCTGCTCGATCGGCCTGGCGCCCAACAAGCTGATGGCGAAGATCGCTTCGGATCTGGACAAGCCCGACGGGTTCTTCCAGCTGAGGGAGGAGAATTGGCCCTCCGTCGTCGGCGGGAGGCCGGCCTCACTCCTCCCCGGTGTCGGCTCTCGGACCTACGCGCGCCTGCGGGAGATCGGGATCGGGACAGTCGGAGAGCTCGCCGCAGCCGACCCGCAGCTCCTGGAGCGGGCATTCGGGCCGAAGCACGGCCAGGGTCTCCGCGACCGCGCGAACGGCAGGGGCAGCTCGACCCTCACCCTCGAGCGCGAGCGCAAGTCGGAGAGCCGCGAGACGACGTTCCCACACGACGTCACTGATCGGGAGGTGCTGCTCGACACGGTCGAACGCCTCGCCGGCTCGGTCTGCCGGAGCCTCTCCGAGCATCGCAGCCACGGGCGGACCGTGACGCTGAAGATCCGGCTTCGTCCCTTCAAGACCTATACCCGATCGAGAACCCTGGAGTCCCCCACCTGCGATCCGCAGGTGCTGTCGGCGACCGCGCGAGACCTCCTCGAGCGCTTCGACCCCCAAATGCCAGTGCGCCTGATCGGAGTCGGAGTGGCGGCACTCACCCGGGCGGAGGGATCCGACCAGGACGCCCGCCCCGCCGGGGCCGAGTCGGGCCGAACTGCGCGACTGACGCTCGATGTCGGCTGAACTGCGGCGCGCCGGGGAAGAAGAAGAAGAGGAAGGGCAGGAAGGCCAGAACGGGCGCCGGCGCAGCGAAGCAATGCAAGAGGGGGAAGAGATAGCCCCGGCCGGGCCGTTCAGGGAGAACGGCCCGGCCGGGTTGCAGCGGCGCAGAGCTATCGGGTGGTCAGAACCGTCCCGGTGGACGGGAACCCGAGCTTCGCTCTGGTGGCGGCCGTGAGATCGAACTCGCGGTCACCGGAGAACGGGCCTCGGTCGATCACCTGAACCCGCACCGTGCGCCTCCCGTAGCGCAAGGTGAGGCGCGTGCCGCACGGCAGCGACTTGTTTGCCACCCCGATTTTGCTCGGCGTCAGCGTCCCCCCGCAGGCCAGGCCGTTGCCGTACAGGCCCGGTCCGTAGTAGGAGGCCGCCGCCGGCCGGTATGCGTTGATCCGGAATCGATCCGAGCGAACCGGTGCGTCGGCGACGCGCGCACGCGCCGTGAACACCCCCGCGCGCGGAGCGCGCCAGCGGACGGCGAACCCGCCGTGCTCGTTCGTGCGGGCGCCGAGCTTCGCCCCGCCGACTTGGACCACGACCCGGCGCTTCGACGCCGGCGTGACGTGACCGCGGAGGGTGACGGTCCGACCCGCTCTCGCGTGCCGGCGGCCGTTCAGGCTCACCGCCCTCGGCTGGGCACCCGCCGCCGTCGCATCCGGATCCGTCCCGATTGCGGACAGGGGCGACACCGGCGCCGAAGCGCCCGCGATCCCAGCCGTGAGCATCATTGCCATGACGGGCAGCAGCGCTAGCGCAGCCCGCCTCCGCTTCCAACGGAAGCGACGCACGTGAATACACCTGCCTCTCTGTTCCGCCTACGGGGTTAGCTGACGGGCTCGCGGCTGAACATCGAACGGGTTGCCTGAAGGCGCACCCTCGCTTCACCGCTAGGGACGGAACACCGTCCCATTCGCCCCGAAACATCAGTGGGTCCCCCGCTCGCCCGGAGCTGTCTCCGAGCGACTCGGCGGGTTGTTTGGCGACTAACGGCCGCACAGGGTAGGTCCGCAATTAGCGAACTTCTGTGATCTACCCCACACTCGTATGCGACCATCAGGCGTAATGCACGACCGGCTGACTGGACTCGATTCCTCCTTCCTCCATCTGGAGCGGCATGGGACGCACATGCACGTCGCCTCGACCACGTTGTTCGAGGGGCCCGCCCCTCCCTACCTCGAGTTCCGCGACCACATCGAATCCCGGCTTCATCTCGTCCCCCGCTTCCGGCAGAAGCTCAGGTTCGTGCCTTTCGGTCAGGGCCGGCCGATCTGGGTCGACGACCCGCACCTGAACCTCGCCTACCACGTTCGCCACACCTCCCTCCCCGGGCCCGGCTCCGAGCAACAGCTGCGGAACCTCGCCGCCCGGATCTTCTCCCAGCAGCTCGACCGCTCGAAGCCCCTCTGGGAGCTCTGGCTCGTCGAGGGGCTGAAGGGCGGGCGGTTCGCGATCATCGGCAAGACCCACCACTGCCTGGTCGACGGGATCTCCGGAGTTGACATAACCACGGTCCTCTTCGACACCAAGCGTGAGTCGCAGGACAGCTCCGAGCCCGGCGAGCGGTGGCTGCCGACACCCGAGCCGAGCCAGGCGCAGATCCTCAGGGAGGCGCTCGTCGAGCGAACCTTGAACCCGGGCGAGGTCGCACGCGGAGCCCGCCGTGTCCTGCGGGGCCCCCGCCGGGCGCTGCGCAGGGCGACCGACGCCTTCGCCGCCGCGGGCGCGTTCGCCTGGGCGGGGATCGCCGCCCCGGAGAGCCCGTTCAACTTCGATATCGGCCCGCACCGTCGTTTCGCCTGGATTCGCGCTTCCCTCAAC
>DASUYK010000050.1:0-39468 GCA_036377415.1 Solirubrobacterales bacterium
GGCCACAAACACCGCGCCGAACCTACTCCAGCTTCAAATCCCGAAGCTTCGCCATTCGGGGATCGCCGCCCCGCTCGTGACGGTGCGCCTCCCGGTCGGCGTCGTTCAGCGACTCGCCGCAGACCGGGCAGAGTCCGGCGCAGTCGGGCCGGCAGAGCGGCTGCGAGGGCAGCGCGAGGACGAGCGCGTCGTTGGCCCAGCGCTCGACGTTCAGGTCCACCTCCGATACGTAGGGACTGCGGAGCTCCTCGTCGTTCGCCGACGGCTGGTCCACCTCGCGCGCGTCGATCTCGATCGGGGTGGACGCGCCCTCGAGGCAGCGGACGCAGGGGCCGCTCACCTCCGTCGAGAACCTCAGCCTGAGCGCATACCCGGTGCTCGTGCGCGAGACGTCGAGGCGCGCCTCGGCGCGATCGCCGGCGGCCCGGTAGATGGCCGGACCGAGCTCGATTGGCTCCAGCCCAACCTCGAGGTCGATCGCCCGGGCCTGTCCAGACGACAGGGCGAGCCTCTCGAGATCGACGATTCCACCTTCCGCATACACTCGCTTCGAGGGTAGCGAGCAGAGGTGAGCGCGCAATTTCACTGGAACCCGGAGACGTACCTGGATGAGATCCGGGCCGAGGTCCCGCGCTATGACGAGCTCCAGAAGGCGGCAGTTGACGCGATCCCGTTCGCGCCGGACCGGGTGCTCGAGCTCGGGATGGGAACCGGGGAGACGACCCGGGTCCTTCTCGACGCCTACCCGGACGCCTGGGTGATCGGCCTCGACTCGGACCCGAACATGGTCTATCGGCTCCGAGAGGAGTACGACGACGTCCAGCTCGCCCGAATGGAGGATCCGCTTCCCGACGGCCCCTGGGACCTCGTGATCTCGGTGCTCTCGGTCCACCACCTCACCGACGACCAGAAGCATCTGCTCTTCCGCCGCGTACGCGAGCAGGCGAGAGCGCTGGTGGTCGGGGATGTCGTCAAGGCCGAGCCGCAGGTCACCCCGATCGACCCGGAGATCGACTTCCCGGACACGGCGGAGGAGCTCGCCGAGTGGTGCGGCGGCGAGGTGACGTGGCGCGCGGACGACCTTACGGTCGTCCGCGCAACCTACGCCTGAGCGACTGCTCGACTACGAGGTCGGGTTGGCCGCGTACGTAACGCAGCGGTACGAGTGCGGACCCGCAGCCGGCCCTTCGAATATCTGGCCCTGCGGGTCGCCCGGGGCCTTGACAAAGGCCCGCCGCTGTTGGGTTCCTCCGCCTGCGGTGATCTGGGTGACCTCATCGGTCCACGTCTCGTTGTCGGGGCCCCCGCCCACATGGGTCATGACCAGCAGCGCCTCGCCGATCGTCGGCACCCGCAGGCCCTGCGGCCTGCAGCCCTGCTGGTTTGCGGCGTCCCAGTTGGTCGCGGCCTGGGCCGGGCCGTAACAGAGACCATTCAGGTTGGTCGGCGCGGCACTCGGGCACGTGTCAAGGCCCTTGAGCACGTTGGACTTCAGCTTCTTCTTGGCGATCGTTCCGTTCTTGATCGACTTGCCACTGATCTTCTTGGCAGCGTAGGCGCCACCGCCAATGGCCAGGAACACCGCGATCACCGACATCACGTTGGCGAAGCTCATGTGCTTGCGCAGCTTTCGCATTCCTTCTCCCTTCTTCTAGGGTCCGTTCGTCCCGCCGGGGCGACATACACCCCCTGTGGTTTGCACTTCCTCCTCGCGTAACCCTATGCGAGATCGCCGACTCTCAGCAAGGAGCGCAGCCATACGATCGCCCTCGGCAAGCCGAAAGGAGGAGCAATGCATCACAACCCCGAGAGGCCCGGTCCGCCGCCCAGCGCCGAGGACGGCGTCGTTCTATACGAGAAGCGCGATCGGATCGCGTACCTGACCATCAACCGCCCCGAGGCGCGAAACGCGGTCAGCCCCGAGGTCCACCGGGCGATGATCGCCGCCTGGGCCGACTTCGCCGAGGACGACGCGGTGGACGTCGCAATCCTGACCGGCGCCGGTGAGGCGTTCTGCGCCGGCGCCGACCTGAAGGAGTACATCCCGGCGATCATCGCCGATCAGAAGCCCGATGACCTGCGCCAGATCGCCGAGCTCGGACTGAACGGATTCACCCGCGGGATGCACCGGATCTACAAGCCCATCGTCGGCGCGATCAACGGCTGGGCGCTCGCCGGGGGCCTGGAGACGGCGCTCGCCTGCGACATCCGGATCGCCTCCGAGCGGGCGATGTTCGGGTCCTTCGAGGCGCGCCGGGGCTTCCACCACGGCGACGGCGGGATCGTCCGCCTCGTCAACACCTGCGGCACCGGGATCGCGCTCGAGATGCTGCTCACCGCCGAGCCGATCGACGCGCAGCGGGCGCTTCAGTGCAACCTGGTCTCCAAGGTCGTCCCCCACGAGCGGCTGATGGAGGAGGCGGAGACCGTCGCCCGCCAGATCCTTCGCAACTCCCAGCGCGCCGTCCGCTCGGCCAAGCAGACGATCCTCGACACGGTCGGGAAGCCACTGGACGAGCAGCTCCGGAACGAGGCCTGGAACGCCTACACCTGCGCGGATCCGAAGGAGACGCTCGAGCTGCTGGGTCGCTTCTACGAGAAGGCCGACGCCGGGCGGGCCGGCGCCCACCGGACGGAGCTCTAGCTAGCCGATCTCCGAGGGCTCGCGCTCGCGGCCCTGGAGGCGGTCGCGACCGCGCTGCACGGCCTGGAGGAATTTCTGAAGGTTGACCTCGAGGGTCGAGAGGATGTCGTCCGCGTAGTCCTCGGCGCCGAGGCGGATCTCACGCTCACGCTCACGCGCCTCCTCGACGATCTCCTCGGCGGCGCGCTCCGCCTGCCGGGTGATCTCCTCGTTCGCGACGAGGCGGGCCTGCTGCTCACGCGCCTCCTTCACGATCCGCTCCGCCTCGCGCTTCGCCTCGGCGAGCATCTCCTGGCGCTCCTTGACGATCCACCGGGCCTGCTTGATCTCCTCCGGGATCGTCGCGCGCATCTGGTCGAGGAGGTCGTAGATCTCCTCGCGGTCGACGCGCACCTGGTCCGTGAGCGGCACGGGCCGCGCGTTGTGGACCAGGTCGTCGAGCTTGTCGATGAGAACGAGAACGTCCATCAGCGGTGGCTAAAGCTTACGCATCGGGCCCGCGCACCGGCCCCGGGTTGCGTTTCTGCGTCGAACTGCAAGCTCCTGCCCACCCCCTACGCACGCGGTCTAGCGCGCGAGGCGTTCCGCAAGCGCTCTTGCAACCGGCGGAGGAACCAGATCGCTGACGTCGCCCCCGAACGTGGCGATCTCCTTGACCCCGGTCGAAGAGAGAAAGCTGTAGTTCGCCGACGCGAAGATGTACATGCTCTCGATGTCGGCGGCGAGCTTTCGATTGAGCTGATTCATCTCGAACTCGTACTCGAAGTCCGAGATCGCGCGCAGCCCCTTGATGATCGCGCTGGCTCCGTTCTCCTTCGCGAACTCGACCAGGAGGTTGGACATGATCTTCACCTCGACGTTGCCGAGACCGGAAATTGCCTCCTGGATGAAGCTCTGGCGCTCCTCGGCGGTGAACAGTGTCTGCTGCTTGCGGACCGGCTGATTCACCACGCCTACCACGACCCGGTCGAAGACCCGCGAGGTGCGGGTGATGATGTCGAGGTGGCCGTTCGTGACCGGGTCGTAGCTCCCGGGGCAGACCGCGGTCCTTCCGTCGGGGCTCATCCCCCGCCTCCATGGATCCGCACGAGGGTGTCGCCGTAGGCGCGCTCGGTGAGCAGCGGCAGGGTAAGTGGCAGCGGCCGGTCGGGGGAGGTCTCGGCTACCACCCTCCCCCCCTCCGCGAGCACGCGGCATATCTCGGGATCGAGGTCGGCTGCAAGGGGGTCGGCGAGTCTATACGGCGGATCGCAGAGCACGAGGTCGAAGGATGCACTCTCGGCACGCTCCAGGAACCGCGTGGCAGCCTCCTTGACCGTCCGGGCCCGTTCCGCAAGGTCGAGCAGCTCCAGGTTGTCGCGTGCGGTCCTCGGATCGGTGTCGACGAGGGTCGCTTCCGCCGCCCCCCGGGACAACGCCTCGATCGCGAGCGCGCCGCTTCCGCAGAACAGGTCGAGGACCCTGGCCCCGGAGAGGTCGCCCAGGATCGAGAAAATTGCCTCCCGGACGCGCTCGGTGGTGGGCCGGACCTCCCCCTGGGGGACGCGGATCCGCCGCCCACCGAGGTCACCTCCGGTGATTCGGAGCTCCGCCATCAGGCGGTGACTTGGTCGACCCGCTCGTCGCCAAAGCGGCAGCGGGCCTCGTCCATGAGCGGGCCGAGCGCGGCGTCCTCAAGCGAGCCGTGCTTTCCCCGGAGTGTCAGCACGCGCCTGCGCGCCTCGAGGAGGAGCGCCGTGTCCTCCGGCAGGGTCGCCGCCCGGAACCTGGGCAGGCCGTGCTGGCGGGTGCCGAGGATCTCGCCCTCGCCGCGGATCGAGAGATCGATCTCGGCCAGGGCGAATCCGTCGGACTCGGTCGCGATCGCATCCAGCCGGGCTCTCGCAGCGTCCGACTCCGGGTCCCCGAAGAGGATGCAGAAGGACTCGTACTCTCCGCGGCCGACCCTCCCTCTCAGCTGGTGGAGCTGCGAGAGCCCGAAGCGCTCCGCCCCCTCGACCAGCATCACGGTCGCGTTCGGCACGTCGATCCCGACCTCGATCACGGTGGTGGCGACCAGTACATCCGCCTCCCCGGAGGCGAAGCGCCCCATCGCCTGCGCCTTCGCCTCGGACGGCATCTGGCCGTGCAGCAGCGCCAGCCGGAAGTCGCGCAGCTCGGCCGCCGCGAGACGCTTCGCCTCCGCCTCCGCAGCCCTGGCCATCAAACGAGTCGCGCTGTCGCCCGCCCTTGCGTCGTCGGACTCGCTCACCAGGGGGCAGACGACATAGGCCTGTCGACCCTCGCGAAGCCTCGCGCGGATGAACTCGTACGCCTCGCCGCGGCCGTCCTCTCCGACCACCCGCGTCCGGACCGGCCGGCGGCCCTTCGGGAGCTCCCTGAGCGAGGTGGTGTCGAGGTCGCCGTAGGCGGTGAGGGAGAGGGTCCGCGGGATCGGAGTGGCGGTCATGTGGAGCACGTGTGGCAGCCGCTCCCCCGGGCCCTTGGCGTCGAGCGCCGCGCGCTGCCGCACCCCGAAGCGGTGCTGCTCGTCCACCACGGCGACCGCGAGAGTGGAGAACTCGACCCCGCTCTCGATCAGGGCGTGGGTCCCGACGACGATCTGGGGCTCGCCCCCCGCAAGCGAGCCGAGCAGCTGCCGCCGGCGCGTCCCGGGCGTCGCCGAGGTGAGCAGCGCCGCGGCGACCGGCTGTTCCGCGAGGAGAGCCTCGAGCGTCCGGAAGTGCTGCTCGGCGAGCGTTTCGGTGGGCGCCATCAGCGCCGCCTGGTGGCCGGCCTCGACCGCGCGGAGCATCGCGTACAGCGCGACGACGGTCTTGCCGGAACCCACTTCCCCCATCAGCAGCCGCTGCATCGGCTGCGGGCCGGCCAGGTCGGAGTCGATCTCGGCGATCGCTGTCCGCTGATCCGCCGTGAGGTAGAACGGGAGAGAGTCGAGCCACGCGATGGTCCAGTCGCCGGCGGCGGCAAGCTCGGGACCCCGGCCGGATGCGAGCCGCCGGCCCCGCCGAGCGACGAGGGCCGCCTGATAGAGGAAGAGCTCCTCGAAGGCGAGCCGCTCGCGGGCCGCCTCCGCCGCGTGAGCGTCCACGGGGAAATGGGCCGCGGTGAGCGAGTCCGACGCGGATGCCATTCGGAGCTCGGCGCGGAGCGTCCCGGGCAGCGGCTCGACCGCGTGCCGGGCGAGCGGCAGCCCCTGCCAGACCCACTCTCGGATTCGCTGCGGCCGGAGCCGCTCCGATGCGGGGTGAGCCGGGACGAACCCGGTCGTGTGCAGCCCAGCGGGAGCTGGGCCGGAGTCGAGGAGCTCGTGCTCGGCGACCGTGAACCCGCGCTTCTCGAGCTTCCCGCGGAGGAGCAGCCTCGTTCCGGGCACGAGTCGGTCCGAGAGCCACGCCCGGTTGAACCAGACCGCCTTCACCCGGCCGCTCGCGTCCGAGACGTCGGCCTCGAGGATCGTGAGCCGCCGGCGGCGGGTCGGTCGGAGCTTCGCCGGCCCCGCCACCTCGACCCGGACGGTCGCCTCCTCCCCCAGCTTGAGCTCCCCGAGCCCAACCGGCTCGGCTCGGTCTCGGTGGGTATGCGGGATGTGCCGGAGCAGATCGCCGAGACTCGAGATCCCGAGCTCGGCCGCAGCTTCCGCCAGCTTGGGACCGGCGCCGCGCAGTTTGGTGAGCGGCGCCTCGAGGAGCGACGGGCGCGGCAGCGACTTGAGCGGTGCGGCGAGGAGGGCGTCAGGGCACAGCGGTTCGCCGCTGGCGAAGGCCCGCGGCAGGTGGGTCAGGCCAGGGTCGCGCTCGGTGGCGGCCTCCATCGCCGACAGAGGCTAGGCGGCCCGACGGTCGCGTAACGGCGGAAGACCCCGGCGTACACCGACACCACGGCCACTGAGAGGTGGCAAGACGATCGCTGAGAGCGACCGGGCGCTGCGGGTGCTCGAGACCGCCAGTCCGCCGGTGATCTACGTCCCCCGCGACGACATCCGGACCGAGCTGCTCAGCGACGCCGGCCCCGGGACCGAGGGCTGGTGGCTCCATCGTGCCGCCGGAGGCGGCGGGGTCACTGCGCGGCGAGTAGCCACCAGTAGTGGGGTTGCCCGCCGTAGTGGGACTCGAGCTCGACGCCGTCGGGGACGTGCGCGTCGATCTCGTCGAGCGGGATCGGCGCCCGGTCCCCGCCGACCACGGTGATGATCTCCGCGTGCTCGGCCAGGATCGCGATGGTGCGTGCGAGCGTGGTTCCCGCTCCGCCCCAAGCGACGATCTCCTCCCCGACGAACCCGACCGCATCCCCCGTCATGAATCGGCCCTGGGAATCGTCACGAGCGGCCGGCGCCACCGATCCGGCTCGGATCTCCCTCAACCCGCTGGCGAGCCGGTCAGCGTTCTCCTCCAGCGAGGCCCCCGGGTCGAGCTCCACCAGGGCGGCGAGGCCGGCCTGCTGGGAGGTGCAGGGGACCACCCGGGCCTGCTTGTCGGAGAGCTCCGCCGCCCGCTCCGCGGCCATCACGACGTTGGGGTTGTTCGGGAAGACCATCACCTCCTCGGCGGGCACCTCGTGGATCGCGGCCAGGAGGTCGTAGATCGACGGGTTGAAGGTGTCCCCGCCGTCGACGACGAAAGCGCCGAGACCCTCGTAGAGCTCCGCCATCCCGCGTCCGGCGACGACGGCGACCGCGGCACAGCGCCCAGCCCGAAGCCGGGCGCTCCGCTCGGCGATCTGCTCGCGCATGTCGCCGACGTCGAGCTGCGAGACGTTGCCGGCGTCGTCGAACACGGCCACCGCCGCCTCCGGCTCGTCGGTGTGCACGTGGACCTTGAGCGTCACCTCGTCGCCGACGACCAGCACCGAGTCGCCGAGCTCCTCGAGCCGGGGGACGAACGAGCGACCCGCCAGGCCCGAGCCGGTGACGATGAAGTTGGTGCAGTACCGATAGCGGCTGTCCTCGTGGTGCGGGCGCGTGTCCCGCGCGGCCGAGTAATGCGGCACCGGCGGGTGAGCGTCGAAATCGCCGCGCAGCCCGCCAACCACCCCGGCGAGGATCACCACCAGACCGTGAGCGCCGGCGTCGACGACTCCGGACTCCCGCAGGATCTCGAGCTGCTCAGGGGTCCGGGCGACGGCCCGCTCCCCATCGCGGACTGCGCTCTCGAGAAGATCCGCGAGGAGCGCATCCTGCTCGGCGGCGGTGGTATCCCGAGCGAGCCGCGTCTCCTCAATATGCGCCAGGCGCCTGGAGATCGAGTGCGCCATCTCCCTGAAGACGGTCAGCATCGTCCCCTCCGCGGGCTCCCTGACCGAGTCGTAGGCGGCGTCGGCGGCGCGCGCGAAAGCGGCCGCGACAAGGACCGGGTCGACGAGCTCGCCGGGCCTGCTCGCGAGCTCCTCGGCCGCACCGCGGACGATCTGGCTGAGGATCACGCCCGAGTTGCCGCGGGCTCCCATCAGGGCCGCACGCGCGAGGGCATTGACCAGCTCGGTCCGCCCGATCTCATCGACCATCTGACCATCGAGGCGGTCGAGCTCTTCGCTCACGGCGCGCAGGGTGAGCGCCATGTTGTCCCCGGTGTCGCCGTCGGCGACCGGGAAGACGTTGAGGTCGTTGACCTCCTTGCGCCGCTCCTCGAGATGGGTGGCGGCGGCGCGGATCACGCGCCGAAAGCGCTCTATGGACGGGTCAGTCACGGGGGGGTCGCGAGAACCCTAGCCCGAGGGGCAGCGTTCGCCAAGCCCGCGAGCCGGGGTCGAATTCAGGCGGCCTTGGTGACCTTGTTGGACTTCAGGCAGCGCGCACACACGTAGACGCGGCGGGTCCCGCCGCTCTCCCCCTGGATCCGGACCTTCTGGAGGTTGGGGTTGAAGCGTCGCCGGGTGGCGACCATCGAGTGGCTGCGGGAGTTCCCGAAGGAGGGGCGCTTCCCACAGCTGTGGCAGACCTTGGCCATCGGAGGCGGCATGGTAGCGGCAGCCGACCTTCGAGCTCGCCCGGTTCAGCTGAGCGAGTCGCGCAGCTCGGCCATCCGGATCACGGCGATCGCGGCGTTTCGGCCCGAGTCGCGCTTGTCGCCCCCGGCACGGGCCTCGGCCTGCTCTCGCGTGTCGCAGGTGATCACGCCAAAGGCGCACGGCACGCCGGTATCGAGTTGAACGCGCTGGATCCCGGACGCCGCCTCCGCGCAGACGTAGTCGTAGTGATCGGTCTCGCCCCGGATCACGACTCCGAGACAGGCGATCCCGTCGAACCGGCCCGATTCGGCGCAGAGCTTTGCGGCCAGGGGAAGCTCGAATGCCCCGGGGACCTCGTGCGTGTGCACGGAGGTGGGCGCGACGCCCTCCTCACCGAAGGCCTCGACGGCCCCGTTCACGAGGCGCTCGGCGAGGTCCTCGTAGAAGGTCGCCACGCAGACGGCGAACTCCTTGGCGGACAGATCGGTCATCACTCGTAGTGAATCGGAACGCCGATCAGTTCCCGGACCCGGAGCCCTCCCGCCGGGTCTCCTCGTCCTTGCGGTGCTCCTCGTAGATCAGCTGCTCGTCGAGAGGCAGGCCCTGGTGATGGAGCGCGTGCCCCAACCGCTCGCGCTTGGCGTTCAGATACGACTCGTTGTGCGGGTTCGGAACCGCCTGGATCGGCACCTGGTCGGTGACCGACAGGCCGTAGCCCTCGAGGCCGAGGATCTTCTTCGGGTTGTTGGTGAGGATCCGGATGCTGGACAGCCCCAGGTCGACCAGGATCTGCGCGCCGATCCCGTAGTCGCGGAGGTCGGCGGGGAGGCCGAGCTTCAGGTTGGCGTCGACCGTGTCCAGCCCCTCTTCCTGGAGCCTGTAGGCGCGGAGCTTGTTGAGCAGGCCGATCCCACGCCCCTCCTGGGAGAGGTAGAGGAGGACGCCCTTGCCCTCTCGCTCGATCGTCGCCAGGGCAGCCTCCAGCTGTTCGCCGCAGTCGCAGCGCAACGAGTGGAAGACGTCGCCGGTCAGGCACTCGGAGTGGACGCGGACCAGAACGTCCTCGGAGCCCGCGACCTCGCCCTTGACCATCGCCACGTGGTGCTTGTCGTCGATCAGTGAGCGGTAGCCGACGGCGTTGAACTCGCCGAACTTGGTCGGCAGCTTCGTCGAGACGATCCGCTCGACCAGCTTCTCGGTCCGGCGCCGGTAGGCGATCAGGTCGGCGACGGTGACCATCTTCAGGTCGTGCCTCGCGCAGTAGTCGACCAGGTCGGGCACCCGCGCCATCGTCCCGTCCTCGTTCATCACCTCGCAGATCACCCCGGCGGGAATCAATCCGGCGAGTCTCGCCAGGTCGACCGCCGCCTCGGTCTGACCCGTTCGCTCGAGAACTCCGCCGTCCTTGGCCTTGAGCGGGAAGACGTGACCGGGTTGGACCAGGTCCTCCGGGCTCGAGTGGGGATCGATCGCGACCTGGATCGTCCGCGCCCGATCGGCCGCCGAGATCCCGGTGGTGACTCCCTCCCGGGCCTCGACCGACACCGTGAAGGCAGTCTGGAACGGGGCCTCGTTCTTGGCCGCCATCAGGTTGAGACCGAGCTCGTTGCAGCGCTCGTCGGTGAGCGCTAGACAGATCAGGCCGCGGCCGTGCGTGGCCATGAAGTTGACCGCCTCAGGGGTCGCGAACTGCGCCGCCATCGTCAGGTCACCCTCGTTCTCGCGGTTCTCGTCGTCACAGACGACGACCATCCGCCCGCGGCGGATGTCCTCGATTGCCTCCTCGATCGTCGCAAAGGGCGTATCGGTCTTCTTGTCGGTAAGCATGCGCTCCTTGGTGCGCTTGGCCATCTCGAGTGCTCCTTTTGACGCAAAGGGGGCTCGGCTAGGAGCCACCCGTTTGATGCGTGGTGGATAAGGGTGACACGCCGGGGCTGAAGGAAAGCTGCCGGCTGACGTAGCGGGCGAGGACGTCGCACTCGACGTTGACGCGGTCGCCGGCCTTCAGGGCGCCCAGGGTGGTTCGCTCCAGCGTCTCGGGGATCAGAGCAAGCTCCAATCCGGTCTCGGTCAGTGCGGCGACCGTGAGGCTGACGCCCTCGATCGCGATCGAGCCCCGCTCGACCACGTACGGGAGGAGGTCCTCCGACAGCTCGAGGCAGACCCGCTTCGCAAACCCGTCGTCCGAGATCTCCGCGACCGCCGCCGTCCCGTCGACGTGGCCCTGGACTACGTGCCCGTCGAGCCGGTCCGTGGGCCGGACCGGCAGCTCGAGGTTGACGGCGGAGTCGCGCTCGAGCCCGCCGAGTGTGGTGAGCGAGAGGGTCTGGTGCATCACGTCGGCCTCGAAGGCGCCGTTGCCGGTCGAGGTCGCGGTCAGACAGGCGCCGTTGACCGCGACCGAGTCTCCGGTCCCGAGCTCCGACGCGAGCTCGGCGCGAATTCGCAGTCGGCTGCCCTCATCGGAGGCCTCGATTGTTTCGACCCGTCCGAGCTCCTTGATGATCCCGGTGAACATCGCCCCGTCCCTCACCACTCACGCAGCCGGGCGCGGACCAGAAGATCCTCTCCGACGGACTCGTGCTCGGTTGCAAGCGGCCGCACTCCGTCCGCGATTCGTGCGACGCCCTCCCCCTCGAGCACCGCACGGGCGTCGGCGGCTCCGACCAGGATCGGGGCGACGAACAGACGGACCTCGTCGATCTCTCCCGCGTCGAACAGCGCGCCCGCGAGCATCGGCCCGCCCTCGACGAGGAGGTCCTGGATCCCGCGGCGGCCGAGCTCGTCGAGCGCCGCGACGAGCCGGGCGCCGGGGGTGCGGCCGGGCGTGACGATCACCTCCGCTCCCGCCCGCTCGAGTCCGTCCCGGCGTGCGGATGCCGCCTCCGGAGCGCAGACCACGCTCAGGGGCGCCTCGTCGATCGAGCGCACCAGGGCCGAATCGAGCGGCAGCTGGGCGCCGGAGTCGAAGACGACTCGCGCCGGTTGGCGCGCCTCACCCTCGAGCCGCGCCGTCAGCAATGGATCGTCAGCGAGCGCCGTCCCGATTCCGACGGCGACGGCGTTGCACTCCCCGCGCCAGCGATGGACGAGCTCGCGGCTCTCGGCGTTGGAGATCCACCGCGAGTCGCCGGTGGGGGACGCGACCCGGCCGTCCAGGGTCATCGCCGCCTTGTAGGTCACCAGGGGACGCCCCGTCCGTGCGTGCTTGCGGAAGGCCTGGTTGAGCAGGCGTGCTGCGGCGGCCTCGGGCCCGGTCGCGAGCTCGACCTCGACGCCACCGTCCCGGAGCATCCCTGGTCCGCGGCCCGCCGCCTTCTCGGACGGGTCCTCGGACGCGTAGACGACCCGGGCGATTCCCGCGTCCAGGATCGCCTCGGTGCAAGGGGGCTGGCGACCCGTGTGGGCGCAGGGCTCGAGGGTGACGAAGAGCGTCGATCCGGCCGGATCGTCGCCGCGCCCGCGGCAGTCCTCGATCGCAACCCTCTCGGCGTGGAGATCGCCGAGCTCGGCGTGGTACCCCTCGCCGATCACCGTCTCCGCGCGGACGAGGACGGCTCCGACCAGCGGGTTCGGGCTGACCCGCCCGCGGCCGCCCTCGGCGAGCTGGAGCGCGCGGCGCAGATGTGCTTCCTGGGATTCGGTACCGACCGTGGCCATGCTCAGGCTCCTAACCGTACGAGCGACTGATTGACTGGTCAGTCAGCCAGTAAGTGTAGTGGGAGGGTGCTCCGCAGGCGAAGCCGAGGAGCAACCCGTTTGATGGCGAAGCCGAGAAGAGCGCGTGCTCAGACGCGCATAGGCTCCCCCTATGGCGACCGCTGGAGAGAGCAGCGAGGCGCGCAGCTACGGCCGCCGCGCGAGCCTGCTCTCGATCGGGGTCGGGCTGACCGGGCTGATCACCTATCTGTTCTTCGCGATCGCCTCCCACGAGCTGTCCCGCGAGGACTACGGGCAGGTGGCGGTGCTCTGGTCGGCGGTCTTCATCGTCGTCTCGGTCCTCCAGCGCCCCGTCGAGCAGCTCCTCTCCCGGACCGTCTCGGAGAACCTCGCCTCCGGAACGCCGATCGGCCACACGGTCCGGGTCGCCGCGACGATCCAGCTCGCCGTCGCCATCGGATTCGACGTGCTCGCGCTCGCGCTCCGCGGCCCGATCGAGGATGGACTGCTCGACGGCAATTCCACCCTCTATTGGATCGGGGTGGCCGCGGTCACGGCATACGGGGCGAGCTACTTCGCTCGGGGCTTCCTCGCGGGCACCCACCGGCTCAGCCTGTACGCGCTCCTGATCACCAGCGAATCCGTGTCGCGAACCGCGTTCCCGTTCGCGGTCGCTCTTGGCATCGCATCGGGCCAGACCGCGGTCGCGCTCGGGATCGTCGCCGCCCCCACGCTGTCCCTGATCGTCGTCCCCTTCGCCTTCCTCCGCCGCGGAGCCGGCGCCGTCGGGGCGGGCGCCGACGCGCGGTCCGAGGGGGATGCGGGGGCTGCCCCGTCCGAGGGGCCGTCCGCGGGCGGCCGCCCTGCATCAACCGACTTCACGCTGGCGGAGGGAGGCGGATTCGCGGCGGCGGTCTTCCTGATCATGCTCTCCGAACAGACCTTCCTGAACGCGGGACCGCTCCTCGTCAACGCGACCGCGGGGGCCGCCGCGGCCGGGTTCATCTTCAACGTCCTGATGATCGCGCGGGCCCCGCTTCAGCTCTTCCAGGCCGTCTCGACCAGCCTCCTCCCCCACCTCACCAGACTCGGCTCGCAGGGTCAGGAAGCGGACTTCCGGGCTTCGGTCCGGGTGACGATCCTCGCGATCGCCGGATTCGCCGGCCTGGTCGTGGCGGCGATGCTCGCGGCCGGGCCAGAGCTGATGCAGATCGCGTTCGGCGAGAAGCACGACTACGAGCGCGAGGACCTGGTGATCGTCAGCGTCGGGATGGGCCTGTACCTTGCGGCGGCGACCCTGAACCAGGCGGCGCTCGCCCGGGGCGAGGTGCGTCGGGCCTCCGTCTGCTGGATCGCCTGCGCGGTCGCGTTCGTCGCCTGGACCGCGATCCCCTTGGTCGACGACGACTTCACCCGGGTCGAGATCGGCTACCTCGGTGCGGCCGGATTTCTGTGCGCGCTGCTCTACTGGCTCTACCGCCAGCCCCTGCTCGGCGACGAGCGTCCCGTCAGGCCCGGATCCACGGAGGAGCTCGAGCTGCAGCTCGCGGCGGCGGACGAGGGCAGCTAGCGGCGCTAGGAAACCGCGGTCGTGCTGGTTCGCCGGGGGGCGAACAGGGAGGCGAGCCGGTCAAGTGCCTCGACCGTCCCCATCGCGACCAGGACGTCCCCCGGGCGGAGCTCCGTGCTCGACGGGGGCTGCGGCTGGACCTCGTCCCGGCGCCGAAGAGCGGCGATCAGCGTCGTCCCCCGGACCTCGCCGATCGTCTTCCCGGCTCCCCGGCATCCCTCGGTCACCTCGATCTCCTCCATTCGGTACTCCGGGGCGACGTCGACGACGCCCGAGACCTGGGGGTGCTGGGCGAGTCGCGCCATCTCGGCGCCGCTCGACTTGTAGGGCGAGATCACCCGGTTGGCGCCCGCGCGGAGCATCTTCTTCTCGGAATCCTCGACGCTCGCCCTCGCTACGATCGTGATGTCCTCGCGGAGCTCGCGCGCGGTCAGGCAGGTGAAGATGTTCTCCGCGTCGGAGTCCACGCAGGCGATCACAGACCGGGCGCGGCCGATCCCGGCTCCCCGCAGCATCTCGTCGTCCGACGGTCGCCCCTGGAGAAAGGGCGCACCGATCTGATCGGCGCCCTCCTTGTTCTCGGGCAGCTCGTCGATCACGACGAAGCCGTCACCGGTGACACGCAGGTCGCGGGCGACCTGGCGCCCGACGCGGCCGAAGCCGCAGATCAGGTGGTGGTCGGAAAGGTCCTCGATCTTCTTCAGGATTCGGCGCTCCAGCAGGATCTCCCCGAGGTGACCGGCGACGAAGAACTCGGTCACCGTCACCAGGGCGTAGAAGAGCGTACCCACGCCGAGAACGATCAGGACGATCTTGACGATCTGGCCTCCGGTTTCCTCGGGGCTCGGGATCGACCCGACCGTCGCAACCGTGTCGATGCTCCAGAGGAATCCGTTCCAGACCGACGTGCTCTCGGTCAGGACGAAGCCGATCGTCCCGGCGATCTGCAGCCCGATCAGCATCGCGATCAGCGCCCCCATGCGCCGTAGGAACGGCTCGAACTCGCCCCGGCCCCCGAGCACGTCGAACGATCCGAACCGCTCTAGCCGGCGACGTGCCTCACTCACTAAACGGCGCCCGCCGCCTCGGCGATCGCCGCATACGCCGCGCCGGGATCGTCCGCGCCAAAGACGGCCGATCCGGCGACGAACAGCCGGGCGCCGGCGTCGGCGAGGCTCCCCGCGGTCCGGGCATCGACCCCTCCGTCCACCTCGATCGTTCCGTCCCCGACGACCTCGCCGAGCCTCCGCACCTTGTCGGGGGAGTTCGCGATGAACGGCTGTCCGCCCCAGCCGGGGTTGACGGTCATGCAGAGGAAGACGTCGGCGTCGTCGGACGATTCGGCGACGGCGGTCACCGGAGTGCCGGGGTTGATCGCGACCCCCGCGTGGCAACCGAGCTCCCTGATCGCGCTGAGCGTCCGGTTGATGTGGGGGGTCGCCTCCGCGTGGAAGGTGATGCAGTCGGCCCCGGCCTTCGCGAATTCCTCGATCTGGGCCTCTGGGCGCTCGATCATCAGATGGACGTCGATCGCGCCGCCGGCGTCATGGACCAGCTCGGCGATCGATCCGGCGACCAGCGGGCCGATGGTGATCGGCGGGACGAAGTGCCCGTCCATCACGTCCACGTGGATCACCCGGGCCCCGGCGGCGATCACCTCCTCGATCTGGGCGCCGAGCCGCGAGAAGTCCGCGGACAGGATCGATGGAGCGACGCGCTTGCTCGCGAACAGCTCGCGGGGCGTGGTCGAGGCGTCGGTTGCCGCTTCCATCGCAGCGGAATCTAGATGGTGCGAAGCATGGAATGGCCGCAGTGCTGGCACTTCATGTCCTCGGTGCGGCTCATCCGGCTGATCGTCTGATGCTCGCCGCAGTTGGGGCACTGCGAGACCAGCTCGTAGCGGCGCAGGCAGTAGACGCAGACGAAGCGTCCGGGAAGCTGTGCGGGGCGAAGCCACGGCTCGCCGCACCCGGGACAGTTCGGCCGGCGGAGGGCGCCCTCGGTCTCCTCTGGGGCCTCGGCCGATCCTCCGATCCCGGTGTCCACTCTCTCGGCCATGTGACGAGGGTAGCGTCGGGTCATCGCGCGCGTGACGGCGGTTCGTGCCCACGCAGGAAATCCTCCGCGGGCATCGGCCGGCCGCCGGGCGGCTGGACCGTTTCCAGGCGGAGCGCGCCGTCGGCGCACCCGAGCAGGAGCTCACCGCCTCGTCCTTCCAGCGCTCCGGCGGGCAGCGCGTCGGCCACGGTGCTCGCGGCGCGCACGCCCAGCCTTTCGCCATCGTCGAGCTCGAGATGGGCGCCGATGTGCGGCGTCAGGGCACGAATGACTCGCTCGAGCTCGGCGGCGGGGCGGGACGGGTCAAGGCGACGCTCCTCGGGAGAGATCTTCTCGGCGTAGGTGGCGTTCGAGTCGTCCTGCTCGGCGAAGGTGAGCTCGCCGGACTGAAGCAGGTCGAGCGCCCGAACCAGGAGCTCGGCGCCGAGCCCGGCCAGCTTCGACGACAGCATTGCGTAGTCGTCGCGCTCGGAGATCGGGATCTCCTCGGAGAGGGCAATCGGGCCGGAATCGAGGCCCTCGGTTACGCGCATGATCGTCACGCCCGTGACCGGGTCTCCCGCTATCAGCGCACGCTCGATCGGCGCCGCGCCGCGCCAGCGCGGCACCAGCGAGGGGTGCACGTTCAGCATCAGGTGATCGCTGAGCAGAGGCTCCTTGATCAGCTGGCCGAACGCACAGACCGCGACCACCTCGGGCGCCACGGCGCGGATCGCCGCGACCGACTCGGGCGAGTTGACGTCCTCCGTCTGATGAAGCTCGAGGCCCAGCTCCCCGGCGGACTCCGCCGCTGGCGGCGACGCCATCCGCCGGCCCCGGCCCCGCCTGCGATCCGGGGGCGTGACGACGAGGGCGGGCCGATGCGGACTCTCGGCCAGCCTCCGCAGCACCGCCGCGGCGAAGTCGGATGTGCCGAGGTAGGTGGTCCTCACCCCTCGCCCGGGGGACCGCCGTTGTCCGGCTGGTCCTCCTCGGGGCGCTCGGGGGCATAGGTGCCGCCCTCACGAAGCGCCTTCAACGCCCCCTTTCGCTGAGCACGTTCGGCGTGATCGAGCATCAGGACGCCGTCGAGATGGTCGACCTCGTGCTGGATGACGCGGGCCTCGAGCCCCGACGCCTCAATCGAAAGCGGCTCGCCACGGACGTCGAGGGCGCTCGCCCTGACGTAGAGCGGACGCTCGACATCGACGACGACGCCGGGCAGGCTCAGGCAGCCTTCCTCCGCGGTCGCGAGCTCGTCGGAGCGCCACTCGATCTCGGGATTGACGAGGACCGTCGGCTCGGCCTCGGACCCGACCTGGAAGACGAGCATCCTGCGAAGGATCCCGAGCTGGGTCGCCGCGAGGCCGACACCGATCGCCTCCCGCATCAGGCCGATCATCCGCTCCGCCTCGGCGACCAGCTCGTCGTCGAACTCGGTGACCGGCGATGCGGCGGACTTCAGCACGGGATCGCCGAACTTGACCACCTGCTCGAGCGCCGCCGCCCGCCTCTCCAGGGTCTCGGCATCGAGACCCTCCGGGGCCTCGGCCTCGATCGGCTGCTCCTCGTCGATCTCCTCGACGGGGGCGCGTGTGGTCTGCTCACTCATTGTTCCGAGTCTAGTCCGGCACCTACTGCGGGTCGACGTCCACCGAGACTGCGACGTCCCGGAGGGAACGGCTGCGGACGGCGTCCTCAACCGCCCCGCGGACCGCAACGACCGAGCGGCGCCTGTGCTCGGACTTGAGCAGTAGGCGGCGGCGGTGCCGTCTGCGCAAGCGGAACAGCGGGGCTGGGCCGAGGAGGTCCTCCTGGGCGCCCAGGCGCTCGGCGATCAGCTCCCGCATCCGCTCCGCCGCCGCATCGACCCGCTCCTCGCTCTCGCCCGAGACCGCGAGTTCGATCAGGTGTGAGAAGGGCGGGTAGCGAAGGGTCCGCCGCCGCTCGAGCTCCTCGGTGAGGAATCCCGCCGCGTCATGGCTGGCCGCGTACCTGATGCTCGGCGCCCCGGTCGCGAGCGCCTGGACCAGGACGCGCCCCCCGGCCGCGCCCCGGCCGCTCCGCCCGGCGAGCTGGGTGATCAGCGCGAACGTTCGCTCCTCCGACCGGAAATCCGGCAGCCGCAGGGACCGATCGGCGTCGAGGATCACACTCAGGGTGACGTCGGGGAAGTCGTGCCCCTTCGCGACCATCTGGGTGCCGACCAGAACACCGGCGGCCGCCCGCTCGAAGCTGCGGAGGACCTCCGCGTGCCGCCCGCCGAGGGCGCTGTCGGAATCGAGCCGGAAGACCTCAAGCGGCGAGAGCAGCTCCGAGAGCTCAGCCTCTACCCGCTGCGTGCCGGCGCCCACTCGCGCGATCGTCACCGACGAGCACTCGGGGCAGGACTCCGGCGTCGGCTCGGCATGGCCGCAATGGTGGCATCGAAGCGCGCCGTCGCGATGAAGGACCAGGGAGACGTCGCACTCCGGGCACTCCCATGCATGGCCGCACGAGCGACAGGTGAGGTGCGTCGACCAGCCCCGCCTGTTGATCAGGAGGATCGCCTTGCCGCCGCTCGCCGCGACCTCGGCGAACGCCTCCCGTGTGCGGGGATGAAGAGGGCCCGGGATCCCGCCCCGCATGTCGACGACCTCGACGGGAGGAAGGTCGCGGCCGTCGACCCGGGCGGGCAGCTCGAGGCGCTCCAGGCGATGCCAGCTCTCGGGCCTGGGCGTCGCCGAGCCGCAGACCAGAACCGCACCGGCGCCTTCCGCCCGTCGCCGCGCGACCTCGCGAGCGTCGTAGCGGGGGTCCCCTTCCTGTTTGTAGGAGGAGTCGTGCTCCTCGTCGATCACGACCAGCCCCAGGTCACGAACCGGAGCGAAGACCGCCGACCGCGGCCCGACGCAGATCCGGGCCTCGCCGGACCTGAGCCGCCGCCACTCGTCGTAGCGGGCCCCGGCGGGCATCCGGGAGTGCAGAAGGGCGACGAGACCGCCGAAGCGCCTTCTGAAGCGGTCCATTGTCTGGGGTGTGAGCGCTATCTCCGGGACGAGCACGATCGTCCCCCTCCCCCGCTCGAGCGCGGCTCGCGCGGCCTCGAGGTAGACCTCGGTCTTGCCGGAGCCGGTGACGCCGTGGAGAAGGAGCCCGCGGTGACCCTCGGGGACGATCGCGTCGACCGCTCTCCGCTGATCCTCGGTCAGCTCGATCCCATCGCGGACGGCTCCGACGGAGGGCGAGCTGTGCCGGCGCCTCCGCTCCACCTCGCGAGTTTCGACCAGGCCGCGCGCCTCGAGCCGGCGCAGCGTCGCCCGGTCCGAGCCGGCTGTCGCGGCCAGCCGGCGGGCGAGCTTCGGTCCCGCCGCCAGGGCTCTGAGCACGGCTCGCTGGCGTAGGCCGAGGCGCTCGCCGCCGTTGATCGCCGCGAGTCCGGCCGATGTCGCCTCGACCTCGAGCTCCACGAGCGGCCGGACCCGCCGCGCATCGGCGCCGGTTCCGGTGCCGGGAGGCAGGACGAGTCCCAGACCTCGCGCCGGCGTCGAGCAGTACTCCGCACCCACCCACCGACCGAGCTCGACGAGCTCGGTCGGGACCCCGGCCTCGAGCGCCTCCACCGGCTCGGCAAGCCGGCCGGCGGGAAGCTCGCTCCGCTCCGCGAGCCCGACCACTACGCCGACCACCCGGCGGCGGCCGAAGGGAACGACGAGCACCGAGCCTACGCCGACGCCCTCCATCGCCTCCGGCAGCCGGTAGTCGAACGGCCCGGAAACGCTCCGGGTCGTGAGCAGCGGTTCCACCTTCGCGATCACCGCTTCAGGCTATGGCCGGCCCCGGCGTCAACGCCTGAGCTTGCCCAGCCGATTCGACGGCGGCGACGTTCCCCTGGAGGTCATCACGCGCAAGAAGCGCCAGCGATCGCGATAGCCTCGCGATCGTGGATCTGCAGTCCGGCGAGAGCGTGATCTATCAGGGCCACCCGTCATGGCGGGCGATTCTCGGCTTCTACCTGAAGGGGATCCTGGCGGCGCTCGTGATCGGGATCATCGTGAAGCTGATCGATGACACCGCGCTCGCCCTGCTCGCCTTCGCCGCGATCGTCGGGATCACGATCGTCGCCGGCTTCATCAAGCGGGTCGCGACCGTCTACACGATCACGGACCGTCGGCTGAACATCAAGCACGGAATCATCAGCCGCCGCGTCCAGGAAACCCGCCTGCAGCGCGTCCAGAACGTGAACTTCAACCAGGGCGTCTACGAGCGCATCATGCAGATCGGCGACGTCGACTTCGACACCGCCGGCACGGACGATTCCAACTTCACCTTCCGGGGGGTTGCGCAGCCGGAGGAGGTCGTCGAGCAGGTCGACCGCGCCACCCACATCGTCACCGGTCTCGAGGGAGAGGCCGAGGCGAGATCGAAATAGCTAAGCCGGGGCCTCGGCTTTGGTTACGAGTCCCGCGGCCTCGCGGAGCGCCTCCGCCCGATCCGTCCGCTCCCAGGTGAAGTCGGCGTCCTCGCGGCCGAAGTGGCCGTAGGCGGCGGTCTTCTGGAAGATCGGGCGGTGCAGGTCGAGGTAGCGGCGGAACGCTGCGGGCCGCAGATCGAAGTTCTCCTGGACGAGATGCGCGATCTCCGAGTCGGCGAGCTTTCCGGTGCCGAACGTCTGGACCATCACCGAGAGCGGATGCGCGACGCCGATCGCGTAGGCGACCTGCAGCTCGCAGCGGTCCGCGAGGCCGGCGGCGACGAGATTCTTGGCGACGTACCTGGCGGCATAGGCGGCCGAGCGGTCGACCTTCGACGGGTCCTTGCCGGAGAACGCCCCGCCGCCGTGACGGGCCGCCCCCCCGTAGGTGTCGACGATGATCTTCCGCCCGGTCAGGCCGGCGTCCCCGACGGGGCCCCCGATCACGAACTTGCCGGTCGGATTGACCAGGAAGCTGTCCAGCAGCTCCGTCTCCGTGAAGAGCTCCTTGTACTCGGTGTGGAGCACCGGCTCGACGACGTGCTCCCAGAGGTCGTTGCGGATCATCTGCTCCCCGGCCCCCTCGCGATGCTGGGTCGAGATCAGGACCTTGGCGATCTCGACCGGGCGATCGTTCTCGTAGCGAACCGTGACCTGGGTCTTGCCGTCCGGGCCGAGGTACGGGATCACCTTCCCCTTGCGGACCTCGGCAAGCTGCCTCGCGAGCTGGTGGGCGACCTGGATCGGCATCGGCATCAGCGCCTTGGTCTCGCGCGTGGCGTAGCCGAACATCATTCCCTGGTCGCCCGCTCCCGCAGCGTCGTACTCGTCGGCGGAATCCCCCTCCCGCTGCTCGAGGCCCTTGTCCACGCCCTGGGCGATGTCCGGTGACTGCTCGTCGATTGCGGTCAGGACAGCGCAGGCCTCGTGATCGAAGCCGTAATGGGGATCGTCGTAGCCGATCTTGCGGATCGTCTCACGCGCGATCTTGGGGATGTCGGCGTAGATCTTGGTCGTGATCTCGCCGGAGATCACCACCAGCCCTGTGTTGACGAGCGTCTCACAGGCCACCCTGCCCTGGGGATCATCGGCCATGATCGCATCCAGGACGCCGTCCGAGATCTGATCGCAGATCTTGTCCGGGTGGCCTTCGGTGACCGACTCCGATGTGAACAGGAACTCGCTATTTGGAAGCTTTTCCATGTGGTCAGTGTCTCAGTCGTCGATGGCCATGAACAGCTCCGAGCGGAGCTCCTCCTCGCTCCCTCTCACCGCAACCCCGAGAGAGCCGATACGCGAGATGTCTTCGCTGAGCGAGGCATAGAGAGCGTTCACCGCCAGGCTCTCCTGAAGCGGAGGCAGCCCGAGCAGCTCCTCGAGATTGAGGAAGACTAGCGCCGAGACGGAGTCGGGGAGCTCGCCCGTCGTGTCCTCGTAGGTGCTCGTGTCGGCGAGACCGCCCTCCCCCGAGAGGGCCTGAGTGATCCCCGCCGGCTGGGTGGAGACCACCAGCTTGCGGTCGAAGACGGCGTAGGACAGATTGACGGTCGCCGAGACCTGCACCGAGTACACGGTGACGCCCCGCTCCTCCTTGGTCTCGAAGGCGGGTACCCGCGAACGGCCGGTGCCGATCGAACGAGCAATGGGGCCCTGCAGGGCCGCGAGCGCTTCACTTGCCTTCGTCTCGTCAACGCCCTCGACGATCAGGGTTGCGAACGGGACGCTGTCGGTCGGCTCGGCGACGAGAGCGGCCTGTCCGCCGAGGGCTGGCAGAAGGTCCTCGAGCGGATCCACACTGGCCTCCCGCCGAAGTCTCTGTGCGAGCGCGCGGAGCGAGCCGACCAGCCCCCGTGCCCCGGCTCCCGCGGTGACCAGGGCCCTGTTCAGGGCCGGCCCCAGATCTCCCACACCCGCGTATCCGATCGCCCTCGGTCCGACCTCGTCCGCCAGGGATGGCTTGAACTCCGGCAGGTCCGCGAACACCGTCGGACTCTGCTGCTCGAGCTTCGGGTCGAGCTCGCTCACCAGATTGACCTCGATTCCGCCGTCCTTGAGCGTCGCCGAGGCCGCCATCCCGGTAGTCGCGCCGTAGTCGACGAAGGTGTCCAGCTGGGTGGCGCCGCCGGCGCGGCCCACCAGATAGCGCCTCACTCCCACCGGGGAGAGATAGACCTCGGCGAGCCGGACGTCGGGGAGCGCATCGCGGGCGGCGTCCTGGTCGGAGTCCTCGAGCGTCGGCCCCCTTCCGGCCTCCGCGTCCAAGGCGGCCCGGACCGCCGCTTCACCACCGAAGAGGAGCTGGTCGCCGGACTCCGCCGTGGCGAACCCGCCGCCGTAGACGGTCAGGGGCGAGCCCTGCTGGTCCGCCTGAGTCGGCGTCCCCGCCGGGGCGATGCTCGCAACGAACTCGTCCGCCCTCTTCTGGTCCTCGACCCCGACGATGTAGGCGGAACTGGTCGTCTTCTTCGGGCCGGGAACGGCGATCAGGCCGAGGTCGTCCTGCGCGAACGGGAGGACCGAGCTCGCGACGTCGATCGTCCTGCCCGACGGGCTCGGGAGGGCACGGGTGGACTCCTGCAGGATCGAGATGAAGTTCGGCAGCTGATCGCGGAGGTCGTCCGCGAGCTCCGCCTGATGACTGTCGCTGTTGACGGTCACGTGCGCATACATCGCGGCGCTCTCGGGGACGAAGGCGATCGTGTCGTTCGAGGGAGGACATTCCTTCGCGGCCGAGACCTGACACGGGACGCCGGGCACCGGAATGAACTTGACGATCAGGTAGAGGACGATCACTCCGGCGACCGCGCAGATACTGATTCGAGCCTCGCGCGACTGCCTGGACCACCAGTGGGCGGCGCGCTCGGCTCCGCGCTTCGACAGCCCCCAGAGGGCCTGCGCCTTCTCTCGGAGCCAGTAACCGATCGCCTTCACGCGGGTGACGAAGCGGAACCAGAGGTCGCTCCTCCCCTTCGGCGGCTTCGGGCTATGGACCTTGGGGAGCCGGAGACGGAACCGAGCCTTCCGCCGGGACGCGCCGCCGACGGGTGCGCCCGTGGCGTCGGTGCTGCTCTCGCTGTCGGTCCCGCTGGCGTCGGAGGATTTCCCGCCCCCGGAGCCGCGGCGTCGGGGCCATCTCACGAGTAGCCGGTTATACCCGGCCGGCCCGCCTGACGCGACGGTTGCCGCGCCCCTTGCGGGGAACATAATCGATCACCAGCGGGACGCCCTCGAGCCCGTACCTCTCGCGGAGGCGGTTCTCGAGGTGGAATGCCCACTCTCGGGCGATCAGCTTCCGGTCGTTCACCTGGATCGCGAACCTTGGAGGCCTCCGCCCGACCTGGGCCGTGTAGTAGAGGCGAAGTCGCCGGCCTCCTCGCTGCGGCGGAGGCCGATCCGCGACGACCGCCGCGACGAAGCGATTGAGCTCCGGGGTCGGGATCCGATCCGCGGCCCGGTCTGCCAGCGTTATCGCTTGGCGAAGGACGATCGCGACGCCCCGACCGGTCACGGCGGAGCAGGTGATCAGCGGCGGGCGCAGGCGGAGCTTTCGATTCGCCCTGGCCCTGAGGTCCTCGAGGTCGATCTCGCGGCGACCGGATCCCTCGTCTGGTCCGGTGGCCTCCGCTCCGCCGACGCCCCTGACGAGGTCCCATTTGTTGAGCGCGAGGACGGTGGCGCAGCCTGAGCGCATCGCGACCTCGGCGACTCGCAGGTCCTCAGCGGTAAGCCCCTCGGTCGCGTCGCAGACGACGATTACCGCGTCGGCCCGCTCCGCGGCCCGCTCGGAGCGGATCTGCGCGTAGTAGCCGACGCTACCGGCCAGCTTCCCGCGCTTTCGTAGACCCGCGGTGTCGACCAGCACGATCCGCCTGCCCTCGACCTCCGCCTCGGTGTCCACCGGATCCCGCGTCGTTCCGGCCCGGTCCGAGACGATCACCCGCTCCGACCCGAGCAGAGCGTTGAGCAGCGCCGACTTTCCCACGTTCGGACGGCCGAGGATCGCGATCCTCGGCACGGCCTCGGCGTCCTCGGCGATCGGCACGGGCTCGGTCGAGCGGAGCTCCTCCACCACCCGGTCGAGCAGGTCCCCGGTGCCGAGCCCGTGCGTGCTCGATACGGCCAGCGGCTCACCGAGGCCGAGCGCGTTGAGCTCTGCGGCGAGGTGCACGTCCTCGGGGCGGTCGATCTTGTTGGCGGCGACAACGACCGGGAGGCTCGAGCGCCGAAGGAGGTCGGCGAGCTCCGCATCTCCGGGCCCGAGCCCCGCCCGGGCGTCCACCACCAGCACGACCACCTCCGCGTCGGAGATCGCCGCACGAGCCTGCCCCTGGACGGCGCGGGCGAGCTCGTCCGCATCGGCGAGGTCGACACCTCCGGTGTCGACCAGATCGAAGCTGAGCCCGTTCCACTCGCATTCGAGGGCCCTCCGGTCGCGGGTGACCCCGGGCTCGGCGTCTGTGACCGCCTCGCGGCCTCCCGCGAGCCGGTTGACGAGAGTGCTCTTCCCCGCGTTCGGGAATCCGACGACCGCGACCGCCGGGCGGCGCCGCAGCGGCCTCGCCGGCGCCACCGAACTCATGCGATCCCCCGCTCGCGGGCAAGCTCGACGATCCGGTCGACGACCTGATCCGCGGTGAGCTCTGTCGTATCGACCTCGACGGAATCCTGCGCGGCGCGGAGCGCCCCGTGCCGGCGTGTGCTGTCGCGCTCGTCCCGGTCACCGATCGACTCCCGGACCCTCCCGACGGACTCGCCCGTCTCCCCCGCCCGCCTCCGGGCGCGCTCCTCCGCGCTCGCGGTCAGGAAGACCTTGAGCGGTGAATCGGGACTGACGACGGTGCCGATGTCGCGTCCCTCGGCCACGTAGCGCCCCGCGGCGATCAGCTCGCGCTGGCGCTTCACCATCGCCTGCCGCACCTGGGGATGGACCGAGACGTGCGAGGCGGCCACGGTCACCTGCGGCGAGCGGATCCGGCCGCCGACCTTCTCGCCGTCGAGCGTCACCGTATCTCCCTCGAAACCGATCGTCAGGTCCCAGGCGAGCCGGCCGAGCTCCTCGCCGTCATCCAGATCCGTCCCGCGCTCGAGCGCCGCGAGCGCCACACAGCGATACATCGCGCCGGAGTCGAGATAGGTGAATCCGAGGGCGTCCGCCACGCCTCGGGCCACCGTTGACTTGCCCGCACCGGCGGGACCGTCGATCGCGATGACCATGGGGGCGGAGCGTAGGTCCGGCCGCGGTGTTTGTGGCGGCCGTTGATGGCGAAGCCGGATTCCCAACTCGCACAATCCGGATATAGAGTCTCCGTGAGCATGGAGAGCTGGAACCTGAACGAGCTCACGGTCGAGCCCCATCAGCCGCAGGTGCTGGACTCGGAGTCCGAGGGCCGGGCGATCGTGATCAACCTGCCGAAGGGCGAGCAGCTCCAGGAGCACCAGGTGCACGAGCGCACCTGGGTACTTGTGATCGATGGGATGATCGGGATCACCACGCCGGAAGGTGACTCCGCGGAGGGGCCTGCCGGGCTTCTTGCGATCTTCGATCCGGCCGAGCGCCACGAGGTGACCGCCCTCGAGGACTCGCGGATCCTCCTGGTCCTCTCCCCCTGGCCTGGCGACGGCCACCCGTCCAAGCGGCACGACTGACGACGTTCTCGCCTAGGCCGATCGCGCGAGCGAGCGCAGGTCCCGCTCGAAGCCGGGGTAGCTCACCGCGGCGGCTTCGAACCCCTCGACCTCGACGCCGTCGGTGGAGGCGAGGCCGGCGATCGCCCCGAGCATCGCGAGCCTGTGATCGCCCCGAGCGTCGATCGCGCCCCCGCGCAGCCCTCCGGTGCCCCTGACCGCGAACCCGTCCGGGCGCCCCTCGATCTCGGCGCCCACGGCGGCGAGGCCCTCGACGACCCCCTCGATCCTGTCCGACTCCTTCGCACGCAGCTCCTCGGCCCCGCCGACCACCGTCTCGCCCTCGGCGAAGCAACCGAGCAGCGCGACCAGCGGCAGCTCGTCGATCGCCGCCGGGACGTCCTCCCCGGTGACCTCCACCCCGGTCAACGAGGCGTGTCGCACGTTCAGCGTGGCGATCGGCTCGGGCCCGGGTTCGCGGATCCCGCGGATCGTCATCGCAGGACGACCGGCTTTCTCCCCGCGCCCGTGATCCATGTGGGCGCCACCCATCTCCACCCCCATCCGGGAGAGGATCGAGAGCAACCCGATCCGGTTGCGGTTGATCCCGACCTCGCGCAGGCTGAGCTCGCTTCCGGGGACGACCAGCGCAGCGGCGACGAAGAACGCCGCCGAGGAGAAGTCGCCTGGAACGGGCACGTCACCCGCCTCGAGGCCCTCCGCGGGCGCGACCGCGATGGCGTCGCCCTCACGGCGGATCGCCGCGCCGGCCGCGGCTAGCATCCGCTCGGTGTGGTCGCGGGTTGGGACCGGCTCGCGGATCGTCGTCTCACCTTCGGCGAGCAGGGCGGCAAGCAGCAGGCACGACTTCACCTGCGCGCTCGCCACCGGCATCTCGTAGTCGATCCCGCGCAGCGGAGCCCCTCGGATCCGAAGCGGTGGGAGCCGCCCGTCCCGGCAATCGACGTCGGCGCCCATCAGACGAAGCGGGTCGGCGACCCGGTCGACCGGGCGCCGGCGGATCGACTCGTCGCCGTCGAAGCTCCACTCGCCGCCGGCCTGCCCAGCGAGCCAGCCGGGCATGATCCGGAGCAGCGTTCCCGCGTTCCCGACGTCGATCTCCGCGGGTTTGGGACCGTGGAGCCCCACGCCCTCGATCTCCAGGAAGAGGCCGCCGTGGTCGTCCGGCCCTTCCTCGCGGACCTCAGCGCCCACCGCCGAGACGGCCCGCAGGGTCGCTCGCGTGTCGGCGGAGTCGAGATAGCCGGTGATCCTGGTCGGGCCGTCCGCCATCGCCCCGAGCAGCGCAGCCCGGTGGGAGACCGACTTGTCGGGTGGCGGCCTCAGCTCGCCGCTCAGGGAGCCCGCGGGCTCGAATCTCATTCGCCTCGGGAGACGTCGTGGCCGAGATCCCGGACGAGGTCTTCTGCGCGCAGCGCCTCCTCGTCGCCCGCGACGTAGAGCGAGATGGCTCCCGAGGTCATGTCGGCCGCCGGATAGAGCGCCATGTCCTCGATGTTGACGCCGCCGCGCCCGAGCGCGAGGGCGAGCTCGGCCAGGATCCCGGGGCGGTTCGGGACCCGAACCCGGAGCTCGTGCAGCGGGCCCCCGGCGAGCTCCGCCTCGATCAAATCGCGCCTTCGCCGGCCTGCCCGCTCGTGCCATGACCTCACCTCCTCCCGGTCCCCCGATCGCAGGAGCTCGGCGGCCTCCTCCAGTCGGGCGATCACCGAATCGATCTCGGACGCGACCGCCTCGCGATTGCCGGCGAAGATGTCCGCCCAGATCGCGGGATTCGCGCCCGCCACCCTGGTCGCGTCCCGAAAGCTCGGTCCGACCTCCGGAAGGTGCTCCGCCTCCTCGCTCAGCGCGGTCCCAGCCTGGTCCACCAGGACGTTCGCGACCACGTGGGGCAGGTGGCTGATCGTCGCCATCAGCCGATCGTGCGTCTCCGCCTCGATCGCCTGCGGCCGCGCCCCGATCTCGGACACGGCTCGCTGGACCCGGTCGTAGAGGAGGCCGACGGTGCCGGCGGCGGGGGTCAGGTACCAGCGCGCTCCCTCGAACAGGTCCGCCCGGGCGTTCTCTACCCCGGAGGTCTCGGCCCCGGCGAGCGGATGCCCGCCGATGAACCGTCCGTCGCCGCCGAGCGCGGCGATCACGTCCCGCTTCACGGAGCCGACGTCGGTCACCGCGCAATCCGCTCCTGCGGCATCGAGCGCCTCCGCCGCAAGCCCCGGGAGCGCTGTGACCGGGGCCGCGCAGAAGACCAGCTCCGCGCCCTCGACCGCCTCGGGCACGGAACCGTGCGCGGTGTCGATCGCGCCGATCTCGAGGGCGCGGCCGAGCAGCTCACGGTCGGGATCGAAGCCCCTCACCTCTCCTCCCAGCCTGGCTCGAGCGGCCAGCCCGATCGAGCCTCCGATCAGGCCGACGCCGAGGACGGCGATCGTCATCCAGTCAGGCCTCGCGCCGCCTGCGCACCGCCGACGCGAGCCGGTCCAGGGTCAGCACCGTGCTGTCCCAGTCCATGCAGGCATCGGTGATCGACTGGCCGTAGACGAGCGGCTCGCCCGAGGTGAGGTCCTGACTCCCCGCGACGAGGAAGGACTCCATCATCACCCCGACGATCGCGGGATTGCCCGCTGCGATCTGATCCGCGATCTCGCTCACGACCAGCGGCTGGCGCTCGTGGTCCTTCCCGCTGTTGTCGTGCGAGGCGTCGATGATCACCCGTTCGGGCAGGCCCGCCTCGCGGAGCAAGCCGAGCGTCTCCGAGACACCCGCGGCACCGTAGTTCGGGGCTCGCTTGCCGCCGCGGAGGATCACATGGCAGTCGGGGTTTCCCTCCGTGTAGAGGACGGCCGGCGTCCCGCTCACATCGACCCCCGCGAACGCATGCGGGGCGCCGGCGGCGCGGACGGCGTCGACCGCGAGCTTGATGCTGCCGGCGGTGCCGTTCTTGAAGCCGACCGGCATCGAGAGACCCGACGCGAGCTGGCGGTGGATCTGACTCTCGGTGGTGCGGGCCCCGATCGCGCCCCAGGCGACCACGTCGGAGATGTACTGCGGGGTGATCGGGTCGAGGAACTCGCACCCGATCGACAGGCCGAGGTCGAGGACCTCGAGGAGGAGCTGCCTGGCCTTGTGGAGGCCGACGTTGACGTCCCGGGAGCCGTCCAGGTGCGGATCGTTGATCAGGCCCTTCCAGCCGGTCGTCGTCCGCGGCTTCTCGAAATACACCCGCATCGCGACGCACAGATCGCTCTTCAGCTCCTCGGCGGTCGCGCTCAGGCGGCGGGCGTAGTCGAGCGCCGCCTCCGGGTCGTGCACGCTGCAGGGCCCGACGACGACGAGCAGGCGCTCGTCCTCCCGGTCGAGGACCGCCTTCACCTCCGAGCGGTGGCGGAGGAGGGCATCCTCGCGCTCGGGCCCCAGGGGCAGGTCCTCGAGGATCTCCGCCGGGGAGACGAGCTCGACGACCCGCTCGATGCGGCGGTCCCGAACGCGGTCGGAGTGCTGTCTGGGTAATTCCTTCATCTCGAAGTTCATTCTCGCTGTCCCTTCTTTCTACTGATCTGGCGGGGTCCTTGGCCCATGCAATGGGCCCTTGGGAGGCGGCGCCCGGCGGTTGATCCGGCCCGGTAGATCCGGCGGCGGTGTGTGTGGCCGCCGAATATGTGGGCCGCTGATCCTGGTCTGCGGCTGAGTCAGCCGCGGGCCGGACGCCTAGCTAAATCGCCAGTAGAAATGGGCACGCGTGGGAGCCGCCGGGCGGCTCGAGGGCGAAGCGGTGTGCGTGCCGCGCTTCATCTACGGACATTGAAGCAGACCGCACGTGCGCTGTCGGAGGGTCAGCGGTTGATCGTGTCCAGGGCGGCCAGGAACCGCGCGTTCTCGGCACGATGGCCGTAGCTGACCCGGATGTGGCCGGGCCCGCCGAGCGGGGTGCCCGGCCGGACCGCGACCCCGGCCTTGGTGAGCGAGGCGACGACCTCGTCCTCGCCGAGCTCGCCGAGGTTGATCCAGGAGAAGTTCGCCTGCGACTCCGCGGTCTCGAAGCCCCGCTCACGGAGCTCCTGCTCGACGAAGACGCGCTCGACGAGGTTTTTCTCCACGCGGTCGGCAACGTCGTCCTGGTGGCGGATCGCCTCGGACGCCGCGGCCTGCGCGATCGCGTTCACGCTGAACGGCTGGCGAACCGCGTTGACCGCGGCGCGGAACTGGGGCGAGCAGAACGCGTAGCCCACCCGCAGCCCGGCGAGCCCATAGCACTTGCTGAAGGTGCGAAGGAGGACGAGGTTCGGGTGCCCGGCAAGCAGATCGAGGGTCGCATGCGGATCGTCGATCGTCTGATACTCGACATAGGCCTCGTCGACGATCACGGTGACCCGGTCGGGGAGTCGTTCGACGAATTCACCGATCCGCTCGGCCGGGAGATATGTGGCGGTCGGGTTGTTGGGGTTATTGACGATCAGCAGCTGGGTGGCGGCGGTGACCTCCTCCAGCATCGCGTCGAGGTCGTGGACGTAGTCGCCGGTCAGGGGCACGGTGATCTCCCGCGCCCCGGAGAGCGCGGGCAGGTACGGGTAGATCGAGAACGACGGCCACGCGTAGAGGACCTCGTCGCCGGGCTCGCACAGCGCCAGCGCCGCAGCGAGCAGGATCTCGCAGGAGCCGTTCGAGACGGCGATCCTGGCGGGATCGGTGTCGTTCCGGTCGGCGATCTCGCGGCGGAGCGCTCTCGCCTCGGGGTCCGGGTAGCGGTTCACGTCCTGCGCCGCCCTGGCAATCGCCTCGATCACCGCCGGATGCGGCGGAAACGGTGACTCGTTGGACGCGAGCTTGATCGCGTCAGCGGTCTCGGCGCGCGCTTTCGCCTCGTCCAGCGAGGTGCCCGGCTCGTACGCGGGAATTCGGGCGAGCTTGTCGGCGAAGGTCACTGCCATGGGCGCAATTGTGCCGGTGATCCGGCGGCGGTGTCCGTGGCCGCCGTGTTCATTCAAGCGGCCGGCGCATCCGGATCGCCGGGGCTCGGGCGGCCGGGTGGACCTGCCCGCTGCCGTCGGGGCGCCAGCCGAGCTTCTCGTAGAAGGACTGGGCCGGATGGTTGTCCCTCAGCGTCCAGAGCGACATCTCGCTGAATCCCTGTCGTGTCGCGCGATCGACGGCCTGCTCGATCAGGGCCCGGCCGATTCCCTGGCCCCACAGAGTCGGATCGACGTAGATCGCAAGCAGCTCGGCGACCTCGGGGCCGAGGTCTCCGTCGCGCGCGGGGGCCACCACGAAGCAGGAGCCGGCGGGGCGACCGTCGAGCTCCGCCACGAGGCTGAACGAGCCGGGGGCGAGATCGTCGAGGTTCCGCGCGATCTCGCGCGCCCACGCCTTCACCGGAATCCCGTCCAATCGGTCCTGATCGATCACCCCCCTGTAGGCGGCTCTCCACCCCGCGGCGTTGATCTCCGCGATCGCCCGGGCGTCGGCGGCGATCGCGTCCCTGACCTGGACCACCGCTACTGAGCGGCCCTCAGGTCTGAGCGCAGTTCCTGCGCCTCGCCGAGATAGGTGTGGCTGGGTGTCCGGTCGGCGGGCCCGTAGTAGTGCACCAGCACCCGGATCACCGAGCGCATCGATCCCGGCACGTCGATCTCCTGTGCGCACAGGAGCGGCACCGACTCGAGCCCGATCTGACGAGCCGCCGCCGCCGGGAACTCGGCGTTCAGGTCTTGAGTCGAGGTGAAGATGCAGCTGACGATCTCGCCGGGCTCGATTCGATTGCGGCTCATCAGCTCGCGCATCAGCTGCTGGGTCGCCTCGACCACCTTCTCGGGGTCGTTCGCGCCGGCGCGCGTCGCTCCCCTGACCGCCCACAGACGAGTGTCGTCGCTCATCGCGCGGAATCTTCCCAAAGGGCGGCGACCTCCCTCTGCTCGAGTCGGCGGGCGTCTCCTCGGCGGAGCCCACCGAGCTCGAGCGATCCGATCCTCACCCGGGTAAGGGCGGACACCTCGTTTCCCACCGCCTCGGCCATCCGCTTCACCTGGCGCTTCCGGCCCTCCCTGATCGTCATTTCGATCTCCTGCTCGCCCAGGCGGGCAACCTCCGCCGGAGCGGTCACCCCGTCGTCCAGCGGGATACCGCGTCGCAGCCGGTTCAGATCGCGATCGGACGGTGGCCGGGCGAGGCGGACCCGGTAGGTCTTCGGGACGCCGTGGCGGGGATGGGTGAGGCGGTTGGCAAGCTCACCGTCGTTGGTGAGGAGGATCAGGCCGGTCGAGTCAGCGTCGAGCCGCCCAACCGGATAGAGCCGCCGCCGTGAGTCCACCAGCTCGGTTATCGCCCGCCGTCTCCCCGGCTCGCGCGCGGTCGAGACGACCCCCGCCGGCTTGTTGACGGCCCAGACCTCCCGCCCCTCCGGGACGACCGGTCGGCCGTCCACCTCGACTCCACTCCCCTCGCCGACGTCGCACGCCGGATCGGTGACGGTCTCACCACCCACCCGGACCCTGCCGGCCGCGATCAGCCCGTCGGCGGCGCGGCGCGATGCGACGCCTGCGTGGGCGAGGTACTTGGCGAGTCTCACCCCGTCAGCAGGAGCCGAGCTTCCCGAGCTCCGCGCGGTAGGTATCCATCGAGGCGCGGTTGAAGTCGCCGTGTGTCTTGCCCTTGAAGCGAGGGTCGAGTTCCTTGTAGTACGGCGATGAGAGGCTCTCGTTGTGCCCGATCACGCCCTCGGTGGGGATCCCGAAGCGGCAGCGGAGCCACTGGGTGAGCTTGAGCGAGCCGTTCAGCTGGGTCGGCCGGTTGAGGACGTCCGCGTCGCTGAACCCGACGTGCTCGATTCCGATCGCGACGTGGTTCAGTCCGACGACGTGACGACAGCGAATCGAGGGCGGGACGAACTTGACGCTCCCGCCCCCGGCCCCGACGGCGTAGTGCGAGCAGACGCCCGGCAGCTCACCGAACTCGACGTCCGGGCGGTTCGGGGCGAACGTGTTGTGGATCGTGCGGATGCTGCTGGCGACGGCGTAATGGATGACGATCAGCTCCGGGTTGTTCAACCGCCACTTGTAGCCGCCGTAGTGGCGCTTCGAGTAGGCGGCCATGTCGCGCCTGCGCTTCTTCGGATACGGGATCAGCATCTTCCGGATCGCGGGCTTGGCTGCGGCGGTCGACGCAGCCTCGGGCGCATCGGGCGCCGCCCAGGCGGTGAGGACGACCCCTACGAGAACGGTGATCGCGGCAAAGCGGGTCATCACCTCAGCCGCCCTCCGCGAGGGTGAGCGCCGCACGGGCGTGACGATCGGCGGGCCCCCCGCGAAGCGGGCCGCCCGGGAGCTCGACGACGAACGCTGTGGTGCCCGGGAGGGTGTTCATCTCCCAGGAGATCACGGTCCCGCGCGGGCCCTTGCCCCTGCAGCTCGTTCGCATCCCCACCAGGGTTGCGTACTCGGCGGCGAGCCGCGGCCTGCCGCGGCAGGCCAGTACGGCCCCCCAGGGCTGGTGGTACCAGATCGACAGGTCGGGCTGGACCTGGCGAACGAACCTCATCACCGCCTTCGTCTCCGGCTCCGACGCGGGGCGCGGACCGGGGTAGTAGCCGCTCGATCGCGGCGGACCGCCACGCCATCGGTAGGGGAAGTTCCGGTTCAGGTCGACGCCGCGGGCGTTCTTTCGCGTGTGCATGCGTGATCCGTCCGGGTTGACCGTGGGGATCAGCCAGAGCTGCGTCCCCTCGAGCGAGGCCGGGTCGGCCACCCGGCGATCGATCGCATCGAGGACCCGGAGCCCGGCGCGCTCGTCCCCGTGGATCACGCCCACCACCAGGACGACCCGGGATCCGGCCGGGTCGCCGATCTGGATCGCGGTGATCGGCTTCCCGCGCGCGGACGTGCCGATGACGAGCCGCTCGCTCGCCGCGCCGGAGCCCCCCGGCGCCACGGCCTCACCCACGGCCCCGGCGGCGATCGCCGCGATCGCCGCCGCGGCTGAGAGCCTCCTCCCCCTCACTCGGTTCGCTGCTCGCCCGCCTTCAGCAACCGCTCGCGCAGCTCGCGCTCGTCCTCGGGGGTGGGATCGAACTGCACGGGATCGGGAAGCGCATCGAGGCCCGAGAGCCCGAACAGCTTCTCGAACAGGGGAGTGGTCCCGTAGGTGACCGCGCCGAACTGCGTCCTCCCCCGCTCCTCGATCATCCCGCGCTCCATCAGGCTCGCCACCGCCGAGTCCGAGGAGACGCCACGGATCCGGGCGACCTCCGGGCGGGAGACCGGCTGGAGGTAGGCGACGACCGCGAGCACCTCGGCCTGCGCTTGGGTGAGCGGCGGCGTCCGCGGCCTGGCCAGCAGCCGGCGCGCCGCGTCCTCGGCCTCGGGCACCGCCGCGAGCGCAAAGCCGCCTGCGACCTTGCGCAGCCGGACGCCCCGCCCGTCGCCGGCGAGGCCGCGATCGAGCTTCTCGATCACCTCCGCGACCGCCTCTTCCTCGATCTCGATCGCCTCTGCGAGCTCGGCGGCCGACACCGGCTCAGGAGAAAGGAAGAGGAGGGCCTCGACGGTCGCGGCGAGCCGATCCTCGCTCATCTCGCCTGCACCTCGATCCGCCCGAACGTCTCCTTCTGCGTCCAGGTCGCCTCCCCGCGGCGATACAGCTCGAGGAGGGCGAACAGGGTCACCGCCTGGGTGAAACGATCCTCCCTGCCGAACGCCTCGTCGAAGTCGAGTGTCCCCCGCCTTCCGATCTCCTCGCGGAGCACGCTCAGCCGGCGATGGAGCGAGACCGTCGTCCGGATGTGGCGCGTGTCCGGCGGCGGCGGGGTCGTCAGCAGGTCGCCGAGCGCGACCCCGACCCGGTCGGGCTCATAGACCTTGACCGCAGCCCTCAGTGCCGCCCTCCGTAGCTCGGCGGGCAGCGGCGCGGAGCGGTACATCACGCCTCCCTCGCGCTCGAGCCGCTCCGTCAGCATCCGCGCCGCGTCGCTGTATCGCCGGTACTCGAGCATCCGGGCGAGAAGCTCGTCGGCCGCCTCCTGCGGTCCGAGCTCCTCGGTGCCCTCCTCGTGCGGAAGCAGGAGCCTCGACTTGAGCTCGCAGAGCGCCGCGACGAGGACGAGGAACTCGGTCACCGCCTCGAGATCGAGCTCCCCGGTCTCGCCGAGGTGGTCGACGTATGCGATCACGATCTCGCCGAGCGGAACCTCGGAGAGCGAGATCTCCTCGCGGAGGAGCACAGCGAGCAGCAGGTCGAACGGTCCCTGGAAGACGTCCAGGTCGAGGTCGAGCTCGGAGACCGACGTCACGCGCCCACCTTAGAGGGCCGCCCGGCTATCGGAAGCGGTCCGCCGGATCAGCCCAGTATTCGGCGACCCTCGGGCTGGACGAGCTCAAGCCGGGCCGATGCCGACCGCCGTCCGGACCTCCGCCAGCGTTTCGGCGGCGATCGCGCGGGCCTTCTCGGCGCCGGCTCTGAGCGCCCGCTCGAGGGCGGCCTCGTCGGGGCGGAGCTCCTCGTAGCGCTCGCGCACCGGAGCGAGGAAGTCGACGACGGCCTCGGCGACCGCGGCCTTGAACTCGCCGTAGCCTGAGCCGTCGAACTCGCGCTCGACCTCCTCCTCGCTGATCCCGCGAGCGACGGCGAGGATCTCGATCAGGTTCGCGATCCCCTCCTTGCCCTCGCCGCGCTTCACCTCGGTCCCCGAGTCGGTGACCGCGCTCTTGATCTTCTTGGTGACCGTGTTCGGGTCGTCGAGTACGAGCAGCGTCCCCGCCTCGCTCCCTCCCGTCGTCGACATCTTGTTGGTCGGCTCCTGGAGGTCCATGATCCGGGCCCCCACTTCGGGGATCCGGTGCTCCGGCTCGACGAGGATCGGGCCGAAGCGCTCGTTGAAGCGCCTGGCGATCTCGCGCATCAGCTCGATGTGCTGGCGCTGGTCCTCGCCGACCGGGACCTCCGCGGCCTTGTAGGCGAGCACGTCGGCGGCCATCAGCACCGGATAGAAGAAGAGCCCGGCGGAGACCAGCTCCCGCTGCTTCGCCGACTTCTCCTTGAACTGGTGCATCCGGTTGAGGTCGCCATGGGCGGTGAGCGCCGCCAGGTACCAGGTGAGCTCGGTGTGCTCGCGGACGTCGGACTGGCGGAAGAGAATGCAGTGGTCGGGGTCGAGGCCCGCGGCGAGCAGAATCGCGGTGGTGTCGTAGAGGTTCTCGCGCAGGGTCGCCGGGTCCCACGGGACCGTGATCGCATGCAGGTCGACGATGCAGTAGATCGCCGGATCGCCTCGGTCCTGCCCCTCGACGTATTGGCGGATCGCCCCGATGTAGTTGCCGAGATGCTTTGCCCCGGTTGGCTGGATGCCGCTGAAGATCCGCACGGCGCGGAGCGTAACTACGCGGAGACCCGCTCGGCCTCTCGCCGGCGGCCCCCCTCCTCCCCCAGTTGATCGGGGGTGCGGGCGCACTCCCCGGCGGGCGCGGCCCGGGGCGAGTCGTAGGCGGTCTCCCTCTCGGGGTTTCGCAGGCCGATCCCCGCGATCACCCCGCCGACGATCATCAGAAGGCCACTGGCGCCCATCGCGAGCTGGAACGCCTGAGCGGATGCGTCCTCCGCGGCCCCGTCGATCCTCGCCGCCTCACTCGCGGCCAGATCGGCGGTGTCCGGAGCGCCGAGCGATCTGTCCTTGGCCTCCCCGACGGCCTCCTGCCCCTGCTCGGAGAGCTGGAGTCCGGAGAGGTTCTCGTCGATGGTCGAGCCGAACTCGGCCGCAATCAGCGCCCCGAGAACCGCGATCGCGAGCAATCCCGCGACCCTCGAGACCCCGTTGTTGACCCCTGATGCGATCCCGACCTGGCGCTCGGGAACGGAGTTGAGGGCGGTCGCGGTGAGCGGCGCCACGGTCGCCGCCAAGCCGAGCCCGAACACCAGGACGGCTGGGAGCACCTCGGTGACGTAGTCCGGATCGGCGCCGACTCGCATCAGCAGCAGCAGTCCGATCCCGCCCACCACCGGTCCGATCGACATCGGCAGCCGCGGTCCGATCCCGGTCGCGATCTTCCCGAAGCGAGGGGAGAGGAAGAACAGGACCACCGAGACCGGTGTGGTCGCGAGCCCCGCCTCGATCGGGGTGTACCCCGCGGTCTGCTGGAGGTAGAGCGTGATGAAGAAGAAGGCCCCGATCAGGCCCGCGTAGACGATCAGCGTCTCGAGGTTTGTGATCGCGAAGTTCCGGACCCGGAACAGGCTCAGGTCGAGCATCGCGTGCCGGTAACGCGCCTCCCACGCCAGGAAGAGCGCGAACAGAAAAACGCCGCCGATCAGCGGCCCGTACACCGTCGGGTCGCCCCAGCCGTGGGTGGGCTGCTGGATCAGCGCGTAGACGGGCCCGCCGAGCCCGAGGGCGGAGAGCGCGATCCCGATCCCGTCGATGTGGCGGTCGGCCTCCGGATCGACGCTCTCCCGGACGCTCCGTTGGGCGAGCCACATCGTGAGCGCGATCAGCGGCACGTTCACCCAGAAGATCGCCCGCCACGAGATCGCCTCCACCAGGAGCCCTCCTCCCGCCGGACCCACCACGGTCGCGATCCCGGTCCACGCCGTCCAGGTCCCGACCGCCCGGCCGCGCTCCGCGCCCTCGAAGGTGGCCGCGAGGATCGCGAGCGAGCCGGGAACGAGCAGCGCCCCGGCCAGGCCCTGAAGGCCGCGCGCGGCGATCAGCACCCCGCTCGACGGCGCCAGCGCGCACAGCACCGAGGTGATCCCGAAGAGTCCCAGACCGATGATGAAGATCCGCCGCCGCCCGAATTGGTCGCCCAGCGAGCCACCAACGAGAAGCAGCGCCACGAGCGCGAGCAGGTAGGCCTCGACCACCCACTGCTGGTCGGCGAGGCCGGCGCCGAGGTCGTCGCTCAGGGCGGGCAGCGCGACGTTGACGACGGTGGCGTCGAGGAAGACGACCGTCGAGCCGAGAATCGTCGCGATTACCGTCAGCCGGTTTCGGCGCGCCTCTGGCAAGGCTCGATCGAGTCTAGAGTGGCACCGACCTCCGCCTAGGGCGCGGGGGGCTCGCGGAGCTGGTGCGCGGGAGTAAAGAAGTTCCGGCGCGCGAGCGTGATCGACATCAGCGCCGCGATCGAGGCCGCACCGAGCAGGACGTAGAGGAGGATCAGCTGGAGCCGGACGGCGTCGGTCGGGTCCGCCCCCGCGAGCAGCATTCCCACCATCGTTCCCGGGAAGAAGATCAGGCCGGTGGTCTTGGTCGAGTCGACCAGGGTGATCATCCCCGAGCGCAGGCTGCGCTGGACGAGCGGGGTCATCGCCTGGGAGGAGGTGGCGCCGAGCGCAAGGCTCGCCTCGATTCGGCGGGACTGATCCGAGACGTCCTCGCCGAGGCGGTTGAGCGCGACCGCGGCGGCGGTCATCGAGTTGCCCACCACCATTCCGCCGACCGGGACGAGGTACCGCGGGGTGGCATCGAAGATGCCGAGGGCGACTACCAGCCCGAGGGTCGCCGCCGCCGCGACCCCGAGGGAGGCGATCAGCGGCCAGAACGCGTCCGGCACCAGCTGAGCACGGTGGCGGGCGGTGAAGGCTCCGAAGACCACCATCACCGCGATCAGCGCAACAACGAGGATGAACGAGTCCTCGTCGAAGATCAGCGTGATCACGTAGCCGATCGCGGTCAGCTGGACGAACGAGCGGATCACCGCGATCCCGATGTCCTCCTCGAGCCCGGCGTGCCAGGAGCGCGAAGCGACGATCGCGATCACGACGAGGACGAGCGCCGCCCCCACCTCGCTGATCGAGACGTCGATCGAGCTCGCCGCAAGGGGCGCCGTCACGAGGCGTCCTCCGAGGCGGCGACGGCCGCCTCCCCTGGCCTCGCCAGGACCTCCTCGGTCGGTCCCTGCGCCATGACCCGGCCGGCCTCGATCCGAACCACGTAGTCGGCCAGGCGCCGGGCCTGCTCGTTGTCGTGGGTGACGAGGACGAGCGAGATCGCGGTTCTCGCGCGCAATCGGCGGAGCGTTCCCTCGACCGCGTCCCGCGTCGCCTCGTCCAGGGCCGAGGTCGGCTCGTCCAGGAGGAGCACCCGGGGCTCCAGGGCGAGCGCCCGGGCCAACATCACGCGCTGCTGTTCCCCGACCGAGAGCTTCGAGGCGTCGCGGCCCTCGAGCGCGGGGTCGAGCCCGGCGAGCTCCAGGCAGCTCCGGGTATCGAAGCTGTGGCCGGCGAGGCGGGGGCCGTAGGCAATGTTCTCGTGAACGGTCCCCTCGATCAGCGCGGGGAGCTGCGGGACCAGATTGACCTCTCGGCGAAGCGCGAGCGGGTCGGTCTCCCGTACGTCGACCCCCTCGTGGAGTACCCGGCCGGAGTCGGGGTCGGCGAGACGATTGAGCAGCCGCATAAGGGTCGACTTGCCGCTCCCGGAGGGACCGACCACGCAGCTGGCGCCGACCGGAATCCGGGCGTTTACCTGACGAAGCACGACCTTTCCGGATCGCGAGTAGGTGACGTCCTCCAGCTCGAACAGCACGCCCT
>DASUYK010000051.1:0-8852 GCA_036377415.1 Solirubrobacterales bacterium
GTACGTCGTCACCCTGCTCGTTCTGGTCCTCTACGTGTACGCGGTGGAGGTCGAGCGCCGCCGCTGGGACATCGTCCTCGCGGGAATCGCATTCTGGCTGGCCGACTGGATCAACGAGATCGCGAACGCGCTGATCCTCCATTTCTCGGACCGCGCGGCGCTCTGGACCGTGACCGGCGACACCGCGTACCTGATCCTGATCGGCCTCGGGATCGAGATCTCCCTGATGTTCGCCATCTCCGGGGTGGTCTACGCGAAGACCCTGCCGCCGGACCCGCGGACGAGGCTGCTCGGGATGCCGAATCGCCTGACGATCGCGCTCGGGTTCTCGATCTTCGCGGTCTTCGTCGAGGTGCTCCTGAACGGAACCGGCTACTTCCACTGGGAGTACTGGTGGTGGAACTTCCCCTTCGTCCCCCTGATCGTCGTCTTCGGCTACCTGTGGTTCTTCCTGATCGCGGCGTACGTCTACGACCGCCCGACGAACCTCGAGCGACTGCGGATCGTGGGCGCGATGGCGGCGATCGTCGTCATCGCGATCCTGCTCTTCGGGGTGGTCCTCGAGTGGATCTAGGGGCCGCGACTACCCTGCGGCGATGAACGAGGTCCTGCCAGGGATCCTGCGCTGGACGGCGGAGCATCCGAAGATCCACCTGCCGGTGAGCTCGCACTGGGTGCCCGCCTCCGGAGCCGTGATCGATCCGCTTCTGCCGGCCGAGGGAATCGACGAGTTCCGCGACGACCCGCCCGAGCGCGTCCTGCTCAGCAACCGGCATCACCTCCGGGACGCCGAGCGCTTCGCCAAGGAGTTCGGTTCGAGGATCGAGTGCTCTCGTCCCGGGCTACACGAGTTCGAGGGCGGACCGGAGGTCGAGGGATTCGACTTCGGCGACGAGGTGGCTCCGGGGATCGAGGCCCTGGAGGTGGGCGCGATCTGCCCGGATGAGAGCGCGCTGCTGATCCGCGACGCGAGGGCCCTGCTGATCGCGGACGGGATCATCCGGTACGGCGAGGACCTCCTGTTCGTGCCGGACCCGCTGCTGGGCGACGACCCAGACGGCGTCAAGGAGGGTCTGCGCGAGGCCTACCGGCGACTGCTCGAGCGCGACTTCGACAACCTGCTGTTCGCCCACGGCGACCCGGTGATCGGCCGCGGAAAGCGGGCGCTCCGCGAGTTCGCCGAGGGCTGACGGGGCGCCCGCGGGCTGTCCCTAGTCTGCAGCGGTGGCCAAAGACGACTTCGAGATCGGAGGTCGGAGGCCGGAGGTGGCGGCCGCCGGCGGGGTTCTCCTCCGCCGTGATGGGGACGGTCAGACCCGCGTCGCGGTGATCCACCGGCCGAAGTACATGGACTGGTCCCTGCCCAAGGGCAAGCTCGAGGAGGGGGAGGGCTGGCAGCAGGCGGCTCTGCGCGAGGTCGAGGAGGAGACCGGATATCGGTGCGAGCCGGGTCCCGAGCTCCGGCGGGTCGCCTATCTCGACCGGCGGGGGCGTCGCAAGCTCGTCCGATACTGGGTGATGGAGCCGCTGGACGGCGAGTTCGAGCCGCACAGCGAGGTGGACGAGCTGCGCTGGGTGACGGCTCCGGAGGCGGAGGAGCTGCTCACCTACGCGCACGACCGGGAGCTGGTCGTGGAGGCGATCCGTCACCGGCTTCGCCGGCAGCAGGGGACGAAGTAACGAGGGCGGCCTAGGATGGACTGAGCGGTAGTCCACTACGAAGGAGACGACTTGTTGGAGACCGCGACATTCGCAGCAGGATGCTTCTGGCAGGTGGAGGTCGAGTTCCGCAACACGGACGGGGTGAAGGACGCGGTGGTCGGCTACACGGGCGGATCGACCGAGCGGCCGAGCTATGAGGAGGTGTGCACCGGCCGCACCGGTCATGCGGAGGCCGTCCAGGTCACCTTCGACCCGAACGAGGTCTCTTACGACCAGCTGCTGGACGTCTTCTGGGGGCTCCACGACCCCACCCAGGTGAATCGCCAAGGACCAGACGTGGGGACCCAGTACAGGAGCGCGATCTTCTTCGGTGACCCGCGCCAGGAGCGGGAGGCGACCGCCTCCCGGGAGCGCGAGCAGGAGAAGCACGGCAAGCCGATCGCGACCGAGATCGTGCCGGCCGGCAGCTTCTGGCCGGCCGAGGACTACCACCAGCGCTATCTCGAGAAGCGCGGCCTCGCCACCTGCAAGATCTAGGGACCCCGACCGCACGACCAGCGGGTCCTGTCGCCGCGGTGCCCCCCATCCTGCGGGCGCGGATGCGTCCTCGGATGGGCCCCCCGCGGCGCCACCCGCTGGACGGGCGGCTCGGGTCGACGTGCCGAGCGCGAGAAGGCGAAGATCCTCGCGAATAACGTGTTCGCCGTCAACCGGCGAGGCTTAGGATGCCCCCGTGAGCGACGAGGTCGCATTCGCGGGGGCGGCGCGGATCGCCGAGATGGTCCGTCAGAAGGAGGTCTCCCCGGCCGAGCTCGTCGAGCTCTACCTGGAGCGGATCGGGCGGATCGATCCGAAGCTGAACGCCTACCGGATTGTCCTGGCCGAGGGCGCCAGGGCCGACGCCCGGGCGGCCGAGAAACGGCTCTCCTCCGGCGATCCCGCCCCGCTGCTGGGAGTTCCGGTGGCGGTCAAGGACAACGTCGACTACGCGGGGGAGGTCACCACCAATGGGACCGACGCGTACGGCGGACCGGCGACGGAGGACAGCCACGTCGTCCGCAGGCTGCGCGATGCGGGCGCGGTGATCCTGGGCAAGACCAATCTGCCCGAGCTCGCGATCTACGGGTTCACGGAGAGCCCGACCTGGGGTGACACCCGCAATCCCTGGGATCCGACCCGGACCTGCGGCGGCTCGAGTGGCGGCAGCGGGGTCGCGACCGCGGCCGGAATGTGCGCAATCGCCCACGCGACGGACGGAGCCGGCTCGATCCGGTGGCCCGCGGCGTACTGCGGGTTGTTCGGCCTGAAGCCGCAGCGAAACAGGGTCTCGCTGACGCCGGATCGCGAGTACTGGTACGGACTCTCCGCCTCCGGCTGCGTCAGCCGCAAGGTGATCGACACCGCCCTGTACCTGGACGTGATGAGCGGCGCCCAGAGGGGGGATTTCGACTCCCCGCCGCCGCTCGAGCGGCCGCTGGTGGAGGCGGCCGGGACCGCGCCGGGGAAGCTCCGAATCGCCTGCACCGCCAGGACGATCCTGCCGGTGCCGAAGGCGGACGAGGTGATCGCGGCCTACGAGGAGACGGTCGCCCTCCTTCGATCCCTTGGGCACGAGGTGAGCGAGGCGACTCCCAGCTACGGCCGGCTCGCGACCGACTTCTATCCGCTCTACCTCCGCGGGATCCGCGACGAGGCGCTCGCGATGCCACACCCGGAGCGGCTCTCCGACCAGACCAAGGGGTTCGTCCGGATCGGGCGGACGTTCAGCGACCGCCGGCTGGCGAAGGTGAGGGATCGAATGCCCGGCGGGGCGGCGCGGATCCGGGCCCTGTTCGACGATTTCGACCTGCTGATCACCCCGGCGACGGCGCAGCTCCCGGTCGAGGTCGGGCATTGGCGCGGCAAGGGAGCACTTCGGACGCTCCACGGGATGAGCAACGTCTATCCGTTCGGGGCCGCCTGGAACTACACGGGCCAGCCGGCCGCCACGATCCCTGCCGGATTCACCGACGGCGGGCTTCCTCGGTCGGTGATGCTGATCGCCCGCCCGAACGACGAGGCGACCCTGATCTCGGTGGCGGGGCAGCTCGAGGTCGAGCGGCCCTGGGCGGACCGAACCCCGCCGCTCGGGCGTTAGCCCGCTGCGGCGACCCGCGCCGAGGGCTCGATCTCGATCTCCTGGGCCTCCGCGGCCATCTCGACCGCCCCGTTGGATCCGCCGAGCTCGACCCAGCGCTCCTGCGCGTCCTCGTGGAGGTGGTCGAGGAAGTCGTCGGAGTGCAGCGGATCGTGGTGGAAGAGCAGCAGCCGCTTGGCCTCGACCCGGCGGGCGAACGTGAGCGCGTCGGTGAGCCTGGAATGGCCCCACCCGACGTGGTCCGGGTACTCCTCGTCGGTGTACTGGCAGTCGTGAATCAGCAGGTCGGTGCCGCGGGCCAGGTCGAAGCCCGAGATCCACTCGGGCTCGAGCGACTCGAGCGGGGCGCCGAGGCCGGGTTCGTGGTCGGAGATGTAGGTGAGGGACCGGTCGCCGTCGGTGACCCTGTACCCCAGGGTAGGGCCGCGGTGCGTGACCGCCTCGGCGCGGATCGTCGCCGGTCCGATCTGCCACTCGCTCGCGGGCGTGTCGAGGAAGTTGACGTCGCAGGGGAGCTCACGCACCTCCACCGGCGAGAGCGGCGCGGAGATGTAGCGTGAGATCCGCTCCTCGAGCGAGGCCTCCGGGGACGAAGGGCCCCAGATCGTGATCTCCGAGTCGGAGCGGAAGCAGGGGGCGAAGAACATCAGCCCCTGGATGTGGTCGAGGTGGAGGTGGGTGAGCAGGATGTTGATCTTCGGCAGCTTGGCCGCGATCCCGACGCCGAGGCTGCGAATTCCGGTGCCGGCGTCGATGATCAGGGTGGAACCGTCCGAAAGCTCGAGCTCGACGCACGAGGTGTTCCCGCCGTAGCGGTTCATCTCCGGTCCCGGGGCTGGGACCGATCCTCTTGCTCCCCAGACCTTGAGCTTCATTCTCTCTCTCTCGCCGACCACCAGCCTATATGGCCCTAACTCCCGTCGCGGGGGTTGTCGGCGTGCTGCCAGATGAAGATCATCGCTCCCCCCTTTCCGCCCTCGGCGACGATCGGGAGGACGCTCGACTCGATCTCGTACCTCTCGCCGGTCACCGATCGCATCGTGAACCGCCCATGAGCGGGCTTTCCCCGCCGTAGGGCTTTGGTCGTGGGAATCTCCTCGACCGGCATCGGCACGCCGTCCTCCCCAAAGGGTCCAATCGCGCGGTTCCACTCCTCGGGGGACATCCGGCCGGACTCCTCGAAGGAGATCCCGAGGAGCGCCCCCGCGGCCTCGTTGTAGAAGACCAGCGTGCCGCTCTCGTCCGCCAGAAAGGCCGGCGTCGAGAGGCTCGTCAGGAAGTTGCGAGCGAGGATCAGCTCGAGTGGCTTCTGATCCATCCGCTCGAAGTCTCGCGTATGCCAGCGGTGGGATGCGTCACGGGCCCGGGGCTCGGACCGCTGCTCTCGGGTATGGGGCAGATCCGAGTCTGCACCGTCGAAGGTGCGACCGACTACGTGCGCTTCCCGCGACGCCCGCGCGTGCGAGTGACCTTCTTCCGTCCCCAGAAAGGCGACGCTCGGCCGGATGAAACGCCGGCCGAGGTCGCGACACGCCTGCTCGACGAGATCAGAACACGCGTCCCGCCAACCCCGGCGGGCCGCCGTGCGCTCGTGGGAGGATCCCCACGAGTGCGGAGAGCCCGAGCTAGGGGTTGAGCTTTCCGATCTTGAAGATCTTCGTCCCGCAGTCCGGGCACGTGCCCTGGATCGCGGGGCGACCGTTCTTCATCGTGACCTGCTGTGGGTCCTTGATCTCGACCTTCTTGCGTTCCTTGACGCAGTAGCCCTCAGGCATTCGAGGACCTCCTTTCGAGAGCCGATTCCGCGGGTCACGCTAGACCACGCACCGGACGTGCGTGGCCCGCCGGTTGCGCTGTTGGCGAAACTTCGTATGAAATGACACGAAGTTGTGCGTGAGGGGATGACCCTCATGCCCGGCTCAGGGCTTCGTGGTTGTGGCGCCGGGCGTGGTCGCGGTGCCCGGCGCCGTGCCCGGCGCGGTACCCGCGGCCGCCCCGGCTGCGGCGGCGGCGACCTGGCTCTGCAGGGTCGAGATGTTCGCCGCGTCCTGTGCCTGCTTGCGCTGGAGGTCGGAGATCGACGACTGGAGCTGCTGGACCGTCCTGTTCAGCGTCTGCTGGGTGTCCTCCGTGTTCTTGGTCACGGCCCGTTGGAGCTGGTCGACTTTCGTCGTGAGCTCGTCGATGTCGTCCTGGGCAGCGTCGCTGTCGGACTTGGCCGTGATCCCGAAGTAGAGCGCCGCCGCCGAGGCGAGGATCGCGATCAGCAAGGCCGCAGCGCCGAAGTAGGTGGTCCGGCCCTGCCTGTGCTCGATCTCGGCCATCCACGCCTCGAGCCCCTCCATCCGCCGCTGCAGGTTGGGATCGGATGACTTGCCCTGGGAGGCCGCGGCCTCGGCGCTCGCCGGCGTCGCTGCCGTGGTCTTCGCAGCTGCGGGCGTGGCGGGCGCCTCCTGCGTCGCGGCCGTCTCGTCGGACTTCGGAGCCGCGGGCTTCTTCCTCGCGCGCGTGGGCAGCTTCACCTTGGGCAGGCGGATGCGCGGCGAACTCGGCTCGGCTTCGGCCATCGGCAGGGATCCTAGTGCCCGTCCAGACCGGCCGCGCAGCATGCGCGCCCTCGGAATCGCTCTCCCCCTACCATTCCGCACCCGGGAAGAGGCACCGAACCAACCGACAGCGAACCCAAGGAGGGGCAGATGCCCGAAGCAGTGATCGTCGACACCGTACGGACGCCCATCGGCAGGGCCTTCAAGGGGTCCCTCGCCCAGCTACGCCCGGACGAGACCGGCGCCTTCGTCATCGACCAGCTGCTCGAGCGCAACCCCGATGTGGATCCCGCTTCGGTCGAGGACGTGTTCTGCGGCTGCGGCATGCCCCAGGGCCTTCAGGCCTTCAACATCGCCCGGATCATGGTCCTGCTCTCCGAGAAGCTCCCCGAGACGGTCAACGGGGTGACGATGTCGCGCTATTGCGCCTCCAGTCTCGACTCGATCAGGCACGCGGCGAACGCGATCCGCGCCGGGCAGGGCGATACCTACGTCGCCGCCGGTGTCGAGTGGGTGAGCCGCTTCAACGAGCGCACCGAGCCCGCCGGCGTCGCGGACCGGAACGAGAAGCTGATCGGCAAGGACGGCACCCCGAACGCCTACATCGACATGGGCATCACGGCGGTCAACGTGGCGAAGCGCTACGAGGTGAGTCGGGCGGACATGGACAAGTACGCCCAGCGCTCCCAGGAGCTCGCCGTGAAGTCGCAGGAGGACGGCTTCTTCGACCGTGAGATCGTCCCCGTGAAGCTGCCGGACGGCAACGAGGTGACGAAGGACGATGGGCCACGCGCGAGCTCGACGCTCGAGAAGCTCGCGGAGCTCCCCGAGGCGTTCGAGGGTGGGGGCGGGGTCACCGCCGGAAACTCGTGCCCGCTCAACGACGGCGCGGCGGCGGTTCTGGTGATGTCGGACGAGCGGGCGAAGGAGCTCGGCCTTCAGCCGAAGGCGAAGGTGCTGACGGCCGCGACGCACGGGAACGAGCCGGAGTACATGGGAGTCGCCCCGATCGGAGCGATCAAGAAGGTGCTCGATCGCCAGGGGATGACGATGAACGACGTCGACACCGTGGAGCTGAACGAGGCGTTCGCAGCCCAGGTGATCCCGATCATGGCCGAGTGCGACATCCCGCTCGAGAAGCTCAACCGGCACGGGGGCGCGATCGCGCTCGGGCATCCGTTCGGGATGACCGGCGCGCGGATCATGGGCACGCTGCTGAACGCGATGGAGACCGACGACCACCAGATCGGACTCGAGACGATGTGCGTCGCGGGCGGCCAGGGCGAGGCGATGCTGGTCGAGCGGCTCAACTAGGGCGCCGCGGCCGACATAGGGTGCCGCTCCGATGGAGCTGCTTCCAACCGCGATCAGCGCCGGCTACGCAGCCGGCCTGAACGCCTACGGCACGGTGCTGATGCTCGGCCTGCTCGGCCGGGCGGGGTTCGGCGAGGTCCCCGACGAGCTCACGACCACCCCGATCCTCGTCGCGGCGGCGGTGATGTACGCGATCGAGTTCGTCACCGACAAGGTGCCGCTGCTCGACAACACCTGGGACGTGCTCCACACGGCGATTCGGCCCGCGATCGGGAGCGTGATCGGGATCGAGTTCGCCGATCTCGACCAGGTGACCGGCGCCGAGACGGTCGCCGCGGGCGGGCTGGGCGGCTCGACGGCGCTGGTGAGCCACGGGCTCAAAGCCGGCCTTCGCCTCGGGATCAACGCCTCGCCGGAGCCTGTGTCGAACATCGTCGCCAGCCTGACCGAGGACGGGATCGTCGCGGTGGTCATCGCGCTCGTCCTGAAGGAGCCGCTGCTCGCTCTCGCGGTCGTGGTCGTCCTGCTCGCGATCGGGATCGGCGCGGTCCTCTACCTCCGGAAGCGGATCAAGCGGGCCCTGGAGCGGCGGCGAGAACCCGCGCGGGGATGGACGGACGGTAGATAGGTTGAGCCCGCACCCGGAACTCCGCTACCGTCGCATCGGATGTCAGAGGAGCGCTTCATCTCGCTCCTGGGGGCGGCGAGGCAGGGGGATGAAGCCGCCTGGCGGGAGCTCTACGGCGGGCTCGCCCCGGTGGTGCTGGGGTACCTGCGCGCCAATGCCGCCCCGGATCCGGACGACGTCCTCAGCGAGGTCTTCCTCCAGGTCGCCCGCGACATCGGAAAGTTCGAGGGGGACGAGCGCGGGTTTCGCTCCTGGGTCTTCACGATCGCGCACCATCGCCTGATCGACGCGCGCCGGCACTCGGCGCGGCGCCCGGTCGAGCTCTCCTCCGAGCCGCCCGAGCCGGGCGGCGTCGCGGACGATGCCGCCGAGGAGGCCCTCGCCAGGATCGGGACGGAGGAGGTGAAGCGGATCCTCGAGGTGCTCTCCCCCGAGCAGCGATCCGTATTGCTCCTTCGCGTGATCGGCGATCTGAGTCTCGAGGACGTCGCGAAGGCCGTCGGGAAGCGGACCGGCGCGGTGAAGGCGCTCCAGCGGCGGGGCCTCGCCGCCGGCAAACGGGAGC
>DASUYK010000052.1:0-3461 GCA_036377415.1 Solirubrobacterales bacterium
GGTGTTGAGCGCTTCGTAATAGGAGCGGATGTGGTCGAGGTTGCTCATGCCTTCGCGGCCTCCCTCGCCGCCGCTCGGTCCATGAAGTGCTCGGCGCGGACGATCCTCCCGTCGCGGACCGTGTAGATCACCGCCCCGTCCTTGTGGAATGGCGCCCCGCTCCGCTTTCCAGCTAGGTCGAAGGTGACGTCGGCGATCAAGCGGCCGTCGGGAAGCGTCGTGACCCCTTCGAGGGTGAGACCGTCCCACCAGCTCGTCCCGAAGACGGACTGCCACTCGGCGAAGTAGCGTCGAATGTTCTCGACGCCACTCGTTTCAGAGGTCTCGGGGAACTCGGGGGGAGGGCTGATGACGGCATTCCCGTCCCATTGGGCCCAGCAGGCTGGATCTCCCGCGAGCGACAGCTCGTAGAAGCGACGGATCACGGATTGCCCTTCGCTCGTCACGCTGCGATTTTCGCCCATCGCCGTCGATTTGGGCCCAGCCCGTTCGTCGTTAATGTGAGGCGGCGAATCCGCGTCGCCGAGGACAAGGAGGGACGAATGAAGTACCTGCTCACGTTCTACGTCGAGTCACGGATGGCCGACTCCAGTCCGGAGGAGATGAAGGAGGGGCTGGAACGCTGGAACGCCTTCGAGAACGAGGCCGTCGACGCGGGCGCGCTGATCGCCTGCGAGCCGCTCGAGGACAGCTCGACCGCGACCACGATCGAGATCACCGACTCGGGCGAGCGCATCACCACGGATGGCCCCTTCGCGGAGTCGAAGGAGCAGCTCGGCGGCTTCTGCCTGCTCGAGTGCGCAAACCTCGACGAGGCGCTTGCCTGGGCGAGCAAGGTCCCCATGAACGACGGCCACATCCAGGTCAGCGCGGTTCGGGACCTCTCGCAGTACGGGTACGACAGCCATACGGCCGCGCCGGTCCGGGCGGCCGCGTAGATATCCGGCGAAAGTAGGAGGAAGACCATGAAGTACGTGCTCGCGTTGATCAGCGAAGAGGGCGGCATGGAGGACGCCAGCCCGGAGGAGATGAAGGCCGTGATGGATCGCTGGGATTCCTACACGCGCAAAGCGGTCGAGAACGGAGCGTTCATCGCCGGCGACGCGCTCCAGCCGAGCGCCACCGCGTCGACGGTGAAGATCAAGGAGGGGGAGGAGCCGGTCGTGAGCGACGGCCCCTTCGCCGAGTCGAAGGAGCAGCTCGGCGGGTTCTACCTGTTCGAGTGCAAGGACATGGGCGAGGCCATCGAGTACGCGAAGGGGATCCCGTTCCACGACGGCACCGTCGAGGTCCGGCCGGTGATGGACTTCACCGACCTCGGGTATGAGGACTTCGATCCCGGTCCCGTCAAGGCGGCGGCCTAGCCGGCGAAGGAGGGTCGAAGATGAGGTTCATGCTGATCCTGATCGGCCCCGAGGGCGGCTGGGAGGACATCACGCCCGAGCAGATGGCCGAGGAGATGAAGAACTGGGAGCGCTTCGGCAAGGAGTCGGTCGAGGCTGGTGCCTTCATCGCCGGCGACGGCCTCCAGCCGACCGGCGAGGGCAAGACCGTCCGCGGCGGTCGCGACGAGGAGCGGGTCATCACGGACGGTCCATTCGCCGAGTCGAAGGAGCAGGTCGGCGGCTTCTACCTGCTCGAGTGCCAGGGCATGGATGAGGCCCTCGAGTGGGCGAAGCGAGTCCCGATCCGCGGCGGCGCGATCGAGGTGCGCCCGGTGATGGACTACGCCGAATACGGCTACGAGGACCCGGCCGAGGCCGGAGCGACCCCCGCCAAGTCATAGAGAGCTCGTCTCAGAAAATCGACCGCCTGTTCCGGCACGAGTCGGGACGGGCGGTCGCCAGTCTGATTCGCGTCCTCGGTGACTTCGACGCGGCGGAGGAGGCCGTACAGGAGGCGTTCGTCGTCGCGCTGGAGCGCTGGCCGCGCGACGGGATCCCGGACAACCCGGGCGCCTGGATCACCCGGGTCGCCCGGAACAAGGCGATCGATCGCTTTCGCCGGGCGCGGACGCACGAGGTGAAGAAGGAGGTCCTCGAGGGCCTCGAGCGGCTGGAGCCGCGCTCCGAGGACCTGGAGGAGGAGGCGGATCCGGACCTACCCGATGACCGGCTCCGGCTGATCTTCACCTGCTGCCACCCGGCCCTCCGCCCTCAGGCGCGGGTCGCGCTGACGCTGCGAATGCTCGGCGGTCTGACGACGGCCGAGATCGCCGATGCCTTCCTCGTCTCCGAGGCCACGATGGCCCAGCGGATCGTTCGCGCGAAGATGAAGATCCGCGACGCCAACATCCCGTATGAGGTCCCCTCGGAGGAACAGCTTCCCGAGCGGCTCCCGTCGGTCCTCGCGACCCTCTATCTGATCTTCAACGAGGGCTACTTCGCCTCGCGATCGGACTCGCTGATCCGCACCGAGCTCGCGGACGAGTCGATCCGCCTCGCGCGCGTGCTGGTGGAGACGCTGCCCGACGACCCCGAGTCGCGTGCCCTGCTGGCCCTGATGCTGCTCCAGCACTCACGTCGTGAGGCGCGCCTCGACGACGCGGGAGAGATGGTGCTGCTGGAGGACCAGGACCGCTCGCTCTGGGACCGCGAGCAGATCGAAGAGGGATTGGCACTTGTGAGAACGCTCCGCGGCGTGATCGGCCCGTACTCGACCCAGGCCCGGATCGCCTCCGTCCACGCGGCGGCGAAGCGGCCGGAGGACACGGACTGGGGGCGGATTGCGCTGCTCTACGGGCAGCTTCGGCAGATTCAGCCCTCACCGGTGATCGAGCTGAACCGGGCCGTCGCGGTCGCCATGGAGAGCGGGCCGGAGGAGGGACTCGAGCTGATCGACCGGATCGAGGGCCTCGACCGCTACGCGCCCTTTCACGTGACCCGCGCCGACCTGCTGGCGCGACTCGGCCGGGACGAGGAGGCCGAGGACGCCTACCGGCGCGGTCTCGAGCTCTCGAGCAACCCGGTCCAGCGCGCCTTCCTCGAGCGGCGAATCGAGGAGCTCGAATCCGGCGACGGAAAAAACGTCTAGTTCCGATCCGACCGCTCGTCGTTCGGGGTGGGCGGCCTCGCGGCGTCGAGGCCGCTTGCCCCTACAGCCCGTAGCTGCGCCCGATCACGTCCAGCATGATCTCGTCGGTGCCGGCGCCGATCCGGTTGAGGCGGGCGTCGCGGTAGGCGCGCTCCACCTCGTACTCCTTCATGTAGCCGTAGCCGCCATGGATCTGGATCGCGTCGTCGCAGACCTCCTCGATCATCCGGGAGGCGTAGAGCTTCGCCTGGGTGATCTCGCGGACCGGGTACTCGCCGTTCGCGAACCGCCAGGCCGTGGCATAGACCATCTGCTTCGCCGCCTCGATCTTCACCGACATCTCGGCGAACTTGTGGCGGATCGCCTGGAAGCGGCCGATCGGGCGCCCGAATGCCTCGCGCTCCTTCGCGTACTCGAGGGTTCGCTCG
>DASUYK010000053.1:0-6936 GCA_036377415.1 Solirubrobacterales bacterium
GCTGCTCGCCCGCGACCTCGGTGAGGACGCGCTGCTCCTGCGAGAACCGGGCGGCACCCCGGCGGGCGAGCGGATGCGGGAGCTCTTGAAGGAACCGGCGATCGAGCTCCACCCGCGCGCCGAGCTGCTCCTGTTCTGCGCCGCGCGCGCGGAGCTGGTGGCGCAGGTGATCGGCCCCGCTCGCGAGCGGGGCCGCGACGTGGTGTGCGATCGGTTCAGCGACTCCAGCGTCGCCTACCAGGGAGTCGCGCGGGGCCTGGGCACGGATAGGGTCGAGGAGGTCTGCGACCTCGCGACCGGCGGCGTCTGGCCCGACCTCACCCTGCTGCTGCGGATCGATCCCGATCGAGCCGCCGCTCGGATCGGTCGGCGCACGGCTGATCGCTTCGAGGGGGAGGGGATCGAGCTTCAGCGCCGGGTCGCGCAGGGCTACGACGAGGTGGCGCGACGTCACCCGGACCGGGTCAGGGTGATCGACGCCGAGGCCGACCGCGATTCCGTCCATGCCGCGGTGCTCGCCGAGGTGAGCGGCCAGCGAGCGAGCGTGCCTTGATGATCGCGGCGCGAGCTGAGCGGATCCCGGAGGCGCTCGCCGCGGCAACCCGCCACCAGCCGAGGGCGCGGGCGGCTTTGGCGGCCGCCCTCGGCTCGCCGGGGCACGCATACCTCTTCCGCGGACCGCGCGGATCCGGGAAGGCGGAGGCCGCGCGGGCGTTCGCGGCCGAGCTGCTCGCGGGTGGCGCCCCCGACCCCGACGACGCGCGGCGGCGCGCGATGCTGGATCCCTCCCCCCATCCCGACCTGGTCTGGCTGCGCCCGCCCGGTGCGCAGCACCTCGTCGAGGACGTGCGGGAGTCAGTAATCAGGGCCTCCAGCCTCAGCCCGGCGGAAGGGGAGCGCCGCGTGTTCGTGATCGAGGAGGCCGAGGATCTCCGCGACGAGAGCCAGAACGCGCTGCTGAAGACGCTCGAGGAGCCGGCGGCGTTCACGCACCTGATCCTGATCTGCTCGGAGCCCGAGTTGCTCGCCGAGACGATCCTGTCGCGCTGCGCGCCGGTCGAGTTCGGACCGCTGGCACCCGACGCAGTCCAGGAGGTCCTCGGGTCCGGTGAGGCGGGAGCGGCCGCATCGAGGTTGAGCGGCGGGGACGTCGAGCTCGCCAGACTGCTGCTGGGCGAACGGGGTAGGCGAATTCGGGAGACGGCCGAGGCGGCCGCGCGCGCGCCGTTCTCCGAGGATGGTCCGGCGGAACCGTGGAGGGAGCTGCTCGACGCCGCGACCGAAGCCGGTGCGGAGGCGGGTGCGGCGGAGGAGCGACGCCTGCTCGAGGAGGCCGAGACCGTGCTCAGGCCCGGCCGTTCCGGAAAGCTCACCCGCGAGGCAGCGGAGCAGGTGAAGCGGACCGAGCGCCGAGCGCGCACCGAGGCGCTCGATCTCGGTCTCGCCCTCTGCTGCGCCTGGTACCGGGACCTGGCGGCGGTCGCGACGGGCGCGGATTTGGTGGTCCTGAATGCGGACCGCCGGGACCAGCTCGCCGAGGATGCCGAGGGACTCGAGCCGGCCAACCCTCGGACCGCCCTCGAGTGGGTCCTCGACACCCGGCGCCGCCTCCGGGTCAACGTTTCCGAGGAGCTCGCGCTCGAGGCCCTGTGGCTGCGGCTCTCCGCGGCCCTCGACTCCTGATCCACGCCGCCCGGTCGGGTGGTTGGTCTCACACGATTGTGAGCAAGCGGTAACAATCTGTCGACGATGGCCAACGCCACCACGCGGGGCGGGGAGAGCGGCCGCAGGGTCCCCATGCGGCTCTGGCTCGGGGCTGCCTTTGCAGGGGTGGCGCTGATCACCGCCGCCTCGGTCTACGTCTTCGTCGACGACTCCACCGGGCGAACCCTGCAGAGCGAGTCCGCGGACCTGGCCGTGGGGAAGACGTCGAGCCTTGCCGACCGGTTGGCGAAGCTCGAGAAGCCGCAGGCCGGCGCCGAGCTCGTGGCGGTGAACAGCGAGACCTTCGACGCGTGGGCCGTAAACCGACACGGCAACCCGTTGGCGTCCGGCCAGGATCTCGCCGCCCTGGCGACGGTCGAGCAGCAGGGGGACGCCGTCCGCGTCGCCCTCGACGGACGCCGCTATCGGGCGGCACTCCCGGGCAACCTGACCGTCGCGGCGGCTCCGATCTTCGGCAAGAGCTACGTGCGCGGGGCGGTGATCGTCCGCGCCGAGCCCCCTCCCGCGCTCACCCGTGCGTTCGACCAGCTCCAGGGCGATCGTCTCCGCGCGCTGCTGATCGCGATCGCGATCGGGATCCTGGTCGGGTTCATCGTCTCGTCGCTGATCGCGATCCGTGTGAAGCGGCTTGCCCGCGCCGCCGAGCAGATGGCGGCGGGGCGGTTCGATGCCCGCCTTCCGGCGGGAGGGAGCGACGAGATCGGCGACCTGACCCGCTCGCTCGACACGATGCGGGAGGAGCTCCGCCAGACCTTCTCCATGCTGGCCACCGAGCGGGACAGGCTCTCAGCGATCTTCGATGGCCTGACCGAGGCTGTGATCGTGGTCGGTGAGGACGGTCAGGTTCGCTTCACCAACCCCGCCGCCGGCAGGCTTGTGCGCCAGGGGCAGCCCGCGGCGGCGCTGATCCCCTCGCTGCGCCGGGCAGCCGACGGGGGCTCCGACGAGATTCCGGCGCTCACGATCGACGGGAGGGTCTACGGGGTCCAGGCGCGCAGGGTCCCGGCGGAGCATGCCGTCCTGATGGTGGTCCGTGATCGCACCGAGGAGCTGAAGCGCCAACAGGCCGAGCGCGAGTTCGTCTCGAACGCAGCCCACGAGCTCCGCAACCCGCTCGCCGGGATCACCAGCGGAATCGAGGTGCTCCAGGGCGGCGCGAAGGACGACCCTGATGCCCGCGATCGATTCCTCACCCGGCTCGCCCTCGAGGCGGAGCGGATGACCCGCCTTACCCAGTCGCTGCTCACGCTCGCCCGGGTCGAGGCGGCGGGCGAGCGCGATCCCGCCCAGGTCGTGGACGTCTCGCTCGCAGCGGAGGAGTCGATCCGGGCGGTCGAGACCCCGGAGCGGGTCGAGCTTCGGACCGAGATCGAGCCGGACCTGGTCGCCGAGGGCGACCCGGTCCTCCTGCGCCAGGTGATGATCGGGCTGCTCACCAACGCCTCGACCCACACGTCTGCTCCCGGCGCGATTACTCTTCGCGCCTTCGGAGGCGAGGCGAAGTCCGTGACGATCGAGGTCGAGGACACCGGGAAGGGGATCCCTGCCGAGGAGCAGGATCGGGTCTTCGAACGCTTCTACCGAGGATCCGGGACGCTCGAAGGGGAGGGATTCGGACTCGGCCTCTCGATCGCGAAGAGGATGGTGGACGTCATGGGCGGGGAGATCGGGCTGCGATCCGAGCCCGGTGCGGGCTCGACCTTCTGGGTCCGCCTGCGAGCCGCAAAGCCGACCCCGACCCCGGTCGCATGAGCCCCGCCCCGCCGGTGGCGAGCCGGATCCTGGTCGTGGACGACGAGCTCTCGGTCCGGGAGTCGGTCGGTTACGCGCTCGAGCAGGAGGGCTTCGAGGTCACCCTCGCTGCCGACGGCGAGGAGGCGGAGAGCAGCCTCTCGGACGACCGCTTCGACCTCCTGATCCTGGACATCATGATGCCGGGGAAGAGCGGCCTCGACATCTGCCGTGAGGTACGGGCCCACAGCCCGGTGCCGATCATCCTGCTGACCGCCAAGGACGCGGAGGTCGACAAGGTGGTCGGTCTCGAGGTGGGCGCCGACGACTACGTCACGAAGCCGTTCTCGGTCCGCGAGCTGCTCGGCAGGGTTCGTGCCCAGCTGCGGCGCCGCGAGCTGGACCGCTCGACCGGCACGAAGGGGACGTCGATCGAGGCGGGGCCGGTCTCGATCGACCTCGCCCGGCACCTGGTGACGATCCGGGGGGAGCCGATCAACCTGACCCGCTCGGAGTTCCAGGTGCTGCGCCTCCTCGCCGAGAATCCCGGCCAGGTCTTCTCGCGCAAGGAGATCATGGAGGAGCTCTGGCAGACGGAGTTCAGGGGCGACGTCCGTGCCTGCGACGTCCACATCTCGAACCTGCGGCAGAAGGTGGAGCGGGACCCTCAGAACCCCGAGCTCGTCCTCACCGTGCGCCGGGTCGGCTACCGGTTCGCCGAGGGCGCGCCCGCCTGAGGGGGGGCTTGCGCCACCATTTCGCCATGCCTAAGGACTCGAGCCCCACGAAGGGCAGACGAGGAGCGATCCGCGGCCCCGAGATCGCGGAGCTCCGGGCGTTTTGCGCGGCGTACGACCTCGGCACTCTCGGCCGGGCGGCCGTCTCCCTCCAGATCAGCCAGCCCGCCCTTTCGAAGAGGCTTCGGTCGCTCGAGGCCGCAGCCGGCAGGCGCCTGCTCGATCGCTCCCGCAGCGGCGTCGTCCCAACCGCTGCGGGGCGGCGACTCTATCCGGAGGCGCGCAGGCTGCTCGACCAGGCCGAGGTCGTCGAGGAGGTGCTCGACTCCGCCCCCCGCGAGCAGCCGCCGATTCAGCTCGCAGTCAGTCATACGATCGCCGAGTTCTTTCTCCCGCCGGAGCTGGTCGCCTATCAGGCCGACGGATCGCGACGGCCTCCGGTCCAGCTCACGATCGCGAACTCCAGCGCGGTCCGGGCGATGGTCTCAGAGGGCCGCGCGACGATCGGGATCACCGCTGCCGGACCCGGCCCGGAGGCGCCCGGGGATGATCTCGAGGAGCTCGATCTGCTCGAGGACGAGGTGGTGGTGGCGGTCCCCCAGGACCACGCCTGGTACCGGCGCGAGGAGATCCCCCGGGAGCTCTTCCTCACCGCGCCGATGATCATGCGGGACCACGACGCGCACGTCCGCCGCTGCGTCGAGGCGGTGCTGGCCGAGAAGGGGCTCTCCCTCGCCGAGCCCCTGGTGGAGGCGGCGAGCACCGCGGTCGCGAAGCGCGAGGCACTCCAGCGCTCGGCTCCCGTTCTGCTCTCCGCGCTGTCGCTCAGTGAGGGCCGCGACCGGCTCTACCGCCGGCCGATCGAGGGCCTGAGCTTTCCCCGGCGATTCGTCGTGATCTGCCGCTCGCTCTCTTCGCTGCAGCGCCAGGAGCGGGACTTCATCGGGTTCATCCGCCGCCGCCGCTGAGCGGGCCTCAATTTGGTCATAACCATCGGTTTTGCCTTCCATAACCGAGAGGACCCACGAATCCTCCGAAATCCCTGCCGGGCTCGGGGTTCCCGGCCTAGAGTGCCACGTGGATCGACCGAGCATCTGGCCGCCCAGGAAGCACCACCGGTGGCCAACACATAAGGCCGATCCAAACACATATATCTCTCCTCCCCTGTAGCACCCTGAAAACGCCCCGCTCTGCGGGGCGTTCTCATTGAGGGTCGGTTGACACTCCGTACGGACACGAGCGGGGCGAAGCTGTCCGAGATCACCCGCCCTGGACCGCGGACGAGATCGCGCTCTACAACCTCGGGATCGGCGCGTTTGTGAACGTACGCTATCGTTGCGGGGTGAAGCGCGACAGGAAGATCCTGCTCGCGGCGCAGCGTCTCTTCCATGAGCGGGGCTTCGACGCCGTCGGGATGGACGAGGTCGGCGAGACGGCCGGAATCACCGGGCCGGCGATCTATCGTCATTTCAGCGGCAAGGACGAGCTGCTCGGAACGCTCTTCGACGAGGCGGTCAGCGCCCTGCTCATCCGGGTCGGCGACCAGGAGTTCGACGACCCCTGGGAGGAGCTCGCCTTTCTCGCCAAGGCGCACGCCGAGTTCGTCTACGAGCACCAGGAGCTCGCGAGCATCCTGATTCGCGACGACCGTTCGCTCGCAGAGCCCTTCCAGCGGCGTCACCGCAGGCGTGAGCGCCCGTACATCGAACGCTGGATCGCCGTTCTCGGAGGATGCTTCCCGGATCGGAGCGAGGAGGAGCGGACGAGCGCCACATTCGCGATCCTCCACATGCTGAACTCGATCGGGACCTGGCCGCGAGGCGCCCGCCGCACCGAGAATCTCCCGGACCTGATCGCGGACATGGCATACGGGGCGGCGGCCGCGCTGGGAGGTTCCGGATGGCGCGAGTTGACCGGCGCCGGGCGCCCGTCGGGCGACGGGATCTCCGCCGAGTCCCGGAGCGACCTGGTGGCATAGCGGCACCTCCCTGCGCGGGCCGGCTCGGTTCTCGCTTGTTAACTGTCATTAGCTCGTTCTGGAGTGCGGACCGGTGCGGCAGTCCTGTTCCTCCGGGCGCTCTCTTGTCGGTCGGCCGGCGTTGGGGGATGATGGGCCCACCTGAGTTCACGACCCCGGGGGATGCTCGCTTTGGAAGGAACCACGAACGTTGCGGCGCGTGCGGGAAGGTGGAGCGCCCGCCACCGCGGCAAGGCCATCGTCGGGTGGCTGGTCTTCGTCGTCCTCGCCGTCTTCGTCGGCGGCTCGATCGGAACCGAGCAGATCGCGGACGAGGACCAATCGGTCGGCGAGGCTCGCGAGGCGGATCATGCGGTCGCCGACGCGTTCCCGGACAACGCCGACGAGACCGTCCTGATCCAGAGCGCGGGCGGCGGCCAGACCGCCGATCAGCCCGCGTTTCGTGCGGTCGTCGATGACGTCGTCGCCAAGCTCGAGGCGACCGAGAACGTGGTCGACGTCGAGAGCCCTTACTTCGCCGGCAGCGAGGGCGCGATCTCGCGGGACGGACGCTCGGCGCTCGTCACTCTCGAGATCCCGGATCCGGGCGAGGACAGCGACGTCACTACCGAGGACCTGGTCGAAGCCCCGCTTGCGGTCGTCGAGCGTCTGGGGGAGGCGCATCCAGGGTTCCGGATCGAGGAGTTCGGCGACGCGAGCGCAAACAAGCAGCTCAGCGAATCGTTCGAGGACGACTTCCGGCGCGCGGAGGTGACCTCGCTTCCG
>DASUYK010000054.1:0-3072 GCA_036377415.1 Solirubrobacterales bacterium
CCCAGCAGCCCCTGCATCGCCGGATTGCCACTCCACTTCGGGATCGAGTTCCTCCAGGATCGCACCGATGTCTTGGCGGTTAGCCGCCTCGAACGCCCGCATGTGAGCCTCCACGTTCTCCTGCGACATCGCCTACTCCGACAGCCCGGCGGCTTCGAGGGCTTGCCTCTTCGTTTGGTAGCTCGTGTACCGCAGCACCTTGCCCTCGCGGAATGTCCAGATGGTGAACACCCGTGTCTCGGCTTTCATTTCGCTGCCGCGTCGCTTCCCCCACATCCGAACGGTCGCGACCACATTGTCACCCGCGTCGATCAACTCCTCGGGTTCAACTTGAAGGTTCTCCCACACCTCCTCGACTCGCTCCAAGAAGCGCCGGAAGCCATCGAAGCCGTGATAGAGGGCGGGGGTGAGGACGTTTCGCGAGTAGACATCAATGACGACGTCGGGATGGAGGACCTCCTCGACGGCGGAGACGCGGTCGGGCCACAAACCGTAAAGGCGGCGTACGACCTCCACGTTCTCTCCCGACATCGCCTACTCCCGCAGCCCGGCGGCTTCGACGGCGTTCAGCAAGAGTCGGGTGGCCACATGAACGACGGGAAGGAGAAGGAGAGTGGCGGCAGCCCATCGGGCGGTGCCCTCACGGTCGGAAAGGCCTTCGCGGGCGATTGCGCGACGCGCCCAGAGCCAGTACGGGATCACGATCGTCGGCGAGGTCGCCACACCGGTGGTGTATTGCCGCAGGGCGATGGTCCCTCCGATGTGAGCGAAGCCGTGCAGGCCGAAGCCGAGCAGCGCACTGCGGAAGAGGCGCGAGCGCCCCTGCGAGCGAACGCCGACGGCGCAGACTCCGGCGAGGTAGGCGCCCACCAGCGATATAGAGAGGTTGACGTGCTGCTGGGAGAGGCCGTCCTGCCGCACATCGTCAGGAATCGGAACCCAATCCGGGATCCGGGCGGCGACTACGCGTGAAGTCTCGCGCATGGTGAACAGCTCTTCAAGGTCGTGGCAGGCCCAGGCCGCGAACAGGCCGAGACCGACTGTCGTCGTTCGCTGCATCACCTAGCCCATCGCTTCCATCGCGCCGCGCGATTGGCCGGTTTGCAGATCGGCCGGACCAACTCCACGTTCTCCTCCGGCATTGCCCATGCAGTATCGCCGAGGGGACGGGAGCATCGAGACCTTCGCCCCGCAGGTCCCGCGCCACGCAGAAATCGCTCGGGGTGGTAACAACGTGGGTACGTGCAGGCTTCGAACGCCGGTCCCCGGGGCGTCACGGCCCACGCCTACATCATCTGCGGCTGACATCGAGTCAAATCTCGAGCAACCCGCGCGGGGCTGCGCTGCCTCGCGCGGGTTCTCGAGGTATCGGGATGGAAGATGAGCGCCGCGGGGCTCCACCGCTGCTCTTCGAAGCAAGCCGCCAGGGTTTCTTTCTCAGGCCGCGCTACAGATTGGCCTGAATGAACGCCAGGTACGCGGCAACGCGGGTGTGGATCGTGTTGTAGCCATGCAGCCCGCACAGCACCCCGTAGAACCGGCTGCCAGATTTTGTCGGAGAGGCCGCGGCTTCAGTAATGCCGACCAACACGGGTCCGCCGGAGGTCCTCGCGACCATCGGACCTCCACTGTCCCCCGAACAGGGGACGGACTGAACTGACCTCCGCTTTCGACCGCTGCTCACCACCCACTTACTGCGCGGTCCCGAATCGCAGATCATCGTCGCGGGTGCGTAGACGCGGCCGCAGCCGTTCCCCCTGACGAAGGCCGGGGACGCGGTAAGCACGCCAAACTTGGGCTTGCCCCACCTGAACGGATTGCGGACGCCATAGCCGGCAACCTCCAGGCGGGAGTTGGTCCCGGTGTACGCCGCGTCCTCTTCCGGGCTCGCCAGCCGGATAGGCGGCGCGGTCGTGGGGGCGGAGAGAGTGAGAACCGCCAGGTCGCTCGCGAAGCCGCGACGCGTCAGGCCTAATCCGCGATTAGTCCAACCCGGAGCGGTTGCGAACCCCTGGACTCCGAGGGTTTCCCCGCCGCCGCTCCAGAGGCTGATCTGGTTCGCGATCACCTGCATCGCTCCCGGCGCGCTGAGGCAATGCGCCGCCGTAACCACTTTGGTGGGGCCGACGACAACCCCCGTACACAAACTCCTGGCGGAGCGCACGGCGACGGTGAACTGCCAATCAGCCGGGTTCGCGGTGCGCGCCGACGGCCCCGGGATGACGCTCTTGTGAGCGAGCCTGGCGTCGGCGGTGTGGACGGCGCCAAACAGCGCGGCGGTCAACGCGGCGTGAAGCACGAGCCATCTGACACGGTTCCGTATCCGAGCGCTCACTGGTGCGCCTCCTGCGAGAAGGTCACGGCCTCGGCCCAAATCTCTAGACGCTCACTCCGCAAACCTGAAAGCCGATCCCGGAGATGGCGCTGATGCCCGCGGACTCGGCCGCATCGGACTGGTCGAGTCGCTTTAGGAACACCTTGAACTTGAATCGATCGAGGGCCGAAGCGGCCGACCTGGCAAGACCTTCGGCCTGTCTGCGGGCGTTGACCCACGTGCCGATCGTCCCGGCATCGCTCGGCGGGGCGGGAACCGCCACGATCTGGTCGGTCATGCTCGCGTGGATTTGGGCGTACCCGTTCAGGGCTCCGGCGGTCCGTCTGATCTGCCTCAACAACGCCTTGAACTTTCCGGACTTCACAGCCGCCTGCGCGACCCGTCCCAGGCGCTTCGTGTTTTTGATGAACGAGCTGAGCGCGTTGCTCTGCGGGCCCACGAACGACTGGCAGATCGGGTCCACCTGGGCGATGTACTCGGCGCGGGTCGAGGCCGCGTGGGCGGGCGGGACAGTCACAACCCCGATCGTCAGCAGGACGACGACAACTACTCCCCTCAGCTTCATTCCTTCTCCCTTTCAGTAAGCCTCCCGAGATCGCTGACCCTATTCAGGGGCTCCCCGAGTCGTCAATTCGTAATTTTCGTGACAAGGGATGGCGCCGAAGGACCGCCGGCGCGTCCAACCTCGCGCTCGCGGATCGGGGACGAGGGACGAACATCGTCCAGGTATCGCGTCT
>DASUYK010000055.1:0-3074 GCA_036377415.1 Solirubrobacterales bacterium
GGCCTCCGTCTTCACCGCTGTCTTCCCCAATCGCAGCGGGTTTCCCCAGTTCGACTTCAGGGCCGGCGCTCCGCTCGGGACTATGTCGCTCACCATCACGACCCACTAACGGGGGGCCCAGCCGGGGACCCACCGGCAGGCGCCCCCGTCCGGGCGCCTGCCGGCGCCTCGACGGCGCGCGGTCGCGCAGGGTCAAGACGTTCATCGGTGTCGAGCAGCCCGGGAACCTGCGCCTGACTCCGACCTACCCAGTAGCTTCTACCGAGTGATGGCGCCAGAGACAGCGATCGAAGACGAGGCCTTCGAGCCCGGAAAGCAGCTCCCACGGGGCCGCCACGGCCTTCCGCGGGAGAAGGTGACCGAGTCGCAGAGGGCGCGGATCATCCAGGCGATGATCGACTCGGTAGCCGAGCGCGGCTATCAGGAGACTCGGGTCGTGGACGTCGTCGAGGGTGCGGGTGTGTCGCGGGCGACCTTCTACGACCTTTTCGATGACATGGAGGACTGCTTTCTCGCGACCTACGACCATGTCTCCGCACGGTTGTTCGAGGCGGCGTCCGCCGCATACGACGCGAGATCCGATGCACAGTGGGCTGCGCGGATCCGCGCCGGCATGGCGGCGTTTCTGAAGCTGCTCGCCCAGTGGCCCGAGGGGGCCAGGCTCGCGATCGTCGAGGTCCTCGCGGCGGGCCCGAAGGCGCTCGTTCGCCGAGATGCGGTTCTGCGTCAGCTCGCCGAGCTGGTCGACGCCGGCCGGAGCGAGTCGTCGCTCGAGCTGCCGGGGTTCACCTCGATCGGGATAGTCGGCGGCATCGAGGAGCTGCTCTACAGCGAGGTGCTCCACGGGGCGACGGCGCGCCTGCCGGCACGGTTGCCCGACATCGTCTACTGGATCACCCAGCCCTTCGTCGGCGCCGAGGCGGCGGCCGCCGAACGGGAGCGGGCTCGGGAGTCGCTCAGCGAGGGCTGAGGCTTCGAGTCCGCAGCACCTCGGTGGCGGCCGCGTCCGGGCCGACGTACGGCACCAGGACCGTGAAGAGGATGTCGGGAAGCAGGGTTGGGAGCTCCTCGGTCCTGTCGGCAACCACTTCCCGGAAGATGATCGCCTCGGCTCCGCCGATCGCCACCAGCTCGGTGTCGGCGGGAAGGGTCTCGCCCTCGGCGTAGGCGCGACCCTCACGGAACAACGGTAGTAGCCGCTTCAAGGCGTCGTGGTAGCGGCGCCGCGATTCGGGCCCGGCCGCCGGAACCTCGACGGTGGCCATCCGGGCCACTTCCGGCTCCGCGGCATAGGCCTCGAGCAGCGCTCCCAGGGCGCGGCTGATCCTCTGCGGCCAGGAGCCCGGGCCCTCGAAGGCGCGGGTGACGTGCGCGACCAGGGCGTTGATCACCCTCTCGTAGGCCGCAAACATGCACTCCTCCAGGCTCTCGAACAAGCGATAGAAGGAGGAGCGTGAGACGCCGGCGCGTTCCACCACGTCGTCCACCGCCACCGATTCAAATCCGTTCTCAACCGCCATCCTCACCGTCGACCAGAGGATTCGCTCCTGTTTGGAGAGCCCGCCAAGCTCGCGCGGGAGCCCGGTCTCGACTTCGGTGGCTTCCATGTATGCCGTAGTCACCCGGCGCTCACCGCCCAATGACGCGGCTCATTGGAGTTCTTCGTCCCTCTCATCCCTCGCCCTCCTTCCTTGGGGACCAGGCCAGCCTCCCTTTTATCACGTATTGGCGCGTACGTGATTTACGGCGAGGGAGCTACGGATTTTCTTGGAGGCGCGCTCCGGCGATCGCCGCGACCTTCCAGGCGTCGTCCTCCCGGGTAACGGGGAAGGCGAATGGGGTTCCGTCCGCGTCGCGATAGAGAACGAAGCCGCGGTCGCCGTCGATCCGCACGCCGGTCACCTCGATTCTGCCGGGCTGCGGAAGCCTTTTCGCCGGGACCTGCGCCTTCAACGCCTCAACCTGCTCCGGGCAGGGCTGGCCGTTGGCGTACCGACTGGTGAAGACCGCGAGGTTCTCCTTGGTGGAGGCCGACATCAGCGAGCACGCCGTCGACGAGTCCCCGTCGGCGAACGCCCGGAGGAAATCCTGGACCGACGCGCCTGTGGCGGCGCGGTCCGCGGCACCGGCCTCCTCGCCGAAGTCCTCGGGGCGTGATCCGCCGCCGGATTGCCCGTTCACGGTCGCCGCCGATCCGCTCTCCGCGACGGTCGAGTCGGCGGAATCGTCGCCGCCGCAGCCCGCAAGCATCGCGAGCGCCAGAACCGACGCCGCAAGCGCGATCCCGCGGAGAATCCCGTTCAGAGCCTCCCTGAACATGCCTGGGAATCCTAATGTTCTTCTGTTGCGCCTGCAGATACTCGCGGCCTACTTTTTGCCCTTGACATTGCCGGTTTCTAGGTATATCAATGCGTCCTTGTTCTATGAACGCCGCGTTCTATAGATGCGGCTCTCACTCGGAAGGGAGTGTGAGAAATGTCCAAGCGCCGTAGATCGGCGCTTGTCGTGCTTGCGTTGGCCGCCGCGGCGGTCTTCGTCTTGCCCGCAAGCTCGGCCAGCGCCCTCGAGGTGAGCAACGCCTGTCGAAACAGCGTCACCGCGAACAACAGCCAGATCGGGGTCAATACGACCGCGACCGACGCGCCGGACCCGGTGGTACCGGGTGGCACCGTCACGCTGAGCAACCTCAGCCAGACGGCCAACGTTCCCGGCGCGATCTTCGTCGCCGGCTACAACCTCGGCCTGCTGGTGGTGGGCCCGAACACGATTCCCGCCACGGTGTCGACGTTCATCGAGGGGACCAACACGGTCGAGGGCGTCCAGCAGACGAACTTCGCCGCCACCTCGATCTCGACGACGATCACCGATGTCGACGGGATTCCGAGCACCGGCGATGAGTCGGCCACGGACGGCCAGTTCACGGTGACCTACAACAATCAGACCTGGACTGCGTCTGGTCCTGACGGGAGCACGATCGAGTTCCGCGAGGACACGAGAACGCCGCTCAGCGTCGCGGCGGGCGCCGAGGTGGGCGGCATCATCATCAGGGCCACGATCGGCGGCTTCCTGAGCGT
>DASUYK010000056.1:0-41851 GCA_036377415.1 Solirubrobacterales bacterium
CGCGGCGAGTGAGCCCCGCGACGCGCTCCTCGATCACCCGCTCGGTCGAGACCTCGCGCGTCGCCGCCTCGGCCGCCACCGACGCAGCTTCGCTCAGCCTGCTTGCGAGAGGTGTCCTGCTCATCCCATCCCTGGATTCACTCGGACGATCCGGGTCCGGCCTGGACCCAATTTCATCCTGCACGGTGGCAGGAAGCCCGGGCGAGCGCAAGGGCCACTTAGTACAACCGGGTACGGGGGACCCGTACAACTTGGTACGCGGGTTTCGGGCCTTTCATCCAGCGTTCATTTTCGCGGGACAATCTCAGGGAGCCGAGATGCGCGTGTTGATCGTCGAGGACGAGGTCAAGATGGCCGGGCTGATCCGCAAAGGCCTTCGCCGGGAGGGGATCGCCGCCGACCTCGCCGCGAAGGGGGAGGACGCCCTCTGGATGGCCGGATCGACGGAGTACGACGCGATCGTCCTCGACCTGATGCTCCCCGGAATCGACGGGTTCGAGGTCTGCAGGCGGCTTCGCGACGATCGGATCTGGTCGCCGATCCTGATGCTGACCGCGCGCGATGGGGTGCCCGATCGGGTGGCAGGCCTCGATGCGGGAGCAGACGACTACCTGGTGAAGCCCTTCTCCTACGCGGAGCTACTTGCCCGGCTCCGCGCACTGGCGCGGCGCGGCGGCGCCGAGCGCCCGACCGAGCTCCGGGTCGGTGACCTCACCCTGGACCCGGCGAAGCGCCGGGTCCGCCGAGGCGATCGGGAGATCGCGCTTTCCGCGAAAGAGTTCGCCGTGCTCGAGGTCTTCATGCGCCGCCCGGGCGAGGTCCTGTCACGCTTCCAGCTCCTCGAGCACGCCTGGGACTACGAGTACGAGAACCGCTCCAACATCGTCGACTCCTACATCCGCCTTCTCCGAAGAAAGGTCGATGCGCCCTTTGGCGTCCGCTCGATCGAGACGGTGCGGGGCGCGGGATACCGGCTCCGGGAGGACGCCGGAGTGTGAGCCGCCTGCCGATCCGGCTTCGGATCACCCTGGTGTTCGCCACGGCGATGGCAGTCGTTCTCGGCGCGCTCGGGCTGTTCATCTACCTCCGTTACGAGCACCAGCTGAACGAGACGATCGACCAGGGACTGCAAAACCGTGGCGGGGACCTGGCCGCGCTGGTGGCTCGGTCCGGGGGCGGCCTGCGGGATCCCGGTGCCGACATCGACCGGGAGGAGAGCTTCGCCCAGGTACTCACGCCGAGCGGGGAGATAGTCGACGCCACTCCAGAGCTGACCGAGGGCCCGCTGCTGACCGAGGGGGAGCTGGAGCGGGCGGAGCGGGGTGAGAGCTTCTTCGACCGGCCGTCGGTACCGGGACTCGAGGGGGAGGCGAGGCTACTCGCCCGGCCGAGCGCGGCGGATGGGCGAGAGATGATCGTCCTGGTCGGTGCCTCGGTCGACGACCGCGAAGAGTCGCTGGCGGACCTGCTGGCGATCCTGTTGATCGGCGGCCCAGTCGCGCTGCTGCTCGCATCACTGGCCGGATACGCGGTCGCCGGCACCGCGCTTCGGCCGGTGGAGACGATGCGGAGGCGCGCGGCCGAGATCAAGGCCTCGGAGCCCGACCAGCGCCTGCCGCTGCCGGATTCCGAGGACGAGCTCCGCCGGCTGGGCGAGACCCTGAACGAGATGCTCGACCGGCTCGAGGCGGCACTCGCTCGCGAGCGGGCATTCGTCGACGACGCCAGTCACGAGCTGCGGACGCCGCTCGCCCTCCACAAGACGGAGCTCGAGCTGGCGCTTCGGTACGGCCAGACCGCCGACGAGCTCCGCGCCGCGGTCTCCTCGGCCGTGGTTGAGGTGGACCGGCTGATCGCGCTAGCAGAGGACCTGCTCGTCCTCGCCCGCTCCGAGCAGGGCAAGCTGGCGCTCGACTTGAAGCGGGTCGGGGTCGGCGACCTGCTCGGCGAGGTTCGCCACCGGTTCGGCGACCGGATCACCGAGGCCGGACGCGAGCTGGTCGTCGAGCCCGCCGATGGACTCCGGGTGGAGGGGGACCGGATCCGGCTCGAGCAGGCCCTTGCCAACCTGGTCGACAACGCGTTCCGTCACGGCGATGGCCGGATCACGGTGCGCGCCGTCCAGCTGGGAGGTGCGGTGGAACTGCACGTCACCGACCGCGGTCCTGGCTTTCCACCAGAGTTCGTTGATCGTGCCTTCGAGCGATTCAGCCGTGCGGATTCGGGTCGCACCGGGGGTGGGACGGGCCTCGGCCTCGCGATCGTCGAGGCGATCGCCCATGCCCACCGTGGCAACGCGGGGGCCTCGAACCGTGAGGGTGGCGGCGCCGACGTCTGGATCCGCCTCCCCGCCTGAACCCCACCGACCAGCTGATTGACGCATTCACCGGCGATTCATCCGCCGTCCGTAGAAACGATCCGGCATGGTGAACGGATGAAAGGAGCGAGCAGATGCAGCTGACGAGGAAGTACGCGATCGTCGGCGGATCGATCCTCGCGATTGCCGCCGGTGGGACCGGCGCCGCGCTCGCGATCGCGGGCGGGGATGACGACGGCGATGCTCAGGCCACCGGGCCCGGCGCCGATCGGGCGAAGGCCACGGCGCTCGACATCACCGGCGGCGGCACCGCCAACGCGGTCGAGCGCGACTCCGAAGATGGCGCCACCTGGGAGGTCGAGGTGACCAAGCCGGACGGCGAGACCGTCGACGTCCGCCTCGACGAGAGCTACGGCGAGGTAGTCGTCGAGGGCGACAGCGAGAGCCCCGACGATGACGACGGAAGCGAGTAGGCAATGGCTCCGCGGATCGTTGCCGCCGCGGCGCTGCTCCCGGCGCTCCTGCTCGGAGCCGGTTGCGGGTCGGACGACGAGTCGGCCTCGGAGATGACCGAGGCCGGCTCGTCCACCCTGCCGCAGCACGCCGAGGCCGTCAGCCTTGATCCCGCCGAGTTCACCACCGAGATCACGAACCCGTACTGGCCGATGAGGCCGGGCAGCCGCTGGGTCTACCGCGAGACCGACGGAGACACGGTGCAGCGGGTCGTCGTCACGGTCACCGACCGGACCAAGCGGATCGCGAACGGGATTGAGGCCCGGGTCGTCCACGACGTCGTCAGCGAGGACGGCCAGCCGGTCGAGGTGACGGACGACTGGTACGCCCAGGATTCGGACGGCAACGTCTGGTATCTGGGCGAGGACACGGCCGAACTAGAAGCTGGAAAGGTCGTGTCGCGGGAGGGATCATTCGAGGCCGGCGTCAGCGGGGCCCAACCGGGGATCGCGATGCCCGCGGACCCGCAGCCTGGGCTCGCGTATCGGCAGGAGTACCTCAAAGGCGAGGCCGAGGACTGGGCCGTGGTGCTGGCCCTTGGCGCAACGGCCAACGTGCCTTTCGGCAAGTTCAACGACACGCTGCACACCGAGGACACCAACCCCCTGAGCGACCCGCCCGAGGTGGAGCACAAGTTCTATGCCGAAGGAGTCGGCCCGGTGTTGGCGGTCGGCGTCTCCGGAGGGGGCGGCCGGGAGGAGCTGGTCAGCTACAGGCGTTAGCCGGCGTAGAGCTACTTCCGCGGGTTCCGCCACATCCCCCAGACGCGCGGGCCGCGGGGCAGGTGCCACTCCTCAGTGATTCGGAAGCCGTGGCGGCCGTAGAAGGCGAAGTTCCGCTCCTTCGAGGACTCGAGGTAGGCGGCGACCCCGTCACGGTCGCACGCCTCGAGCACCGGCCCGAGCATCGCCGATCCCAGCCCCTGCCCCTGCGCGGCGGGCTCGGTCCCCAGGATCGCCAGGTACCAGTGGGGCGGCTGCGGCGGATGCCTGCCCTCGATGCGAAGCAGGCCGCGCGCCACCATCGGGGCTCGCAGCAGCAGCCGCGGGTGAAGAGCGGAGCGAGCCAGCTCCAGGTCGTCACGGACGCTCGTCTTCCATCGCCCGGGAGCGGCCCAGACCGCAGCACCGGCGAGCTCTCTTGTCGTCCAGATCTCCCCGCCGTGAGCGAGCTGGCGCATTCGCGCGCCGAAGAACCGCTCGAGGACCGCCGGGCGCAACCCGTCCGGGCGACAGGTCCAGGTCGAGACCGGATCGTCGTGGAACGCCCGCGCCAAGGCCTTGGCGATCGCCGGGATCTCCGCCGGGTCCGCCTGGCGAACGGTCTTCGCGGCAGTGCTCACTGGTTCGGAAGGGACGAGCCGGCGAAGAAGAAGAACCAGACCTCGAAGGCGAGGACACCGGCGACGACGCTCCCGACGACGACCCGCTCGATCGGGCTGATCCCGTACTTGCGGCGGGTGTCCTCCTCGCGCTCGTCGCGCATGCTCCGCAGCCAGGGCGATGTCTGCCGGGCCGTCGAAGGACGCCCGGTGAGCGCGTCGTAGCGGGCGTTGATCCAGGTGAGCAGGAAACCGAGCGCGAAGACCATCACGGCGAGCACGAGAATCACCGAGAAGACGGCGGTCATGCTCAGGTTCCCTAGCGACCCCTGCACCTTCGATCCCACCCAGACCGCGAACAGCGGCGCTCCGGTCCAGATGTTGATCGTGCAGATGGCGGAGGCCGCGACAAGTCCAACCTTTTTCAGCGCCATCCCGGGGTCGAGCCTAACCACTTGGAGGTGAGCCCGGGCCGGATGGCGGGGCGGTCCTCTCCGACGTCGCCCGGGATGACCGCGATTGCGTCGCGGATCCTCCGGCCGGGCGGACGCGCCGCGATCTCGGTCTGGGGTTCCCGCGACCGTAATCCCTGGCTGGCGGTCCTGCTCGACTCGGTGGGCGCCCGGTGGTCTAGTTCACCCGGCGGTACGTCAGATCGAAGTCGATCTTCCAGCCGTCGCCTTCGTCGAGCTCCCACCGGCCGGCGATCGTGTCGCCGTCGTCTTCGAAGCGGCCGGTGAACCGCTGCGCGAACGGCTCGCCCTGGCGCCACAGATTCCACTCGCCGTCGTCGATGCTCATCTCATAGACGCGGCAGACACCTCGATCGTCGGAGTAGAGCTGGAAGTAGCGGCCCTCGGCGGCATCGCAGCCGATGATCGCGGTGCCGTCAGGAGCCTCGGGCATGTCGACGCTCCAGCGCTGGACGAGGTGGCGCCCGCTCTCGTGCCACGCGAAGCTGACCCGCGCCTCGCCGGGCCACGGCTCGCCCCCCGGCGGCGTCGCCTCCATCGTCCACTCGCCGACCAGGGCGTTCAGCTTCTCGAGCGCGTCCTCTGCGGTGGGCTGGTCCATCGTTCTCCGTCTTCGGTGGCCTTTGTCAGCTAGGACCGCGACCCGCGTCCAAACTCATCGCCGCCTGCGAATCGTCCAGCATCCGCGCGTCGTGCGAACAGATCAGGGTCACCTCGTCACCGTGCTCACGGTTGAGTTCCCGCAACCGCTCCAGGTTCCGGTGGCGCTCTCTGCCGCTGTGTTGAGCGAGTGTCTCGTAGATGCGCATTCCCGGTGGGCAGCGGCGCGGCGTATCGATGTCGCCGTGGTGGAAGAAGGCATCACCGCAATGGAGAAGCCAGCCGTCTCGGGCCTTGATCGCGACGCCGCAGTGGCCGATCGTGTGCCCGGGCAGCGGGATCAGGGCGATCTCCGCATCGAGGCCCCGGATCACTCGGACGCTCTCGAAACCGAACCACGAGTCGCCGCCGGCGCCGTACTCGACCCACCTCGGCCCATGCGACCACTGCTCCTTCGAATATCGGATGCGGTCGCGCAGCGGCGGCGCCTGAGCCGCGGCCAGCTCCGCGCCGAAGACGTGGACATGCGCCTCCGGGAAGTCCCGGAGCCCGCCGGCATGATCGGGGTCCAGGTGGGTGGCGACGATGTGGCGGACGTCGCCCGGATCCAGGCCCAGCGCCTCGAGCTGGCGCAATGCCGTCTCGTCCTCCCGCAGCTGAGGTGCGATGACGAGAAATGCCGCGGGCAGCCGCTTTGGGTTCGCGCACTCAGCGGTCCCGAAGCCGGTGTCGACCAGGACGTGCTCACCGCCGGCCTCGACGAGCAGGCAGTGGGCGACCATCCTGTTCTTCTCGAGCAGCCCACCGCGTCCCGACAGCAGCCGCGCCCCCCGAGGACACATCGTTCCGCAGTTGAGATGGCGGATCTCGATCGGCGGAGCGTAGTCGACTGCCTTCGGCGCGACTGAGCCTGGACGCCAAGGAGAAAACGGGGGCACGGCACCGCCATAATCCTTCAATGAAGGCTGTGGTGATGCGGGATCACGGCGGCCCCGAGGTTCTCGAGGTCCGCGAGGTCGAGCGCCCGAACCCCAACCCGGTCGAGGTCCGGATCCGGACGGTGGCGGCCGGCGTCAACCCGGTCGACTGGCAGGTCCGCGAGGGGTCGTGGGTGCCCGACGTGATGGGCGAGCCGCCGATGATCCTGGGCTGGGAGGTGGCTGGCACGGTCGAGGAGGCCGGCGACAGCGTCTTCCGCTTCGCGCCGGGCGATCGCGTCTTCGGCATGCCCTGGTTCCCCCATCCTGCCCGGTGTCATGCCGAGTACGTCACCGCGCCCTTCCGCCACATCGCACACACGCCGGAAGCCCTCACGGACGAGCAGGCGGGCGCCCTGCCGCTCGCCGGCCTCACCGCCTGGCAAGCGCTTGTCGAGGTGGCCGGGGTTGGGGAGGGCGACCGGGTTCTCGTCCACGCAGCTGCCGGAGGCGTCGGGCACCTCGCGGTCCAGATTGCGAAGGCGCACGGCGCGTACGTGATCGGCACCGCTCGAGCCGACAACCACGACTTCCTGCGTGAACTCGGCGTCGACGAGCCGATCGACTACACCGCCGGGCCATTCGAGGAGGCCGTTTCGGACGTCGACGTCGTCCTCGACCTCGTGGGCGAGGACGACCCCAGCCTGATCCGCTCCGTGGAGGTGCTGAGGAAGGGCGGTGTGCTGGTCGCGATCGCGGGCGAGCTCAGCAAGAACGTGATCAGGATGGTCGGTATGCAGTCGAAGCGTGCTACCGAGATCCTCGTCGCACCTGACGACGCCGGCCTCGAGTCCCTCGCCGCACTCGCCGACGAAGGCACGCTCACGGTTCACCTCGAGCGGACCTTTCCGCTTGAGCACGCCTCGGAGGCCCATGAGCTCCTTCGGGAGGGCCGCGTACGTGGGAAGCTCGTCCTCACGACCTAGCCTCGAGGAGTTCCTCTCGAGCCCGGCAACCGGGCCGAACTGACCGCCTCCGCCAGCCCCAACCACCGGAAGTCACGAACAAGGTGACCTCCGTCGCCTCGGTGCCCTCCAGGGTGAGGCGCTCGTCTTCGGTCATCTTTTTTTTACAGCAGATCAGTCGGCGGTCTGCGGAATCGCGTCGCACGGCTCCCGACCTTCCCCCTCGCCGGGTAATGTGGAGGCGCCGGAGGACGTCCAGCGGGTGGCAAGGGAGGTATCCGAATGCGCAAATACCTGATCGGGATGATCGGCGGCCTGGTCGGTGCTGTTGTCATTTCGAACATCGCGTTGGCGGAGGTCACCAGCTTGAGCATCGGCTCGCAATGGACGCCAGCGAAGCAAGACAACAAAAGGCACGGACCGGCGAAGGTCTTCATCGAAACCAACGAAGCGCACGCGGGCACCTTGTTGGGCCAGCCGGGGTGTACGACGGGTAGTGAGGTGACGTGTCTTGCCAAACCGTCCGCGATCCAAAGCCTGATCACCTTCCCGAAGGACGTCGAAATCGATCCGGGCAACCTGCCGGAGTGCGGCCTGGCGTCGCTCCAGGGCAAGTCCACGGCCGCCGCGAGGTCGACCTGCCCCCGGTCGATCGTCGGAGGAGGTAACAGCGTCGGCAAGACCCTGGAAGGCCGGACCCTGACCGGGGTGATTACGGCGTTCAAAGGCGTGCCCTCGGGCGGTAGCCCGTCGCTCTATCTGCACCTTGACATCGCGGGCGTCGCGACCAAGCCAATCCTGAACGGCGTCGTTCAAGGCAACACTCTGCTGCTGCAGATTCCACCGGTCCCGGGCATGGTGAGCGAACACTTCGACACCACGCTCGACCCGGTCGTCACCGGGAAGAAGAAGAACAAGAAAACGGGCAAGGTGAAGAAGTCGTTTCTCATCTCCATCAGGTGTCCGAAGTCCCGCAAGTGGACGATCGCCGAGACCGTCACGTATGAGAACGGAAAGACGCTGACCGATAGCACGTCGCAGAAGTGCAAGCAGAAGCGGAGGAGGAGGTAGCAGCTTCTCCGCTCACCCGGCGATCTGAAGCGCTCCGCGCTGTAAAGAAACGAGCGGCCCCTTGGGCAGAGAGTGACCAGGGACCGCTCCCGAGCGAGGTACCCGACTCTTCTCGATCTCAGACAGGCGGGCTAGATCTCCGACGCAGGTCTCGTCGTGCGGCGGGACGATCTCCAATCAGCTCGGTGGATAGTCCGAGACGATCGAATAAGTCTGGGGTTGGGGGTGCGACCGATGACCGTTCGCCTCGTCTAGCGTCAGACCGATGCCGGTCCGTGCCTTCCGTAGGCGAAGGGACACTTCTTCTAGGTCTTCGGGGATCAACGAGTCGATGGCGTCCAACTCGTACGCCAGCTCGCGCAGCCCCTCGCGCAGCACATCGCGTTCGCTCATAACAGACATTGGTTTCCTTCTCCCGGCAGCGGCGGGCATGCTCGCAGATTGCGGGAAACGCGGCAATTGGAGTAGTTGGTATCCGCTGCCTCGGGAGCCTGAGCCCATCCGTTCAATCACCACCTTGGAGTCCCGGACCCCTCTGCACTTCTCTCAGGTGGAGCGGATCGACCGGCGACGCCAGCAGCACCCGAATCGGGAAGCTCACGGGCGGGATTCTCTCCCCTTGGCGGGAGCGATGAGTTTCGCCGCGTCGCCGGGTCTTCATCTCCAGTAGACCTAGCGGGCAGGATCCCGCCGACCCGAGGAGGACCGATGAGCCAGAAGATCGTCCCGAACCTGTGGTTCGACACCGAGGCCGAGGAGGCCGCCGAGTTCTACATCTCGGTCTTCAAGGACGGCCGGATCGTGAACGTCACCCACTACAGGGAGAACGCGCCCCGCGAGGCCGGGATGGTGATGACGGTCGAGTTCGAGCTCCTGGGCCAGCGGTTCGTCGGGATCAACGGCGGCCCCGAGTTCAAGTTCGACGAGGCGGTCTCCTTCCAGATCAGCTGCAAGGATCAGGACGAGGTCGACTACTACTGGGAGAGGTTGATCGCCGACGGCGGCAGGGAGGGCCAGTGCGGCTGGCTCACCGACAGGTACGGGCTCTCCTGGCAGGTCACCCCGGAGGGGATGGAGGAGGTTTTCGCCGACGCCGACCCGGAGCGGGCGAAGCGCGCGATGGAGGCGATGCTGAAGATGAAGAAGCTCGACGTCGAGGGGCTGCGGGCCGCGGCGGATGGGGTGCCGGCGTCGTGACCACGATGGCCGAGACCCCGACGTTGTTCGTTTGCCACGGCGATGACGGTGGTCCGCGAGTTCATCCCTGTCGCCGAGTTCAGGAGGCCCTTCGTGAGGCCGGGATCGAGTACGAGAAGGTGATCGCCGCCCACGGTCACCCGATCCCCTTCCTGCGAAAGGGCTCCCGGGACCAGCTGCGGGAGGCGACCGGAGACACGAAGCTGCCGGCGCTCAAGCTCCCCGACGGCTCGATCATCACTCACTCTCGTGCCATCCTCTCTTGGATCGAAGGAGAGGAAAAGCAATCGGAGCTCATCTGATGAGATCCTGCGTGGATGACCCCGGAGTTCGGCAAGGCGGCTAGCCACGGCAGCCACATCAGCCAGGCCTATCCCGACCGGGTGGAGGTGCGAGGGCGCGACCTGACCGGCGACCTGATGGGCCGCCTCACCTTCACCGAGTACTTCCACCTGTTGCTCACCGGGCGGGAGCCGAGCGAGGAGGAGCGCTTCTTCCTCGACCTGCTGCTGGTAGCGATCGCCGAGCACGGGATGATGCCCACCAACGTCGCCGCCCGGATGACGCTGGCGGCCGACCCCGACTCGCTGCATGGGGCGGTGGCGGCGGGGATCCTCGGCGCCGGCCCGGTGATCCTCGGCACCTCGGCGGAGTGCGCGCGGCTTCTGAAGGCGGCGCAGGAGCGGGTGGCATCCGGCGACGAGCCCGAGGCAGTCGCCCGCGAGCTGGCCCTGGAGGTCCGCGAGGCCGGTGAGAAGCTGCCCGGGTTCGGCCATCCGGTCCACCGGCCGCTCGACCCGCGCGCCGAGCGGATCCTCGAGCTCGCCGATGACCACGGTGTGAGCGGGGCCCATGTGCGGCTCGCCCGCTGCTTCCGCGACGCCGCCGCCGACGCCTGGGGGAGGCCGCTGACGCTGAACGTCTCGATGCCGATCGCGGCAGTGATGCTCGACCTCGGCTTCTCGTCGGCCACCGTGAAGGCCGTGCCGATCCTCGGCCGCACCGCCAGCCTCCTCGCCCACCTAGCCGAGGAGCGGGAGGAGCCGATTGGCTTCCTGATGGCGGCGCGGGCGGAGGAGGCGATCACCTACAGGCCTCCCGACGACGACGAGCAGCGCTGATGCTCGAGCCCGAGGTCGAGACCCGGCCCTGGGCGGAGCAGCTCGCGCTCGACGACCGCTCCTATCGCGAGCAGGTCGCGTATCTGTTCGAGCGATCCGGCTTCTACCGCGCCAAGCTCCCCGCGGCCGGGTTCGACAGCCTCGAGGCGGTCGGCGGCCTGGCGGAGATCGCCCGGCTGCCGCTCACCGAGAAGCAGGAGCTCAGGGACACCGCGACGGCCGACAACCCGATCGGCGCCCACCTCTGCGGCGAGCCGGGGGAGATCGTCAGGATCTACTCGACCAGCGGCACCACCGGTGCCCCCACCTACATCCCGCTCACCGCCTCAGACCTCGGCAACTGGGTGACCGGCTCGGCCCGGAGCTACGCCGCCTCAGGCGTAGAGCCCGGCCAGCGGATCGTCTCCACCTACAGCGCAGGGCCGTTCGCGGCGGGCGCGGCGCTTGCCTCCTTCGAGCGCATCGGCCTCAGCCACATCCCGCTCGGCACCGGCAATACCGAGCGTCTGTTGACGGCAATCGAGCAGCTCCGGCCCGAGGCCGCCGTGCTCACCCCCTCCTACGCCGCCTACCTGGTCGAGTCGGTGGCGGAGCGCGGCGTCGACCTGCGGGGCTCGAGCGTCGAGCGAGTGCTGGTGGCGGGGGAGCCGGGCGGCGGCGAGCCGGCCTTCAGGGCGCAGGTGGAGGAGGGGTGGGGCGCCCGCCTCACCGAGGCGATGGGGGTGGGCGATATCGGCGTCTCGCTCTGGGGCGAGTGCGAGGAGCAGGACGGGATGCACCTGGGCGCGCGCGGCTTCGTCCACCCCGAGCTGATCGATCCCGAGAGCGGTGAGGCGCTGGAGATGGAGGAGGGGGCGACGGGTGAGCTCGTGCTCACGCACCTCCGCCATCGCGCCGCGCCACTGCTCCGCTTCCGCACCCGTGATCACGTCGTGGTCCGGACGAGTCCGTGCGAGTGCGGCCGCACCGCCCCCCGAATCCGCTGCGTCGGGCGGACCGACGACATGCTGATCGTCCGCGGCGTCAACGTCTTCCCCTCCGCGATCCGCGAGCTGGTGGGCGAGTTCGCGCCAAGGGTGAGTGGCCACATCCTGGTCAGGCCCCGGGACCCGGGGGTGAAGCAGGAGCCGCCGCTTCCGGTCATGGTCGAGCTGGCGCGGGGCGCGATGCCGGACGACAAGCTGGCCGACGCGATTGGTGCGAGACTGCGAGAGGTGCTCGTCGTCGGCACAAGGATCGAGCTGGTCCCGTGGGGAAGTTTGCGGCGAAGCGAGTACAAGTCGAGGCTGGTCGAGCGATAGGCAGGGAGGCCGAAGCGGATGCGAAAGCTCCAAAGCCAGGGTGTCCACCACATCACGGTCACCGTGGCGGACCCGCAGACGTACATCGCGCTCTCGGTCTCGGCCGCCACCTTCCAGCAGGCGGTGGACCGGCTCGACGAGCGGGGGATCAGCACAGCGACGGTCAAGGAGCGATCACATGGCTGAGAACACACTGAGCATCCTGAAGCCGAGCGTCAACAACCTGGCGGCGCGGGTCTTGGTCCGGGCGGCGGGGCTCGACTTCGAGGAGGTCGACATGTGGGGGAACAAGGGCACTCCGGAGTTCCTCGCCAAGGACCCGGCCGACCTTACGCCGCTGCTCGAGTGCGAGGGGCTGCCGAAGGGCTCCCTCTGGGAGAGCTGCGCGATCATGCAGTACCTCTGCAACAAGCACGGGCTCGACCAGTTCTACCCCACCGATCCGGCCGAGCGGGCGATGACCGACAGCGCGATGTTCTACTTGATCGGCACGCTCTATCCGGTGGTCGCCCGCGCCACCTACCCGACACTCGGCTTTCCCCAGTACGCGGGCGAGGTCGGCACCTCGGAGGCCGACGACGAGATGAAGGCGAAGGCCCAGAAGGATGCGGCCGACGCGATCGCCCAGCCGCTCGAGGCCTTCCACAAGTTCTTCATCGACGACAAGAAGTTCATCGGCGGGGACTCACCCTCGATCGCCGACATCCGCCTCGCGGTCACCCTCGAGTTCCTCCGCGTGATCGACTACGACTTCCCCGCCTGGTGCGAGGGGTACATGAGCGCCGTCGAATCCGCCCTCGGCGACGCCTACTCCGAGCCGGCCGCCGATGTCCGCGGCTTCGTCGGTCAGATGAAGGAGGCCGCGGCAGGGGCGGGGGCGGAAGCTACGGCCTGAACTCCCAATCGAGCGAGGCTCGTCCAGCCGTGGACTACGGCTTGAGTTTTCGTCCACTCGTGAACAGCCACTGGCTCCACGCCAGCAGCGCCAGGCACATCCCCGCGACCACCGCGAAGGCGATCAAGGGGCTCACGTCGGAGGTACCGAGGAACCCGTAGCGGATCGCCTCGACGACGTAGAAGAGGGGGTTGGCGTGGGAGAGCTGCTCCCAGGGTGAGCCGAGGCGGTCGATCGAGTAGAAGACGCCGCCGAGGAAGGTGAGGGGGAGGATGACGATGTTGTTGATGAAGCTCGTGTGGTCGAAGGTCTCGGCGTAGATCCCGACGATCGTGCCGAGGGCGCCGAAGCCGCAGACCAGCAGCAGCACCGCGACGATCAGCTGGGCGGGGTGCTCGATCGGGGCGCCGGTGATCGGCAGCGCCAGGGCGGCGAGGCCGGCGCCGATGATCAGCGCCCGGAAGGCGCCGCCGACCAGGTAGCCGAGGTTGACCTGCCAGTTGTGGATCGGGGCGGCGAGGACGTCGTCGATGTAGCGGTCACTTCGCCCCTGGAAGATCGTCGAGGCGTTGTTGGAGTACGCGGCCTGGGCCATCGCCATCGCGATCAGGCCGGGGACGATGAACTGCTCGTACTCGACGCCGTGGATTTCGTTGATCCGGTCGCCGAGCGAGAGGCCGAAGACGACGATGAAGAGGAGAGAGGAGACCACGGGCGCGAGCGTCGTCTGGGTCCACAGGCGCAGCACCCGGTGGCACTCGCGGCGGGAGAGCCAGAGAAAGCCCTGCCAGGGGCGGGCGGCCTCGACGGTGGCGGCGTCCGGCGCGCTCACGCCGGCGCCTCCTCCGGCTCCTCGACCACGCGCCGACCGGCGGCGACGGTCTTCATGTAGACGTCCTCGAGGCTGGCGGCGTCGAAGCGCCGCTTCAGCCCCTCGGCGTTGTCGCGAGCCATGATCCGCCCGCTGCCGATCAGGGCGATCTCCTCGCAGAGCGCCTCGGCCTCCTCGAGGTAGTGGGTGGTGAGGAGGATCGTCGTCCCACGCTCGTGCAGGCGGCGGATGTAGCGCCAGAGTTCGTGCCGGAGCTCGAGGTCGACGCCGGCGGTCGGCTCATCGAGGATCACCAGGCGCGGCTCGTGCAGCAGCGCCCGAGCGAGCAGCAGTCGGCGGCGCATCCCGCCGGAGAGCTTAGGGGCGCGGACGTCGCGCTTCGCGCGCAGATCGAAGACGTCGATCATCTCCTCGGCGCGCTCGGCGGCGGCGGCGCCGGTCATCCCGTAGTAGCCGCCGTGGTAGACGAGTGTCTCGCGGACGGTGAGGAAGCGGTCGAGGTTCGGCTCCTGCTCGGCGACCCCGACCAGCCGTCGCGCCTCCATGCAGCCCCCGGGATTCCCGAAGACGCTGATCTCGCCCTCCGTGAGGCGGATCAGGTTGCAGACCGCGCTGATCAGAGTGGTCTTGCCGGCGCCGTTCGGGCCGAGCAGGCCGAAGAAGCTGCCCGCCGGCACCTCGAGGTCGAGGGAGTCGAGGGCGAGGGTGCCGTCGTCGTAGCGCTTGGTCAGGCCGCGGAGCTCGAGGGCGTTCGGCATCCGTCATTGATAGCGAAGTGCCCCGGCGGGCCATCTCCTAGGCTGGAGCGGTGAGCGCCGCAGAGGACACGGACGTCGGCGGGCGCCTAGGCCGGGTCGGCCTGCCTGCGCCGATCGCCGAGCTGGCGGCGCGCGACTGGGACGCCGTCGTGGTCGGCGGCGGGCACAACGGGCTGACCGCGGCGGCCTACCTGGCGCGGGCGGGGCAGTCGGTTCTGGTTCTGGAGCGGCGCGAGCGGCTCGGCGGGGCCTGCACCCTGGAGCAGCCCTTCGAGGACGATCGCTTCCTGGTCAGCCCCTGCGCCTACGTGGTCGGGCTGCTCGACGGCCTCGTGATCGACGAACTCGATCTACCCTCGCACGGCTACCGCGTCCTTCTCGCCGACCCCAACCTCTGGTGTCCGTTCCCCGACGGCACCTCATTCGCCCAGTTCCTCGACGACTCGGACACCGCCGCCCACATGCGGGAGAACGGCTTCTCCGAGGAGGACATCCACGGCGCCCTTGCCTACGAGGAGACCTTCGACAGGATCCGCCAGCTGCTCCGGGCCGGCCCGGCCGGCGACACCTGGCGCGGCCCGTCGCCCAGCCGCGAGCGGGTGGAGGAGATCCTCGGCGACGAGGAGCTGATCTCGATCGTCTTCGAGGAGTCGATCGCCGAGACCCTGGAGCGCTACGTATCCGACGAGCGCCTCGCCGACGCCCTCTTCGGCCAGGGGATCATCGGCGAGTGGGCGGGACCGCGCTACCCGGGCACCGCCTCGGTCCACCTGATGCACGCCCAGGGTGAGGTCGCGGGGCAGGGCGGAGTCTGGGGCTTCGTCGAGGGCGGCATGGGGCGGATCTCGTTCGCGATCGCGGAGGCCGCTCGGCGGGCCGGGGCGGTGCTCGCCGCCGGGGTGCCGGTCGCGCGAGTCTCGCCCGGCGAGGGGGTGGAGCTCGAGTCGGGTGAGTCGATTCGGGCCCGCCAGGTGATCTGCAACGCGGACCCGAAGCGACTCCTCCGGATGCTCCCGCCCGACGCTTTGCCCGACGGGTACCGGGCCCGCCTGGAGGAATGGCAGGTGCGCTCGCCGGTGGTCAAGGTGAACGCCGCGCTCAGCCGGCTGCCGAGCTTCACCGCGGCGGGATCTGTGGAGCCACACCGGGCGATGGTCACAGTCACCCCCGGGCTCGACGCCGCCCAGGAGGCCTTCGAAGCCTGCCAGCGCGGCGAGCCGCGGATCGGCTTCGCCGAGCTCTACTTCCAGTCTGCGTATGACCCGAGCGTCACGCCGCCCGGCGGGCAGACGATGAGCGCCTTCGCCCAGTACGCCCCCTATGAGCTCGCCGAAGGCGACTGGGATCGCCGCCGCGAGGAGATCGGCGGACTGGTGCTCGACCTGATCGAGTCATATGCGCCGGACGTGCGGGAGTGCGTCCTCGAGCTCGAGGTGCTCGGCCCGCCCGACATCGAGTCGCGGATCGGCCTCAGCGGCGGGAACATCTTCCAGGGCGAGACGCTCCCCGATCAGATGTGGGACCGGCGGCTCGAGCCGCGGACCCCGGTCGAGGGGCTCTACCTCTGCGGCGCCGCCACCCACCCGGCCGGGTCGGTGATCGCCCTGAACGGGCGAAACGCGGCGATCGCCGCGCTCGAGGACGTAGGGGTCGAGGCTTCCGCGCTAACTGGGTAGTGCCGCTTCACCGCTGGGGAGGGTCCTGCGAAACGGCGTGCCCGACGGGAGCAGGGGCCGGAACACCGAGGTCCTCACCTTCGACGACGATGGGAGGATCCGGAGAGCGGAGGTCTACTTCGGCTGGGAGCTGGAGTGACCGCCGCCGCGAGACGCCGGGAGTAGGCTGCGCCCATGGAGGTTCCCTGCTGGCCGAGCGGCCGCGTAAAGCTCGACGGCGACGTGCTCGAGTTCGGCGCCGGCGAACTGGAGCGGGTGCCGGTCGCCAACCTGAGGAAGTCCGAGGCGAAGCCAAAGGCGGGCCGCCTCAGCCTGACGATCGAGCTGGTCGCAGCGGTTCAGTCCTCGATGACGTGAGCGTGATCTACCGGAGCGCCCTGCCCGACATCGAGATCCCGGACGTCACCCTGACCGAGCACGTGATTGGCGGGGCGGCCGCGCGGGGCGATCGTCCGGCGTTCATCGACGGGCCGAGCGGGAGGGTGACGAGCTACGCGGAGGTGGCCGCGAGGGCGGACGCCGTCGCCGCCGCGCTTCAGGGCCGGGGGATCGAGCGGGGCGACGTCGTCGCGCTGGTCGGCCCGAACTCGGGGGAGTGGGGGATCGCCTACCACGCGATCCTGCGAGCCGGGGCGGTGGTGACGCCGATCAACCCGCTCCTCACCGACGAGGAGGCCAGAAAGCAGATCACGGACTCCGGGGCGAAGCTGGTGATCGACGATCCGGTGGCGACGGTCGAGGCGGCGGAGTCGGGGGCGAAGCCGGCCGAGGTCCCCGTCGATCCTGGCGATCTCGCCGCGCTCCCCTACTCGAGTGGCACCACGGGCCTGATGAAGGGGGTGATGCTCACCCATCGCAACCTGGTCGCGAACATCGAGCAGGCCTGGACCTCGATGCCGATCGCCGATGACGACACGCTGGTCGGCATTCTCCCCTTCTTCCACAGCTACGGCCAGACCGTCGTCCTCAACCTCGGTCTCGCGAAGGGGGCGACGATCGTGACGATGCCCCGATTCGACCTCGACGGCCTGCTCGAGATCCTCGAGCGCCACCGGGTCACCTGGATCCACATCGCGCCGCCGGTGGTGCTCGCGTTCGCGACCGCGCCGCAGGTCGAGGGGCGCGACACCTCGGCGCTGAAGATGGTGATCTCGGGCGCCGCGCCGCTCGACGAGTACCTGGCGGAACGCGCCGAGGAGCGGATTGGGGCGCCAATCCGCCAGGGCTATGGGATGACCGAGCTCAGCCCGGTCTCCCACAAGAGCCGCCTCGCCGACGTCGCCGAGACCCCGCCGGGCAGCGTCGGTCCGCTGATCCCCAACACCGAGGCGCGGCTCGTCGATCCCGCCACCCTCGAGGACGTGCCCGAGGGGGAGGAGGGCGAGATCTGGATCCGCGGCCCGCAGGTGATGCGGGGCTACCTGAACAACCCTCGGGCGACCGAGGAGACGCTGATGGAAGACGGCTGGCTTCGCACCGGCGACATCGGGAGGGTCGACGAGCGCGGCTACTTCTACATCGTCGACCGGCTGAAGGAGCTGATCAAGTACAAGGGCTACCAGGTGGCGCCGGCCGAGCTCGAGGCGGTGCTGGTCTCCCACCCGAAGGTGAGGGACGCGGGAGTGATCGGCTTGCCGATGGAGGACGGGGGAGAGGCGCCGAAGGCCTGCGTCGTCTGCGACGGAGACCTCGACACCGAAGAGCTGATCGCCTACGTTGCCGAGCGGGTCGCGCCGTACAAGAGGGTCCGCGAGATCGAGCGCGTGGCCGAGATCCCGAAGTCCGCCTCCGGCAAGATCCTTCGACGCCTGCTGCGTGAGGAGCACGGGCGCCGCGAGGGCGGCGGGCTGACGGGACGCGACCGAAGCTAGTTCGGCGTCGAGGGCGGTGCGCCGTCCTTCAGGAGCGTCGCCAGGAAGATCACGATCTTGGTGGTGCCGTTGTTGGCGGCCCGGTGGACCGTTCCCGGCTGCTCGACGATCCACTGTCTGGACGCGATCTTGCCGGTCTGGCCGGCCTTGATCTTCCGGACGACGGTGGCATTGTCGGCCGGGCCGTCCATCACGGTGACCGACCCGGACGTCACCGTGTACGTGAGATTCCCGGACTGGATGAAGGCGACTTGCGTCCCCTCGTGGTGGTGGAGGGCGATCTTCCCGCCGACCGGGATCGTCACCTTCGAGAGACCGAGGCTCCGCCCCGAGACGCCCCTCACCTTGCTGCTCTCGGCGAGTGGCAACCGAACTGCGCTCGGCGCATCGCCCGCCTGGGCGATCACCCGGCCGACCAGGACGCCCGTCCCGAGCAGCCCGATCGCGGCCACGACGAACAACAGGTGGACCCGTCGCATCGGGCGACCCTATCGCGCCGGGGGGCCCGCGATTCTTCGCGACCATTCGCCCGCCGTGAGGCGCCCGGCACAATCATGGGGTGGAGGATCTCCAGATCGTCATCGCAGCGCTGTTCGTCTCGGCCGCCGGGCTGAACGCGCTCGCCAACTGGCTCCAGATCCCCTACCCGATCCCTCTGGTCCTCGGCGGCCTGGTTCTCGGCCTCCTGCCCGGGATGCCGGAGGTGGAGCTCGACCCCGACATGGTCCTGCTCCTCTTCCTGCCGCCCCTGCTCTACGCGGCGGCCTTCTTCTCGGACCTTCGCGCCCTGCGCGCGGACGCCCGGGCGATCTCGCTGAACGCGATCGGGCTGGTGCTGGTGACGATCGGGGTGGTCGCGGCGATCGCCCACGAGGCGATCGGGATGCCCTGGGCGATGGCGTTCGCTCTCGGCGCGATCGTCTCGCCGACCGACCCGGTCGCGGCGACCTCGATCCTCCGCCGCGTCGGCGCACCCCGCCGGGCGGTCAACGTGCTCGAGGGCGAGAGCCTGGTGAACGACGCGACGGCGCTGGTCTCCTACAAGGTCGCGGTTGCGGCGGCCGTCGGCGGAACGTTCTCGGCCGTCGATGCCGGGCTCGAGTTCGTCGGCGCGGCGGCGGGGGGAATCGCGATCGGGCTCGCGGTCGGGTACGTGGTCGCGGAGATCAGGCGGCGGCTCAGCGACCCGACCACCGAGATCACGATCTCGCTGTTCACCGCCTACGCAGCGTTCGTTCCCGCGGACGAGCTCGGTCTCTCCGGGGTGCTGGCGGCGGTGACGGCGGGCCTCTACCTGGGTTGGCGGGCGCCCGAGCTGATCACCCCGGAGACCCGGCTGATGGCCTACTCCGTCTGGGAGGTGCTGATCTTCCTCCTGAACGCGACCCTCTTCGTCCTGGTCGGCCTCCAGCTGCCGGTGATCGTCGACGGCCTCACCGGTTGGACCACGTGGGAGGTCGTCGGCTACGCGGCTCTGATCAGTGCGGTCGTGATCGGCGTCCGCTTCCTCTGGGGGTTCACGACCCCGTACCTGATCCGCGCGATCGACCGGCGTCCCTCTCAGCGCGAGCGGCGGACGGGACCGGCGCTCCGGGTGATGATCGCCTGGTCGGGGATGCGGGGCGCGGTCTCGCTCGCCGCGGCGCTCGCCCTCCCGTTCGAGACCGACGCCGGCGCGGCGCTCCCCGACCGCGACCTGATCCTGTTCATCACCTTCGCCCTGATCCTGGTGACGGTGGTGGGGGAGGGACTGACGCTGCCCTGGCTGATCCGCCGGCTCGGACTGGTGGAGGACGGCTCCGAGGAGGCAGGGGAGGAGCTCAAGGCCCGGCTCGTGATCGCCCGAGCGGCGCTAGACCGGGTCGAGGAGCTGGAGGGCGAGGACTGGACGCAGGACGGGACGATCGACCGGGTCCGGCAGCTCTACCGGTACCGCCAGCGGCGCTTCAAGGCCCGGGCCGGGAAGGTCGTGGACGACGACGGGATCGAGGAGCGCTCACTCGCCTACCAGCGGATGATGCACGAGATCTATGCAGCCCAGCGCGACGCCCTCGTCCGGCTTCGCAACGAGCACGAGATCAGCGCCGAGGTGATGCGCCGAGTCGAGCGCGAGCTCGATCTCGAGGAGTCCCGACTCGAGGTCTAGTCGCCGGGCGAGAGCACGTGGCCGACCGCGGGATCTGACCTGCCGTCGAGGACCTCCCGGTAGACCCGCTCGATCTCCTCCGGGCCGCTCCCCCGCTCGACCGTGAGCCAGCCCTCGGTCCACTCGACGTAGGGCCGCCAGTCGGCCGCGACCCGCTCGTTCAGCGCCTCGCCACCCCAGTCGGAGACACGCTTCGTGATCCAGGTCGGCGCGAAGAAGAACTCCGGCTTCGGCCCCGCGAGCTCCGCGCCCCCGCCGAGCTCGTCGCGATGGGTGACGCCCACCGCGGCGCTGTGCTTCAGTTCGTCGCCGAAGTGTCCGTGGACGGCGCTACTCACCTTGGCGTCGCCCGCCATGTCGACGTAAACGGCAGGTTCACGCTCGAGGGACTCGATCCCCTCGTAGGTCACGACCCGGTCGTAGCAGCCCAGCCCCTCGACGAACTCGGCGTTCCGCGGCGAGGTGAGCCCGATCACCTCGATCCCCTTGCGCTTCGACAGCGGATATGCGAGCGCGGAAGAGGTCCGGCTCGAGGCGCTCGAGAGGATCGCGATCCCGGCGCCGAAGAACTCGGAGTCCGCGAGGAAGTCGTCGATCAGCCAGGAGGTGTAGTAGAGCGGCCAGAGCAGGATCTGCCGGCCCTCGTGGCGCTCCTCGTAGATCGGGTCGGTGTCGGTCCGGCGGTAGCCCTGGTAGGCCGAGGGGAGCGACGCCCGCCGGGGAGCGGCGTCGACGAACCCCTGCCGGTCCACGCGACTGGGTTTGACGACCAGGTGATCCGCCGGTGGCAGGTAGCCGTAGAAGCGCTGCCCCTCCTCGACCCCCTCGCAGGCGGAGGCGGCGACCGTCGCGAACCCCCAGACGGGGATCCGCCCCCAGCCGTCCTCGGCCGGGAAGAACTCCCAGTAGCGCATCGCGTCGCCCATCACCGCGTAGGTGATGTTGTTGGTGGTGATCCCGAAGCGGTCGATTCCGAGCAGCGCCTCGCCGGCCTCGAGCTCGGGGGGCTCGGAGTCCTCGAACCGGACCTGGTGGATGTCGTCTCGCCTGACCTGGAAGTCGATCGCGACAGCCTATGCGCCGATGCCCCCCGGAAAACCCGTAGAGAGGGAGAGTGTGTGTGCTCTCCTACCGAATGAAGAGCATCTCCGAGTACTTCGGCAGCGGCCAGAGGTCGTCCGGGACCACCTTCTCCAGCTTGTCCGCGGCCTCGCGGACCTTCGCGAGCGCCGCGAGCTGCTTGTCGCGGGAGTGGATCGCCAGATCCATTCCCTCGACGCCTTCGGGGTACTGGTTCGCCGCGTCGAGCTCCTTGATCGCCGCGACCAGCTCGTCGACCAGCGGCGTCGCCTCCTCGGTGACCGCTCCGATCCCGGCGTCGTCGCCGAGCGCCAGGTAGCGCAGGGCGGCCGGCAGGATCATCGTCCGCGCGATCGAGTCCGCGGTCTCGGCCTCGATGTTGCCCTTGATCACGTACTGCTCGAGCCAGACCTCATAGCGCGACTCGAGCTCGCGCTCGCTCAGAACCTTGTACCTGCTCATCATCCCGACCGTCGGCGCGGCGAGGATCTCGGGCAGGGCGTCGGGGGTGGTACGGAGGTTCTTCAGGCCCCGCCCCTCTGCCTCCTCGTGCCAGGCCTCGTCGTAGTTGTCGCCGTCGAAGATGATCTGCTTGTTGGCCAGGTAGGAGTCCCTCACCACCTCGGTCACCGCCGTGGGCAGGTCATCGGTGCCCTTCGCCTCGAGCTTGTCGGAGAGCTCGTCGATCGCCTCGGCGACGATCGTGTTCAGGACCGTGTTCGGAAAAGCGAGCGATTGACTCGAACCGACCGTGCGGAACTCGAACTTGTTGCCGGTGAAGGCGAATGGCGAGGTCCGGTTGCGGTCGCCTCCATGCATCGGCAGCGGCGGCAGCACCTCGGCCCCCAGCTCGAGGAACGAGCCCGGCGTGTGGGGGTCGCCCTCACCCGAGGAGATCGCCTCGAAGACCTTCGTCAGCTCTGCGCCGAGGAAGATCGAAATGATCGCCGGCGGCGCCTCGTTGGCACCGAGGCGATGGTCCTGGCCGATGCTCGCGACCGATGCCCGGAGCAGGCCCTGGTGCTTGTTGACAGCTTGGATCACAGCCGCGCAGAAGAACAGGAAGTTGATGTTCTCGTGCGGCGTGTCGCCCGGGTCGAGCAGATTCACCCCGCTGTCCGTCCCCATCGACCAGTTGTTGTGCTTGCCCGAGCCGTTCACGCCGGCGAACGGCTTCTCATGCAGCAGGCAGACCAGGCCGTACTTGCGCGCGACCCGCTGCATCACCTGCATCGTCAGCTGCTGGTGATCGGAGCCGACGTTCGAGTTCTCGAATACGGGCGCGATCTCGTGCTGCGCCGGGGCGACCTCGTTGTGGCGGGTCTTGATCGGGACCCCGAGTTTCGCGAGCTCGTTCTCGAACTCCATGATGCAGGCAAGGACGCGCTCGGGGATCACGCCGAAGTAGTGATCGTCGAGCTCGTGGCCCTTTGCCGGCCTCGCGCCGAACAGGGTGCGGCCGGTGGTGACGAGGTCGGGACGGGCGTAGAAGTAGTTCTCGTCGATCAGGAAGTACTCCTGCTCGGGCCCGACGGTGGTGAAGACCCGGTTGGCGTCGTCGTCGCCAAGCAGCTTCAGCGCCCGGATCGCCGACCCAGACAGCGCGTCCATCGAGCGCAGCAGCGGCGTCTTCGCGTCGAGCGCCTCGCCGGTCCAGGAGACGAACGCCGTCGGAATGCAGAGCAGGGCGCCGTTCGGGTTCTCGAGGATGAACGCCGGGCTGGTCGGATCCCAGGCGGTGTAGCCGCGCGCCTCGAACGTCTCGCGGACGCCGCCGGTCGGGAACGAGGACGCGTCAGGCTCACCCTGGATCAGCTCCTTGCCGGAGAACCCCGCGAGCCACTTCCCCTCCTTGTTCGGCTCGAAGAAGGAGTCGTGCTTCTCGGCGGTGAGGCCGGTGAGGGGCTGGAAGACATGGGTGAAGTGGGTCGCGCCTCGCGCGAGCGCCCACTCCTTCATCGCCTCGGCGACCGCATCCGCCAGCGAGATGTCGAGCGCCTCGCCGTGCTCGAGCGTCCGCTGCAGCTTCTCGAAGACGTCCTTCGGCAGGACCTCCTTCTGGACTGCCGGCGTGAAGACGTCGGTGCCGAAGGGGTTGTTCTTCGCGTCGGTCAGATCGACCGTTCCCAGGGCCTCCCCGTTCGGGCTCCAGGTGGCGGCGGCTACGTTCTGCGCACGGGTCTTGATCATCGTCGGGGCTGCCTCCTCACAGGCCGAGCGCGCCCAGGGGCGCGCCCAAAGGTTGAACACACGAAACGAACTGAGGAGATTAGACCGAGACGCCCGAACGCGCCTTTGTCCGGCCGTACAAAAACCGGCGGGGGCGATTCGCCACCGGGTAGAGCACGTTAGGCTGGCCGCTCCTGGCACGAACGGAGGCCCGAAGTGCACAGACGCGACCGTCTGAACCTCGCCCTCGCCCTGATGACGATCGCGATCGTCATCAATCTGATCATCCTGTTCACCGGGGACACCTCGCCGGGCTGGCCGATCGCCGCAGTGATCTTCCTGGGGGCGTCCGGCGCGGCGCTGATCGCCCAGCGGCGCGAGCCGTAGCTGCCCGCGGTCAGCCGGCGGCGGTGAGGGCGACGCCGTTGCCCGAGGGGTCGGTGACCAGAACGCGGTCGTCCTCGCGGCGGGGCTCGAATCCGGCCTCGCGAAGCCTGTCCTCCTCGGCGGCGAGCTGTGCCATTCCCGGCAGGCTGACCTCGAAGTACTCCAGTCCGCGACTGCCGGAGGGCGGGGGAGGGGCGCCCTCGCCCGCCCACGTGTTGAGCCCGACGTGGTGGTGGTATCCGCCCGCGGAGACGAACAGGGCTCCCGGGTAGCCCCGGACGGTGATGTCGAAGCCGAGCGCGCCGGAATAGAAGGCCTCGGCCGCGGTCAGGTCGGCGACGTTCAGGTGGACGTGTCCGATCCGGGTCCCCGCCAGCATCCCCCTGTCGGGCTCCTCCTTGCGCAGCTCGCGCAGGACCCCGTCGAGGTCGAGCGGCTCCGTGCTCATCTCGATCGCGCCGTCGCGGATCGGCCACTGATCGCGGGGCCGGTCGCGGTAGATCTCGATCCCGTTCCCCTCCGGATCGCTCAGGTAGAGCGCCTCGCTCACCAGATGGTCGGATGCCCCGCTGAGCCGCCAGCCCGACTCCACCACCCGGTGGAGCGCCGCCGCCAGGTCGCCGCGGCTCGGGACCAGGATCGCAAGGTGGAAGAGGCCGGTGCTGTTGCGGGGGCGCTCGGGGGCGGACGGATCGCCGACGAGCTCCACCAGCGTCGCACCGTTCACGCCCAGCCGGGCCCGGCCCTCGGTCGAATCGAGGACCGCGAGCCCGATCGCATCCTCATAGAACCGCCGGATTCGGTCGAGGTCGGCCACCCTCAGCCGGACGGCTCCGATCGACGTTCCTGGATCGATGGAGCCGTTCGCGCTCATCTCGCGGGACGATAGCCGTCGAGATGAACGCGAATGGGATCGAGAGGACGAAGAAGTGAGCGGGTTCTCGAAGTAGTCGCCGAGCAGCGTCCGGCCGGCCGCTACAGACCGAGGTCGCGCAGGAACCCGGGCTTGAGCGAGCCGAGATGGACGAAGGTGGGGGGAGGCATGTCCTCAGGGTTGCCCCGGATCCCGACGTGGCTGCCCTCGGGGACCTCCCCTTCGAGGCGCTTGCCGAGCTCGATCGCCCCCTCCTCGGTGTCGGCTCCGATCAGCAGATAGCGAAAGCGCCGCTTCACCGCGAACCCCTCGCCCTCGAGCTTCCTGGAGACCGTGATCGTGTCGCGGAGGTTGGGGAGGTCGATCACGACCTCCCATGGGCGCTCGCCGTATCTGCGGCGCTCGCTGCGAGCCTCCTCGTCATGGGCCCGCATCTCCTCCGCGACGGCGGCCTCGTCGTCGGGGAGCGGCTCCTCGGCGTCCTTCCACTCCTCGGCGATCGGATGCCACCGCATCAGACTCACCTCGCCGACCAGCTTGTCCTTCACCATCAGGTCCCGGATCACGCGCTCGGCCTCCCGGGCGCTCTCCTCGTGCCAGGCGTAGATGAACAGGATGCGTCCGTCACGGGTGACGATCACGCTCCCGCCGAGCCTCTTGCGCGCCTCGTTGTCGAGCTGGAGGTTGTGAAGCCGCTCGCTCAGGGAGTCGCCCTGCTGCTCCTCGTCGAGCGCGACCTCGACGCGCCACTCGTCGCGGCTGCGCGGGGGGTCTTCCCAGTTCGTCATGGGTGCAACTCTATTGACCGCCCCCGACCCCGGCTAGACCTCGAGCAGCTGCCCGGCGGGCCCGAGATTGACGACCTTGGTGGGGCCGACCTCGCTCCGCGCGCCCCAGGACTCGTGGATGTGCCCGCAGACCGCGAGCGTCGGCCGCTTCTCCTCGATCGCGCGGAGGATCGCCTCGCTGCCGAGGTGGTCGCCGGCGCTCGACTGGTCGCAGTGACCCTTGGGTGGCGAGTGGACGACGAGCACGGCTCCCTCGGGGCAATCCGCGAGCCTCTCCGACGCCTGGTCCTCGTCGAGATCGAAGCTCCAGTCCCACGGGGTGATCGGGATCCCGGCCCCCAACCCGAAGAACGGGGTCCCGTCGATCTCGGTTCCCTGCCCGTGCAGGACCGTGGCGGCAGCCCACCCCTCGCAGGCGCTCCGCAGCGCCTCCTCCGTCTCGTTGTTGCCGGGCACGAGCACCGTCGGGGTCGAGATCGAGCGGAGCGCATCGATCATCTCCTCGAGCCCCTCGTGAATGGAGGCGAAGTCCCCGGCGGCGATCACGACGTCGGCGTCCGAGGAGCGCCCCGCCAGATCCCGCGCCCGGCCGAGGTCGCGGTGCAGATCGCTGAACGCGAGCAGCTTCATCGCCCGCAAGTCTGCCAGTGATCGCGGCCCGCGCGAGTTTCGGGCAGCCCGGGGCCGGGGATCAGGGGAGCACCATGTATGGAGCGTTCTCCGGATTGAGCTTCGGCCTCGTCGTGGTCGCGATCCTCCTCGTGATTGCGCTCGCCGTCGCGGCCTCGCCGCTGCTGGCGGTGATCATCGCAGCCGTGATCGCAGTCTTCCTGTTGGTCGGGATGACCGCGAGGCGCCGGCGCTCGGCGAGGGCGGACGAAGCCGAGGGCGGCGCTTCCGATACTCAAGCGACCGGCCCCGGAGGCCGGCGCGCCACCCGCCGCCGCCCGAGCGGCGAACCAGCCTCGGGCGAAGGCTAGGCCGCCCGCCGGCTCGGAATGTCCCCCGGCCGCAGATAGCCGAGCTCGTCGAGCTTCTCGGCGAGGATCTCGTGCATCGCGAGGATCTCCTCGCGGGACATGTGGTTGGCCCACCCTCCGGGCTTCGCCCGGCGGATCTCGCGGCCGGTCCCCTTCCTCGACTCGGGGATCCGCGAGAACGCGTTCGCGGCGGCGATCCGCTCGAGCTCGCGCCGGCCGGGGTCGATGCCGACCATCTCGGCGATGCGCGCCAGGGCGCTCGTCGGGTCGTCCCGCATCTCCTCGTAGCGGATCAGGACGCGGCGTCCGGGGTCGGTGCGGGCGTAGGTCTGCTGCACGACCTCGGTCCGGTGCAGCCAGACGCTCGACTGCCATCGGATCAGCGCCGGGCGCCCAGTGTCGTCCAGGGAATACGCGCCCTCCTCGGTGGCCCAGCTCCCGTCCCGGTATGCGTCGAGCCAGGAGTCGACGACGTCACGGCCGTCCCGCAGAAGGAAGATCAGATACGACTGCGGGAACAGGTCCATGATCGTGTCAGCGGCGTGCGACCCGGGCTCCTTGACGACGACCACCGGGTCCTCGATCCCGCCCGCGTCCTCGATGTCCTCGGCGGCCTGCGCCTCGAAGCGGGCGCAGATCAGCTCCCTGAGCTGGGGGATCCAGTGATCGCGGTAGCGATCGGAGAAGAGGTAGTCGCGCTTCTTGCGCTTGTAGTCCGCGAGCGTGCCGAGCTTCGGCGGGTCCTTGGCCGTGGCCCAGGCCAGCGGGATCGGCCGCCAGACGCCGAGATGGTGGCCAAGGTGCGGATCGTCGATCGGGACAACGCGCGCCAGCTCGGAGAGCATCCGCAGCAGCCAGGTGCTACCGCTTCGCGAGGAGCCGAAGATCCACGCGAGCCGCCCCGGTGCCGCTACGGAGATTTCGCTGTTCGCTCCCTCGGGCACGTCGCCCCCGTTCCAGATCGGATCGAGACTATGCCAAATCCGGCACCGCGCAGGGTGCAACTTCCGTCAGACGGAAGTCCGCAACCTCGGCCAGATCAGGAGGACGAGACCGACGAGGCTCCATGGGCGCGTGATTCCCCGCCCGCCGTTCCCGAAACCACGGTTGGGCGCGGTCGGCGGCGGGTAGCCGACCTGCGACGATGACCCCAACGGCGATCCTCGACGTCGACGGCACCCTCGTCGACACGAACTATCACCACGCGATCGCGTGGTTCCGCGCCTTCCGGCGGCACGAGGTGACGCTGCCTGTGTGGCGGATCCACCGTCACATCGGGATGGGAGGCGACCAGCTGATCGAGGCGCTCGCGGGCGAGGAGCTGGAGAGGCGAGGCGGTGACGCAATTCGAGAGGCGGAGGGGGAGCTCTACAGGGAGCTGATCGACGAGGTCCAGACGATGGAGGGCTCCCGGGAGCTGATCGAGGATCTGCGCGAGGCGGAGGCCAGGGTGGTCCTGGCGAGCTCCGCAAAGGACTGGGAGGTGGATCACTACCTCGATCTGCTCGACGCCCGCGACCTGGTCGACGGGTGGACCACTTCCGCGGACGTGGAGCGGACCAAGCCGGAGCCGGACCTGGTCACCGCCGCGATCGAGAAGGTCGGCGGGGACGGACCGGCGTTCCTGATCGGAGACACGATCTGGGACGTGAAGGCGGCCGCCGGGGCGGGCGTCGAGACGATCGCCGTGCTCACGGGCGGGTTCTCCGAGGCCGAGCTGCGCGAGGCGGGGGCGAAGGAGGTCTTCACCTCGGTCGACGATCTACGACGATCGCTTGACCGAATGCCGCTGGGCTCCTAGCGCGGCGCCCGGTCCAGGCTCTTCGCGCCCGCGCGCACGGTGCTTTCGTCCAGCTCGGCGTCGACCAGGTCATAGCGGCGATCGAGCTCGGCAATCACCGCCTCCTCGACCTCGCCGGCGTCGACCTCGCGTCCGACCTCCTCGGCGACGCTGCCCGAGGTCGCACGGTCCCACTCGAGCCGGAGCGCGCGGTAGACGGGATCGAGGACGTCGGCGATCTCGCCTTCCCCGGAGCCGACGACGACACCGCCCAGGTGGGCCCCGCCCCGGATCATCCGCTGGCCGATCCCGGCGAGCTTCGTCCGTCCCCGGGCGTTGACGCTGTACGCGCCCGGGCAGTACTCGCCCGGGATCTCGCCGACCCCGGCGTCCACGCCGAGCGAGCCGAGAGCGCTCGCGATCACCTCGGCCATCTCCTCGAAGCGGGCGTAGGTGCGCTTCGGCGGCTGGGGGTCGCTGTAGGCGCGAGCGATCGCGATCGTGCCCTCGTGGAAGACGGCCGCGCGGCCGCCCGCGAGGCGCTCGACCGCGGCGAACCCGCGGGCGCGGGCGGCCTCGGCGGCGGCCGCGTAGCCCTCGCTCGCCACATCCTGGCGTCCGAATGCCACCTCCCGCCCCGGCCGGTGGATCCGCACCGTCGGCGGCAGCTCACCGGCCGCGACCCGGGCGAGGATCGTTCGCGAGATCGCAGTGCTCAGCTCGGGATCGCCGGGAAACGAGTGGCGGATCAGGCGCAGCCGCTCCATCAGGCCGCGTCGTCCGGGCCCTCGGCGAGGAGCGCCTCGCGAAGGAGGCGCTCCTCCTCCTCGAAGAGGTGATCGATGGTCCGCTCGCGGTCGAGCAGGATCCGCCGCTTCGTCTCGGCGATCGCCTGGCTCGGACCGGAGGCGATCCTGCCTGCGAGCTCGACCGTGCGCGGCATCAGCTCAGCCGCCGGATGCACCGCACCGACGATCCCCATCCGGAGCGCGCCCGGCGCGTCGAGCAGCCTGCCGGTGAGCGTGAGCTCGGCCGCGACGGGAGCCGGCAGGGCGGCACGCGCGGCTGCGTAGCTCGGCGGGATCCCCCGCGGGAGCTCCGGGAACCCGAAGCTCGCCTCCTCGGCGGCCAGCCTCAGGTCGCAGAGCAGCGCGAGGGCGAAGCCGCCGGCGAGCGCCGGGCCGTTGACGGCCGCGATGACTGGCTTCGGACACCAGCCGACCGCGCGAAAGCAGGCGATGCTGGTCTCGACCAGCCGCTCCTTATGGGCGCGGTCGCCACCGAACTGGGTCGTGTCCATTCCGGAGCAGAACGCGGGACCGGCGCCGGTCAGGACCACCGCGCCGACCTCGCCGTCCCCGCCGAGGGCGCCGAAGGCCTCGGCGAGCTCGACCCGGAGGTCGATCGAGAGAGCGTTGCGCTTCTCCGGTCGCTGCAGGGTGACGATCGCGACGTTTTCTCGGCGCTCCAGTGAGAGCAGGCCCGCCATCTGGGCATCATCCCCCGAAACGAAAGGAGCTGCCTTGAGAGCACACACGGAGTACATGACCTTCAGCACGGACGAGCGGCGGGCGTTCGTCCGGATCACCGAGAACGTGCAGAGCGCGGTGGACGCCTCCGGCGTGGCCGAGGGGCTGGTCCTCGTGTCGGCGATGCACATCACCGCTGCGGTCTGGGTGAACGACGACGAGCCGGGCCTGCAAGAGGACACGCTCGAGTGGCTCGACAAGGTCGCGCCGCCCAGCTGGAAGGATCCCGCCAACGAGGTGGCTCGGAAGCTGCTCCCGGACCCCGGCGACTACCGCCACCATCGCGGCGGCGAGGACAACGGCGACGCCCACTTCAAGAACCTCCTCGTCCACCACCAGGTGATCCTGCCGATCACCGAGGGCAGGCTCGACCTCGGTCCCTGGCAGGCGGTCTTCTACTGCGAGTTCGACGGCCGCCGCTCGAAGCGACTGGTGATCAAGGTCCTTGGTGGGTAGCTACGCGGCCCTGCGAACGCGGCGCCGGCGCAGGCGGCTCCCGAACCGGAAGCGCGGGAATCGCGCCACCACCGCGCCCTCGGCGTCGACGGTGACGTCGTGCTCGCCGGTGTCCAGCAGCGACGGCATATGGCGCTCGATCTGGGCCTGAATGCAGGCCCGGCACGAACACTCGGGAACGGACAGGCCTGTGTGCGAACAGACGGTCATCCGAGCTCCTTATGCCGAAGGCGATTCACGGTAACTCGATCGGCGGTCGGAAAGCCCGGAAATAGCCCGAAACTGCGTAGTTGAGATCCAGTCGATCGAAACCCGCCTAAGCGTCCCCTGTAACGATCATCCAATGGAAGCAAAGGGCCCCGATGTGCGCGCCAGTTCGATCGGCGAGGCGGTCGCGAGGGCGCGGGTGCACGCGCCGACCCGCGGAAACCGCAGGCTGGAGCGGTTTCTGGAGGCCGTCAACGCCGACGAGCGGGTGCGCGCCTGGTGGTACATGGCGCAGATCACCTCTGAGCGGCTCGGGATGTCGGACCACTCCTGGGTCCATGTCCAGGTCGTGCTCAACATCTCGCTGCGACTCCTCCGGCTGTTGGTCAGGGGAGGGATCGAGCCGGCGATGGTCGCCGACCATGGGATGCGCGATCGCGACGCCGAGGTGGTGGTGGCGGGCGGCGCGCTGCTCCACGACATCGGGATGTCGATCCACCGCATCGACCACGAGACCTACAGCCTGTTCCTGGCGGAGCAAAGGCTCCACCAGCTGCTCGCCGAGTGCTACGAGGATCCCGAGCGGACCGTGGTCGTCGCCGAGACCCTGCACGCGATCATCGGCCACCGCCGCCAGGGCAAGCCATACACCGTCGAGGCCGGAGTGGTCCGGGTAGCCGATGCGCTCGACATGGCCGAGGGCCGCTCGCGGATCCCGGTCGAGGGAGGCCAGTACGGGATCCACGCGCTCTCGGCCGCCGCGATCGACGAGGTCCGGATCGAGCCCGGGGACGAGCGTCCGGTCCGGGTCGAGATCGAGATGAACAACTCGGCCGGGATCTTCCAGGTCGACGACCTGCTCGTGACGAAGCTCCGCGGGACACCGCTCGAGGGCCACGTCGAGGTGATCGCCCAGGTGAAGGGCGAGACCGAGAAGCGCCTGCTGCCCTCCTTCCGGCTGTAGCCGCACCGCGACGCAGCAGGGGCTGGGCGCGCGCCGCTAGACGCCCGCGCCCTCGCCACCGCGGCCCTCTCCCGCCGCGAAGCGAGAGGCCCCCTCGACGCCGACGCCGCTGACCGCGCCGCCGGTCTCGGCCTCGATCGCGAGACCCTCTTCGAGCGGCTTGCCGAATCCCTCGAGTGCCGAACGCCGATCGGCAAGCATCGTCTCCTGCGGGAACGACGCAAGCCCCTCCGCCATCTCCAGCGCCCGCTCGAGGTGCTGGCCGCGGGCGACGACCTCGGTCAGAAGGCCGATCGCCAGGGCCTCCTCCGCGTCGACGATCCGGCCGCTCAGGATCAGATCGAGCGCCCGGCCCATCCCGACGACGCCGGGCAGCCTCTGAGTGCCGCCGTCGATCAGCGGGACTCCCCAGCGGCGCTCCGGGAAACCGAGCTTCGCGGTCTCGGTCCCTATCCGCAGATCGCACCAGAGCGCGAGCTCCAGCCCCCCCGCCAGGGCCCAGCCGGAGATCGCCGCGATCGTCGGCTTGGGAGAGGTGATCCGAGTGAAGCCGAGTGGCCCCTCCGGACGGGGCTTGAGCCACTGCTCCGCGATCCCCTGATCGTTCATCGCCGCAGCGACCGACTTCAGGTCGGCGCCGGCGCAGAACGCCTGATCGCCGGCGCCGGTGAGGATCATGACCCGGGCGTCATCGTCGGCCTCGAAGCGCCGGTAGGCGGCGAGGAGCTGGTCGGCGGTCGCGGGATCCACCGCGTTGCGTCGCTCCGGCCGGTCGATCGTGAGCACCCCGGCGGCGCCACGGCGCTGGTAGGTGACCTCGGGCATGGCTCGATCCTATTGCGCCGGACGCGTCGCCCGCCGTGGACGCGGATCACCGGCCCGCGGTCAGCTGACGCCGAACCGCTCCCACTGCCGCAGATACGGCAGCGGGTCGATCGGGCTCCCTTCGTGGCCGTAGGCGACCTTCCCGCGGCGGATCTCGAAGTGAAGGTGGGGACCGTCGCAGGACCCCGTGCAGCCGACCTTGCCCACCTGCTGACCGGCCTGCACCTGGTCGCCGGCGCGGAGATGGGTGGGCGTCCGCATGTGCAGGTAGACGTAGCTGCGGTCGTCCTCCGGGCTGTAGATCACGATCGCGTGCCCCCCGCCGTAGGCGTAGAAGCCCTTCCCGCCGGCGCCATCGATCACGACTCCGTCGCGGACTGCGAACAGCGGCGTCCCCGGCTTCGCGAAGATGTCCTGCCCCTCGTGGCTGTGGCCGTAGCGATGAGCGCCGAACTTGGCCGCCTTCTCGCCGTAATCGACCGGCCTCGCCCCACCCACCGGGTAGACGTAGCCGCCCTCCAGACCCTGCAACGTGCCGGGACCGACTCCGAACAGGGTCGCGCTGCTCACCAGCGCGCTGTCGCCGGTCGCCTGCCTGAGGGCGGGGACCGGAAGACCGAGCACCGAGCCCAGCGCAGCAGCGATCGCAAGCATGATCGTGACAGCCACCCCCGCCTTCGCGGTGGGCCAGACCAGCTCGCCACCGCTCGCCGGTCGGGGACGCCGCGCGGACCGGGCCGGAGCGGGAGCGGGCCGTCTCGCCGGCCCGACCCTCTGCCGGACGGCCACCCTGCGGGCCTGGCGGTCGCGCCGGAGGCGCTCCTCCCGCTCGCGGCGGCGCCGTTCCCGGGCCTCGCGTTCTGCTCGCTCGCGCTCCGCCCGTTCGAACTCGATCCGGGCGCGGCGCTCGCGCTCCTGACGCCGGCGTTCCTTCCGCTCGCGCTCCAGGCGCTCGGCCAGTGAGCGACGACGCGGCCGGAGCGCATGAAGCTCCGCGACCGGGGCCGGTTCCGGATCGAGCCCGTCCTCGCGGTCGGGCGACGGAGCTGGCTCCGGCTGGGGGAGGGGATCCGGTCGTGGGGCCGGCTCGGGAACCGGAACATGGTCCGGCTCGAGGGCGGGCGCGGCCGAGCCTTGCGCGACCGGTTCAGCGCGCCGCTTCGCCTCCCTCCGAGCGCGGCGGTCGTCGTAGCCGGCATCGCCCGGGTCGAACGGGGCGGCGCCGAGCTCCGGATCGAGCTCGTGGTCGCGGTTCGCCCGCCTCAGGTACCCGGTCTCGATCCCCGGATCGAAGGGGCGGGTCGCACCGCCATCCGGGTGCGCTTGCGGATTGACGACGCGATCGTCCCCTGCGCTCCGCATGCCGTGCGGAGCTCAGCGGGTTCCGAGGCGCTCGAGGTCCTCCTTGCGCCTCTCCTTGCGATTGTCGAGCCGGATCTGAATCAGCGACATGACCGTCACGAAGATCGCGAAGAAGGCGATCACTCCGAAGCAGAAGAAAGTGATCACCTTGTCGTCTGTCCGTCCGTAGGTACCGACCCCGTCGGCCGCCATCGCGGCGGGCGCCAGCGTGAGCAGTGCGCACACGGCCACTACGAACGGGCCGGCGAGGCGACGGAAGGTGCCGAATCGCATCCAGGGCAATCTAACGAACATTCCAGGCGCCAACGCGGCGCGGACGTGGTTCCGCGCTGATTCCGGGACCGTCACCTAGGATGCCGCGCCGATGTCCGTACTGGAGGCCCTCCTTCTTGGGATCGTCCAGGGCCTCACCGAGTTCCTGCCGATCTCTTCCTCGGGACACCTGATCCTCGTCCCGTGGCTTCAGGACTACACGTTCCTGGAGCAGAACGAGAACTTCAACCAAACGTTCGACGTGGCGCTGCACGCCGGGACGCTCGTCGCGGCCGTTTCCTACTTCCGCCACGAGGTGATCTTGTTCACCTTCGGATTCCTCCGGTCGCTGCGCAAGCGGGCGATCGAGAGCGTCGAGGAGCGGCTCTCCTGGGCGATTGCGATCGGAACGATTCCCGCCGTGATCGTCGGCGGGCTGGGCGCGGACTTCATCGGGGACAATCTCGGGGAGCCGTGGATGATCGGGATCCAGCTGATCGTCTTCGGCGCGATCCTCGGTCACGCCGACACCTTGCCGCAGTCACGGACGATCGACGACGTGCGGCTGAAGGACGGCCTGATCATCGGGCTCGCCCAGGTACTTTCGCTCGCCCCGGGCACCTCCCGGTCGGGGATCACGATCACCGCCGCGCGCTACCTGAGCATCGATAGGGACTCGGCCGCCCGGGTCTCGTTCCTGCTCCTGATCCCGGCCGTAGCCGGGGCGACGATCTTCAGCGCCGTCGAGGCGATCAGCGAGGGTCTGCCGGATGACGTCGCCGGCCCGCTGATCGTGGGAACGATCGCGTCGGCGATCTCGGGCTACGCCGCGATCGCCTGGCTGCTGCGGCTGGTCCGCACCCACAGCTACCGGCCGTTCGTGCTCTACCGCTTCGCCGCCGGCGCGTTCGTCCTGCTGCTGATCGCGACCGGGATCCGCTCCGCGACCTTCGGCTAGCGGCCACCAGGCCGCAGTGCTTCGGAGCGTCGGCGCAGCCTCCGGAAAGCTACTCCGTGATCTGCAGCAGCTCGTCGCCGGGCTCGTGCTCGACCTGGAGGGTGGAGTGTTCGATCCCGAACTCGTCCGCGAGCACCCGGGCCGCGCGCCACCGCGCCTGGTGGCAGTCCTCGTCCGGGCCGACGATCATGTGCGCGGAGACGGCCGGCATCCCGGAGGTGACCTCCCAGACGTGCAGGTCGTGGACCTCCAGCACGCCGTCGGTGCCGACCAGTCGCTCGCCGATCCGCTCTGGATCCAGGCCGCGGGGAGCCGCCTCCATGAAGATCCGGCCGGAATCGCGCAGCAGCCCGTACGACGCCCAGAGCATCGAGGCGGCGATCAGGAGCGACGCGATTCCGTCGGCGCGCTCGAAGCCCCAGAGCAGGATCACCGCGCCCGCGGCCGCGGTCGCGATGAACGCGAACAGGTCGGTGAGCACATGTCGGAACGCCCCCTCGACGTTGAGGCTGCGGCGCTCCGCCCCGGCGATCAGCCGGACCGCCGCCACGTTCACGCCGATCCCGACCACGGCGACGACCAGGACGAGCACTCCCTCGACGTCGGGCGGGTCGATCAGCCGGCGGATGCCCTCGTAGACGATCAGCACCCCGAGCAGCAGCAGCGTGACGCCGTTGACGTGGGCGGAGAGGATCTCCGCCCTCTTCATTCCATACGTGTAGCTGCCGACCGGGGGACGCTGCGCCAGTCGCAGCGCGACGAGCGCCAGCCCGATCGCGACCGCGTCGGTGAGCATGTGCCCGGCGTCGGAGAGGAGGGCGAGCGAGTTGCCGACGATCCCCGCCACCACCTCCGCGACCATGAACCCGGTGATGAGCGCGAAGGCGGCCCAGAGGCGGCGCGCGTCGGTGTCGCCGGAGGGGGCGGGGAAGTGGGCGTGATCGTGGCCGATGGAGTGATTACAGCGTGTGGGGCGGGCGGCCGTACAAAAAAAGCGCGCGACCCGGGGCAGGGAGGGGTCGCGCGCGCTGACGAGAGAGGAATCTCGAAAGTGAGCGGAAGCATGGCGACGGCGATCCGGTCGGGTGTGAAGATCCGGAGATCCGAGTGGCGCCGGTTAGTGCGTCATTTGCGTGTGAAAAAGCGGTGAACCGGGACTCGGAACCGCTCGGGCGCCGTGCCTGCCCCTATCATCGGCACGAATTGTCCGGCGGACCCGGGCCCCGGGGTAGGGCGGTGTCCATGAGAGGGCCTCGATGAACAACCAAGCAGGAATCAGGCTGGCGGTGATCGATTCCGACAGCGCCTTCCTCACCGTGCTCGCGAAGCGGATCGAAGGGGCGGTCTGGGAGCACCGGGTGCTGCCAGGGACGGTCCCGGTGGACGAGCTCGTGGCGATGAAGCTGAACGCCCTGGTGGTCGACATCTCCGTCCTCGGACCGCAGGGCTGGGAGTTCCTGGAGAGGGTGTGCGGATCGATTCCGGGGCTCGGGGTGCTCGTCTGCACCTCCCAGTCGACCGTCGCCCAGCGGGTCCGCGGGTTGCGGCTCGGCGCGGACGATTGGATCGGAAAGCCGTGTCACCCCGAGGAGGTGATGGCGCGCGTCGAGGCCGTCGTCCGCCGCCGCAAGCGCGCCGCGACGAGGCTCGAGATCGGTCCCGTCCTATACGGGGAGCTGGAGATTCGGCCGGACCAGTACCAGGCCTTCGTCAGCAGCCGGAGCGTCGGCCTCACCCGTCGCGAGTTCGAGCTCCTCCAGCTCCTCGCCGAGGCACACGGCCAGGTGATCGAGCGCGAGGAGATCTACCAGAAGGTCTGGGGTTACGCGATGGCGCACGGCGACCGCTCCGTCGACGTCTTCGTCCGCAAGCTGCGCCAGAAGCTCCAGGCCCACTCGGGCGGCTGGACCTACATCCACACCCACTTCGGGATCGGCTACCGGTTCGATCCGGAGCCGGTCGACGGCGCGAGCGTAGAACCGCCGGAGCAGGTCGAGGACGATGTTGCGGCGGAGGCCGCTGGAGACGATCAGGTCGCCGTCCCCGCCGACGCGGCCTAGTTCAGTCGCGAGTCGGTTACACCGGATTCACTGGAAGTTCACTTCTCGGTAACTACTCGGGCGTGGGGAGGGGCAAGTCTCCAGCTCCATGAAGGCGAATGGCGCTGGTTTCGCTGCGGGGGCCCGGTTCGAGGTCGGGCAGGACCTGATGCCAGTCTACGCGGGGCGGCTCGAGATCAGGCCAGCCGACCATGCCGCCCTCGTCGACGGCCGGCCCCTGATGCTGACGGTCCGGGAGCTCCAGCTGCTCACACAGCTCGCCCACCACGCCGAACGGGTGATGACCCGCGACGAGCTCTACCGTCGGGTCTGGGGCCGCAGCTACCGCAAGAGCGACCGATCGGTGGACGTGTACGTCGGACGGCTCCGCGCAAAGCTGGAGCGCGCCCTCCCCGGCCGCCGCTTCATTCATACGCACGTCGGGATCGGGTATCGCTTCTCGGCCGACGGATAGGGGCAACGCCGCGGCCCCGGCCCTGCCGCCGAGGGGGGCATTCACATGCTTTTTACATAGGAACCACAGCCGCGTAACAAGATTGCGTCGCCCCGCTGAAAGGCTGCCGCGCCGACAGCTAGGGGAAGAGATTTCGCCGCGACCGCGGTGCTCCCCGTTCCGAAACCGAAAAAGGAGCATTTGAATGTCAAGCAAGTGGTGGCTCGTCATAGCCGCCTCCGGCGTTGTCGCGTTCGGCGTCGCCGCCTGCGGCGATGACGACGACGATGGGGACGGGGGCAGCGGCACCCCGAGCGGTCTCTCCGGAGACATCCGTGTGGACGGATCCAGCACCGTGGCGCCGCTCACCGAGGCGATCGCCGAGGAGTTCAACGCCCAGAACCCCGACGTCCGGGTGACCGTGGGTACCTCCGGAACCGGTGGCGGCTTCGAGAAGTTCTGCGCCGGGGAGACCGATATCTCCGACGCTTCGCGAGCGATCGAGGAGGACGAGGTGAAGGCCTGTGAGAGCGGCGGTATCGCCTTCGAGGAGATTCAGGTCGCCAACGACGCGCTTACCGTGGCGATCAACCCGAACAACCCGGTGAGCTGCCTGACGGTCGATCAGCTCAAGTCGGTCTGGGAGCCGAAGGCGACGCTCAAGAACTGGAGCGATATCCAGGGCCTCGACCCCTCGTTCGACGCGGAGCTCGCTCTGTACTCGCCCGGCACGGATTCGGGAACGTTCGACTTCTTCACCGAGGCGATCAACGGTGAGGAGGGAGCCCAGAGGACCGCTGATGTGAACGACATCGGCGAGGACGACAACGCCACGGTCACCGGTGTCTCCGGCGCCGACGGCGGGATGGGCTACTTCGGCTACTCCTTCTACCAGGAGAACCAGGACCAGGTTAAGGCGCTCGAGATCGATGACGGCAACGGCTGCGTAGCCCCGTCGCCCGAGACCGCCCAGGATGGCTCCTACTCGCCTCTGAGCCGACCGCTGTTCGTGTACCCGTCGGCCCAGGCGCTCGAGAACGAGACCGTTGACGCATTCCTCAAGTTCTATCTGGACAACATCAACGACGTCGCCGAGCAGGTGGGATTCATCCCGCTCACCGACGATCAGCTTCAGCAGTCCAAGGACAAGCTGGACAGCCTGGTCGGTGGCGGTGGCGGCACGACCACCGGGTAACCGAGGCAAGCAGCGAAGAGTGGAAGCGCGGGACGCGACAGTGGCCACCGGGGACCTCGCGGCGAAGCCGCGGGGCGCCTTGGTGGCCGCGCGTCCGCGCTATGGCGAGAAGCTGATCGAGGCGTCGCTCGTGGCGTGCGCCGTGATCTCCGTGATCACGACGACGGCGATCGTGATCTCGCTGCTGACGCCGACGATCGGGTTCTTCGGGGAGGTCTCGGTCGGGGACTTCTTCTCCTTCGATACCTGGGCGCCGACCCATGCCGACCCGAGCTTCGGGGTGCTCAACATCGTCGTCGGAACCCTCGCCGTCACTTTCTGGTCGCTGCTATTCGCGGTCCCGCTGGGACTCCTCTCGGCGATCTATCTGAGCGAGTACGCGAAGCCGCGCGTGCGGCGGCTGATCAAGCCGGTCCTCGAGGTGCTGGCCGGGATCCCGACCGTCGCCCTCGGCCTGTTCGCGGTCACGTTCCTGAGCCCGGAGATCCAGAAGATCCTTCCCGACCTCGTCAAGTCTCCACCGTTCTTCGTCCTGGCGGCCGGTCTGGGCATCGGCCTGCTGCTGATTCCGATCATCGCCTCGATCTCGGATGACGCGATGCGGGCGGTTCCCGGCGGGCTGCGCGAGGGAGCCTACGGCCTTGGGGCGACGAAGCTCAAGGTCTCGACCCGGATCGTCTTCCCCGCGGCGATCTCGGGGGTCGTTGCCTCGATCGTGCTCGCGGGCTCCCGCGCGGTGGGCGAGACGATGATCGTCCTTCTCGCCGCAGGCGGAACCGCGAACGCGACCTTCAATCCCGGCGAGCAGGTCCTTCCGATGACCGCGTTCATCGGCAAGACAGCGACCGGCGACATCGCCACCGGGACGATCACCTACGACACGATCTTCGCGGTCGGCTCGGTGCTGTTCGTGATGACCCTCTGTATGAACGCCGTCGCGATCCGGCTCGTGCGCCGATTCAGGGAGGTCTATGAATGACTCCGAGGCTTCCCTGGACGACCTCCGAGCGCACCCGGCTGGCGACGGCCGGGGCTCGCGCCACGGTTGCGGGGTCGCTGAACCGGCAGCCGGGGAGCGACGTCGTCAAGGGCAGGGTCTTCTTCGCGCTCCTCCTGTTCGCGGTTGGGGTCGCGATGGTCGCACTCGCGGCCGTGATCATCCAGTCGGCGATCAAGGGGTGGCCATCGTTCGGCACGCACCTGATCACGGACGGGCCGTCGACGATCTTCCCCGAGGATGCCGGGTTCCGGCCGGCGATCATCGGCAGCCTCTACCTGATTGGGGGGGTGATCATTCTGGTGGTGCCGATCGGGGTGGGCGCCGCCGTCTACCTGGAGGAGTACGCCGACCGGGAGCGCTGGTGGAACCGGCTGATCGAGCTCAACATTCAGAACCTCGCCGCGGTCCCGTCGATCATCTACGGGATCCTCGGCCTCGCGTTCATCGTCCGCGGGCCACTTGACCTCGGGTTCATTGCTCTGGCCGGCTCGCTGACCCTGGCACTCCTGGTTCTGCCGACGGTGATCATCGCTGCCAGGGAGGCGATTCGGGCCGTTCCCCCGTCGATTCGGGAAGGCTCACTGGCGCTTGGGGCGACCCAGTGGCAGACGATTCGCAGGCAGGTGCTGCCGGCGTCGATCCCCGGGATCGCGACCGGCGTGATCCTCGCGATCTCACGTGCGCTTGGCGAGGCGGCCCCTTTGCTCCTGGTCGGAGCTGCGACCTTCGTCACCTTCGATCCGGAGCCGTTCTCCGGGGGCTACTCGGCGATGCCGGTTCAGATCTTCAACTATGCGCTTCGCCCGCAGGACGAGTTCAAGGTCGTCGCGGCGGCCGGGGTGATCCTGATGCTGGTCGTCCTGCTCGCGATGAACTCGTTCGCTATCTGGCTACGGAATCGCTACGAGCAGCAGTGGTAGATGCGCATCAATACGCAAACGTCGATGAAAGCGACGGTCGATAGTGTTGGAAAAGGTGGCTGATCAAGCGAAGAGGGTGGCCGGAGCTGCAGCGGGCCGCTCGGGTGCGCCCGGTATCGACGTCTCCGCCGCGGCGGAGGGCGTGACCCATGGTCACGCAAGGAGCGACGCTGGCACCGTTTTCGAGCTTGAGGATCTGACCGTCAGGTACGGGGGCAAGCCGGCCGTCATGGATGTCTCGATGGCAATCCACGAGAACGAGATAACCGCGCTGATCGGCCCCTCCGGTTGCGGTAAGAGCACCCTGATCCGCTGCCTCAACCGGATGAACGACCTGATTCCTTCGGCGACAGTGGAAGGTCGCTGCTTCTATCACGATCAGGATCTCTACGCGCCCGAGGTCGATCCGGTCGAGGTGCGGAAGCGGATCGGAATGGTTTTCCAGAAGCCGAACCCGTTCCCGAAGTCGATCTTCGACAATGTCGCGTTCGGGCCGCGGGTCCTCGGGATGTCGGACGTGAAGGAGCGAGTCGAGCGCGCGCTGCGCTCGGCTGCGCTGTGGGACGAGGTCAAGGACCGGCTCGACGAGAACGCCTACGGGGTGTCCGGCGGCCAGCAACAGCGGCTTTGCATCGCCCGCTGCATCGCCGTCGACCCGGACGTGATCCTGATGGATGAGCCGTGCTCGGCGCTCGATCCGATCTCGACCGGGCGGATCGAGGATCTGATGCTGGAGCTGAAGGAGCAGTACTCGATCGTGATCGTCACCCACAACATGCAGCAGGCGGCGCGCGTCTCGAACCGGACCGCGTTCCTGATCGTGGAGCTGGACGCCGAGGAGGAGCACCGCTGGGGCCAGCTCGTCGAGTACGACGAGACCGACAAGATCTTCACCAACCCCTCGGACTCGCGGACGGAGGACTACGTCACCGGGAAGGTCGGCTGATGGCCGAGACCAGGCTCCACTACCAGGAGGAGCTCGAGAGCCTCGAGACCCGGGCGCTCGAGGGACTCGACATGGTCGTCCAGGCTCTGGACCGGACACTGGAGGCGGTTGAGCATCAGGACGTGGAGCTGTCGCAGCTCGTCGTCGCCGACGACGATCGGATCGACGGGCGTTACCTGGAGGTCCATCAGGAGATCCTCACCCTGCTCGCGACCCAGGCCCCGGTTGCCACCGACCTCCGGCTGATCTCGGCGCTGCTGCACGTCATGCACAGCATCGAGCGAATGGGGGACCAGTGCGTGAACATCTCGAAGGTCATTCCCCTGACGGGCCATGATGCCCCCGTTCACGACGAGATGATCCAGCGAATCATCCGGATGGGAAACCAGGCCCGGGCGATGCTCTCCCAGGCGAAGAAGGCGTTCGAGGGTCGCGATGTCGATCTCGCCCGCGACCTCGTCCGCCAGGACGACCTGGTCGACGACCTGAACAAGGAGTGCTTCCAGATCGCGGTCCAGGTCGGCGAGGACCAGGACACCCGCGAGTGGGCGATGACGATGATGCTGGTCGCCCGCGCGATCGAGCGGATCGGCGACAACGCGGTCGACATCGGCGAGCAGGTCGCGTTCGTCGTCACCGGGCTCTTCCGAGAGTTCGAGGACGCCTCACACCCAGGGGGGAGCCCCACCACCGCCTAGGCGGCGCGGCGAGC
>DASUYK010000057.1:0-50274 GCA_036377415.1 Solirubrobacterales bacterium
GTCGAGGACGGCGATCGGAACGGTCGCTAGCTCCGATGTTCCCGGCCGGGGCCCAACGGGGCCTCGGCCGGGTTATCTCCTTCGCGAAACCGGGAGGTAGACGATGTTCGTGATCTGGAAACGATCCGGCGAACGCACGCAGGTGCGCTTTCTGCCCGGCTGCCTTCTCTGGTCGATCGTCCTCTCGATCGTCCTCACCATCTTGCTGAACCTGCTGATCAGATTGTTCTAGCGGGGGTTAGGGGTCGATTGGCTCGAAGCCGCCGGGCTGAGGGAAGTAGGCAACGAGTGTCGAGAGTGGCGCCGAGGTTCCGCGAGAGTTCAGTCGCGGCGCGGGTCGAGTTCTTCGACGATGCCAGCGACCTCGGGTGCCTTTTCGACGATCGCCCAGCCCTCGTTTCGCTCGATCACCGTCTCCACGTCCGGCACCTCGTGACCAGGGACGATCACGAAGCGGCGCGAGTCCGATCGGACCCGCTCGTACTCGGCCTTGCGCAGATCCACATGCTCGCCGCATCCGGGGTTCGCACACTCGCAGAAGTAGGGCTCGACCGCGCTGCTTGCATGGTGCTCATCCCAGTCCGCCATCCGCTCGTTCGCGGCGCGGAACATCGCCTCGTTCTCGGCCATCCGCTCCTTGCGCTCCGACGCCATGCGGCCATTTTACGCACGCCGCGCCCCTCTCAGACCTTCATCCGGAAGGTGCGTTCCGAAGAGGAAGTTCTTCCCCCCCTCAGACCTTCATCCGGAAGGTGCGTTCCGAAGAGGAAGTTCTTTCAGGCTGAATAGCCGGACCAGGCGCAGGACTCGGGAGAGCCGCAACAGCCGCAGCGCGGGCAGACGTAGACCATCACGACGAGCTCCGTTGGCGAGACAGGGCCCGAAATGCTGGTAGCGTGCGAGCGACGGACCGCGACCAACGGGCGAGGAACACCTCATGCGTCTGCCGACTCGAGCTCTTCTCGTCAGCACCGCCTTCGTCTTGCTGTCTGCCCCCGCCGCGAGCGCCGACAGCTTCAGTCTGGGGGTCGCTGCTGGTGAGGTGACACCGACGTCAGCCGTTCTGTGGGCACGCGCCGATCAACCCGGCAAGACCCAGCTCGAGGTGGCCACCGACGAGGGCTTTACGCACGTGGTCCGCAGCCTTCCGGTCCAGGCGACGTCCGCCAACGACCTGACCGTCCAGAGGCGAGTCCAGGGGCTCCAGTCGCACACCTCCTACTGGTATCGCTTCACGAGCGGAGCGGCGGTCAGCGACGTGGGCACCTTCGTCACCGCCCCGAGGCCGAACGACGATGCGACGATCCGGTTCGCCTGGACGGGGGATTACGACGCCGCGCGGGCGATCGGCGAGACCGAGCCGTTCTGGAACGACTTTGGGGTCTTCGCCTCGATGGAGGCGGAGGGGAATCACTTCAACATCGGCCTCGGCGACACGATCTACTCCGACAGCGAGGTCCCCGGCGGGCTCAACGTCGTCGCCCTCACGGCCGAGCAGAAGTGGGACAAGTACGAGCTCAACCTGGCCGAGGAGCCGCTCGCCGACCTGCGGGGCGCCGCGGGCTTCTACTCGCACTGGGACGACCACGAGTTCATCAACGACTTCTCGCCCGCGGAGAGCGTCTTCACCACCGCCACGATCGACGGAGAGGTGCTGTACGACCGCGGGGTGAAGGCGTTCACCGACTACGCGCCGGTCGACTACAGCGATCACGACGGGCTCTACCGAACCGTCCGCTGGGGCAGGAATCTGGAGCTCTTCTTCCTCGACGAACGCTCTTTCCGCTCCGCCAAGGCGAGCAAGGACGGTGTCTGCGACAACCCACAGACCGGCGACCCCGACCTGGCGCCAACCGCGCCTCAGATCGTCCGAAACGCGTTCGCGGCCCTGGTCCCCTCGCTGAGAGAGCCCGTCTCCCCGGCTTGCCTCGACGTGATCAATGATCCCGACCGGACTCTGCTCGGGAAGAAGCAGCTGAAGACCTTCCTGCACGACGTGAAGCACTCCGAGGCTCGCTTCAAGGTGATTGTCAACGAGGTCCCGATCCAGCAGTTCTACGCCCTCCCGTACGATCGCTGGGAGGGCTATGAGGCGGAGCGCCAGCGGGTGCTGACAGCGCTCCAGGATGTGAAGAACGTCGTCTTCCTCAGCGCCGACGTCCACGCCACGTTCGCCAACGACGCCCGCTTCCGGACCCTGGAGCCGGGCGGCCCGCAGGCCAGCGGCATCCTCGACGTCACCGTAGGGCCGGCGGCCACCGCGACGTTTGCCCTGGAGATCACCGGCACGGTCGGTGACCCGGACGCCGCGGGCCTCATCGATGACCTGTTCTTCGAGAGCGTGCTCGGAATGCAGTGCTCCGGGATCGACCAGTTCAGCTACGGCGAGGTCGAGGTGACCGGCTCCCAGCTGAGGATCACCCCAAAGGACATCGCCGGCAACCCGCTGACGACCGACGACGGCCAATGCGGGCCGTTCGATTTGAGCTTCCAGCCCTGACGCAGGCAAGAGCCGAGGGAGCCGACCGGCTCTCGCTGGTGGGTTGATCGCCGGTCGATCTCGGCCAGGTAGCGGTAATCCCGGCGGGTGACGCTTCGCCTGCGCCCAGGCTTGAAAGAACAGTCCTCCTGGAGACTGGCGCGGATAACGAGCAGGAGTTTCGCGAGCCGGCGATCCAGCGCCTGAAGAAGAGCGGTCAGGAGCGAGACCGGTGCCGAAAAGACGAGCGGCCCCCTTGGGCAGAGAGTTGGACCCAGGGACCGCTCGTTGAGCGGGGTACCCGGTTCTTCTCGATCTCAGACAGGCGGGCTGGTTCCCCTGGCGGTCGCCAGCGCAACGGCGGGGTACTTACTTCAGCTTGTCCTTGCCTCCGGCGCCCTTCAACCCGTCGTTCCCCTTTTTGCCGGAGAGCTTGTCATTGCCCTTCTGCCCGAACAGGGTGTGTCGTTTCCCGAACCGCCCCTGAGCGCGTCGTCGCCCTTTGCGCCGCAGATCACGTCGTTAGGCATCAGTGGCGATATCACCGTTTCCCGGGATACGACCGGATTTCCCGGGAGAGGTCGCTACCCCGGGTTTCGGGAAGCTTGCTATCGACGCGTCGGTGGGCCTGTTTGAGGAAGCGATCGTAAGGCTCGTTCAAGGCTCTCGCCCTTTTCAAGGCGGCCTGCTGCTCTTCTTCGCCAAGTGGGAGCGGCCAACGGTAGAAATGCTGCGTCCAGTCCACCGCGACACGCGCTAGGGCCTCATATGCCTTGGTCACGTCGTCATCCGCGCCCAACCTCAACGCAATGCGCTGCTCCATCTGGACTGCCTGCCTGGCCTTCTCCGCATACTCCTTCTTGAGTTGCTCGACCTCGCTCACCTTCGTCGGGTCCTTTGATAGGGAAATTGCGTTGGCGCCGACCGTCACCACGTCCAAGATCAGTCTGGCCGCATCATCGAGAAGCACTCGAAGCTCGTCTCTGTCCCTGAGTTCGCGATCATGGGCGAGTTCTAATCCCTTGATACTGCGATCGTGAGCGAGTCGCTGGTCCGTGATCTCGCGATCATGAGCGAGTCGCCTATCGAGTCGCCGGTTCGTCGTGAACGCGGTGAGCAGACCGATGATCACCGCGACCACGACCGCTCCCAGGACAGGGATGGCCACATCGCCGCTAATGCTCAAGGTCGCCGCGATCACGCTGGCAATCTAGTTCAGCTTCGGCCCGCCGCAGCCTACGACCGCGAAGACTCGAGCGCGGGGCACGCTAGAAGAGCTGGTTCTCGCCGGCGAAGATCTCGGAGACCGAGTCGTCGGTGAAGATCCGCCGGATCGAGTCGGCGAGCGTCTGGGCGGCCGAGATCACGGTGATGTTCTCGGGGGCGCCGGGCCGCTGGGGGATCGTGTCGGTGACGACGATCCGCTCGATCCCGGAGGCGTCCGGGGCGAGGCGCTCATAGGCGGGGCCGGAGAAGACGCCGTGAGTCGCGACCGCGATCACCCTCGCCGCGCCCTCGTCGAGCACGGTGCGGGCGGCGGCGGTGAGGGTCCCCGCCGTGTCGATCATGTCGTCGACGAGGATTGCGGTCTTCCCCTTCACGTCGCCGACCACGTAGCCGATCTCGGCGACCTGCTGGGCCGGCCGTTCCTTCTCCATCACCGCCCAGTGGCAGCCAACCTTGCGGGCGAAGTTGCGGGCCGTCTTCACGCGACCGGCATCCGGCGAGACGATCACCGGCTCCTCCTCGAATCCCTGATCGATGATCCACTGGGTGAGCATCGGCATCGCGGTCATGTGGTCGAGGGGGACGTGGAAGAACCCCTGGACCTGACCCGCGTGCAGGTCCATCGTGAGGACGCGGTCGACGCCGACCCCCTCGAGGCAGGTGGCGACGATCCGGGCGGAGATCGGCTCGCGGGGCGCCGACTTCTTGTCCTGGCGGGCATAGCCGTACCACGGCATCACCGCGATGATTCGGTGGGCCGAGGCGCCCTGGGCCGCGTCGATCATCGCGAGCAGCTCGATCAGCGCGTCGTTCGGGGTCATCCCCTCGGTCTCGTTGGCGGCGGTCGACTGGACGAGGAATACGTCGGCGCCGCGGATCGACTCCTCGTAGCGGCAGTAGACCTCGCCGTTCGAGAAGGTCTTCAGGGTGACGTCCCCGAGGTCGACCTGGAGGTTGCGAGCGATGTGGGCGGCGAGCTCTCCGGAGGCGCGCCCGCCGAAGACCATCAGACGCTTGCGGTAGTCCTGAATGATCTCCGTGATCGGCTGGGTCTGCTCGATCGTGCTCAAGAGTCCTCTCCCTCGCTCGATTCCTTCGCCTTCTTCGCCGCGTAGCCCTCGACGTTCTCCTGTTCCGCCCTCGAGATCCCGAGTGCCCCAGGCGGAATGTCATCGGTGATCACCGAACCGGCTCCAGTGTATGCCTCGTCGCCGACTTCTACGGGAGCGACGAAGGTGGTGTCAACCCCGGTGTGAACGTTCTTGCCGATCTTGGTGCGATTTTTTCGCCGCCCGTCGTAATTGGCGGTGATCGTGCTCGCTCCCAGGTTGGATCCCTCGCCGACCTCGGTGTCGCCGACGTATGAGAGGTGGGGCACCTTGGCTCCCCTGCCGATCTCGGAGTTCTTGATCTCGACGAAGCTGCCGGCCTTCGCGCCCTCGCCGATCCGGGCGCCGGGGCGCAGGTAGGTGAACGGGCCGACGGTGGCCTCCGCGTGCACCTCGCAGGCGGTCAGATAGGAGTGGATCACCCTTGCCCTGCGGCCCACCCGGGAATCGATCAGGGTCGTCATCGGGCCGATCGTGCTGCCCGCGCCGATTGCGCTGGCGCCGCGCAGGCTCGTGCCGGGAAGAATCGTGGCGTCGGGCTCGATCACGACGCCGGCGTCGATCCAGGTCGCACTCGGGTCCTCGATCGTCACCCCCGCACGCATGTGCGCGACGAGGATCCGGCGGCGCACCTCGTCGGCGACGCGCGCGAGATCGGCGCGGTCGTTCACTCCGAGGTTCACGCCGGCATCGGGCGCGCGATACGCAGCGACTGTCAGCCCGGCGTCGCGGATCAAGGGGAGGACGTCGCCGAGGTAGTACTCGCCCTGTGCGTTGTCGTTTGCGAGCCCGCCGAGGGCGTCGGCGAGCGGGGCGCCGGCGAACGCGTAGGTTCCGGCGTTCACCTCCCTGATCGCGAGCTCCTCGGGGCTCGCGTCGCCCGGCTTCTTCGCCTCGACGATCCGCTCGATCTCGTTCCCCGCCCCCCTGACGATCCGGCCGTAGGAGCCGGGGTCGTCCATCTCCGTGGTCATCACGGTCGCCGCCGCGGCGGCCTCTCGATGCGTGGCGAGAAGCTCGGTGAGGATCTCGGCGGAGACCAGTGGGTGGTCCCCGGAGAGGACGAGGACGGTCTCCGAGTCGCGGACGACGTCGGCGGCGGCGCGGATCGCCCCGCCGGTGCCGTCGGACTCCGGCTGGATGATCGTCTCGACGCCCTCGGGAAGGACCGGCGAGAGGTCGCGGTCCGGGGAGACGATCACGCAGACGCGGGCGGCGCCCGCCTCGCGGGCGGCGTGGATCGGCCAGGCGATCATCGGTCGCCCGCAGACCTCGTGGAGGACCTTGGGCAGGGCGGATCGCATCCGGGTGCCCTGGCCGGCGGCCATGATCAGAGCCGTGGGAGCGGCGTTCACCCGGAAAGCGTAGATAGAACGAGCCCGTCGACGCGGACACCTTCGACCGCGCTAGTCAAGGGTCGTGCTGCGACCCCAAGGCAGGTACGCCCTCGGGGTGGAAGCTCGCCTCGGACACGGCGCTCAGCTTCGGTCCGCCGGAGCGTCCTGCGCCTCGAACGCCGCTCTGACCAGCTCGACGATCGGCTTAGGGGCCTTCTCGGGCGAGCCGGCGTCGAGCGGCGGCTCGGGGTCGTATTCGATCCCGAGCTGGACTGCCTGCGCGACCTCGTCGCCGTTGATCCTCTGCACCAGGGTGAGAGCCATGTCGATTCCCGCCGATACCCCCGCGGCGGTGAGGAGCTTGCCATGCTCGACGACCCGCTCGGGGACGGGGTCGGCGCCGAGCTCCGCGAGCAGGTCGCGGGCGAGCCAGTGGGTGGTCGCCGGAACGCCGTCCAGCAGCCCGGCGGCGGCAAGCAGGAGGGAGCCCGTGCACACGCTCGTCGTCCACGTGGTGGTCTCGTGGACCTCCCGGATCCAGTCGAGCAGCGGCTCGCGGTCGAGAAGTGCTCGGGTGCCGAAGCCGCCCGGGACGACGACGATGTCGGGGCTTCGGACCTCCTCGGTCGACGCGTCCGCGACCAGCGAGAGCGTGTCGGACTCGTTCCGGACCGGCCCCGGCTCCTCGGCGACGAAGATCGACTCGTTACCGGGCACCGAGTTGAGGACCTCATGCGGACCGGTGATGTCGAGAGCGGTAAAGCGGTCGTAGAGCAGGTAGGCGATCTGCATCGGTGGTTCTCCTCTCGGACTGGCGGGGCGCACTGATCATGCATGAACCTGGACCTAGACTGAGCCTGCCTTCCGGGGTGGTGTACTTGGCCAGCACGCCTGGTTTTGGTCCAGGAAGAGGGGGTTCGACTCCTCCCCCCGGAACTGGAGATCGAATCCACGGGACGGGCCGCGTGCTCCCAAGCGGGATAGTCGTCGTCGCCGAATAGGCTGCGGGGCGCATGCCATCGCTCCAGTCCCGCTACCCGCGGATCTCCTCTTACGGATTCCTCTCCGATTGCCACACCGGCGCCCTCGTCTCGCCCGAGGGCTCGGTCGAGTGGCTCTGCCTCCCCCGCTTCGACTCGGAGAGCGTGTTCGGATCGCTGCTCGACCGCAGCGCCGGCTTCTGGCGGCTCGGGCCGCCCGGCCTCGTGGCGCCGGTCAGCCGACGGTACGAGCCCGGCACGAACGTGATCGAGACCACCTGGATGACGGGATCCGGCTGGATCGTCGTTCGCGACATGCTCACGCTCGGCGATTGGCGCCAGGAGAACGACTTCGTGCCCCACCGGCGCCCGCCCCCCGACGACGAGGCCGAGCACGTCCTCGTCCGGATCGTCGAATGCGTCCAGGGCGAGGTGGACGTGGAGATGATCTGCCAGCCGGCGTTCGACTACGGCAAGACCAGGCTCGACTGGCTGCGTCGAGGCGACTCAGGGACCGATGCCGAGCTGGGGACCGAGGACATCCACCTGATCCTCACCGGCGATCTCGCCCTCGGGGTCGACGGGTCGGATGCCCGCGCGCGGCACCGGATGAGGACCGGCGAGAAGCGCTTCAGCGCCCTCTCGTGGGGGCCGAGTCCGATCCCGCCCGACTCGGTCGAGGACTGCGAGAGGCGGATGGCGCGAACCGTCGACTTCTGGCGTCGTTGGCTCGAGGCCGGCAGCTTCCCCGATCATCCGTGGCGCGGCCACCTCCAGCGCTCCGCGCTGACCCTCAAGGGCCTCACGTACTCACCCACCGGCGCGCTGATCGCCGCGCTCACCACATCCCTGCCGGAGACCCCCGAAGGGGAGCGGAACTGGGACTATCGATTCACCTGGATCCGGGACGCGACCTTCGCCCTCTGGGCGATGCACACCCTCGGCTTCGACTACGAGGCGACCGACTTCATGGGGTGGATGGCCGACATCTACCGGGAGAACGTCAGCCAGGGGAAGCTCGGCATGCAGATCATGTACGGGATCGGGGGCGAGCGGGACCTGCGCGAGATCACCCTCGACCACCTCACCGGTTACGAGGGCGCGAAGCCGGTTCGGGTCGGGAACGCTGCCTTCAAGCAGCGCCAGAACGACGTCTACGGAGCGCTGCTCGACTCCGTCTACATCCACGCCAAGGTCCAGGACCACCTCCCCCACGAGCTGTGGGAGGCGCTCTGCCGACAGGTCGAGGCCGCCGCGGCCGTATGGGACGGACCCGACCACGGGATCTGGGAGGGGCGAGGGGATCCGAAGCACTACGTCTCCTCCAAGCTGATGTGCTGGGTCGCGCTGGATCGCGGCTGCCGGCTAGCCGACCGGATCGGGGACGAGGACCGGCTCGTTCGCTGGTCGAAGATCGCAGACGAAATCCGCGCCGACATCCTCGAGCGGGGCGTCTCCGAACACGGGGTCTTTCGCCAGCACTACGACACGGACGCGCTCGACGCCTCTACCCTGCTGATCCCGCTGGTCCGCTTCCTCCCCCCCGACGACGAGCGCGTCCACAAGACCGTGAACGCGATCGCCATGGGGCTCACCGAGGACGGGCTCGTTCTCCGATACCGCGTCGAGGAGACCGATGACGGGCTCCAGGGCGAGGAGTCGACCTTCACGATCTGCTCGTTCTGGCTCGTCGCCGCCCTCTCGGAGATCGGACAGCGCGACGCGGCGCGGGAGATGTGCGAAAGGCTCCTGCCGCTGTGCAGCCCGCTCGGCCTCTACGCCGAGGAGCTCGACCCGAAGACCGGCCGCCACTGGGGGAACTTCCCGCAGGCGTTCACCCACCTCGCCCTGATCAACGCGGTGAGCCACGTGATCGCCGACGACCGCGCCGCCCCCAACCGGAACGTGACGGGCGTGCTCAGCGAGATGATCGCCCAGCAGGGCTAGCGACGGCAGGCCTGCGGCTACTCGGACGCCCGACGAACCCGGCCGCCCTCGGAACCCGGCTCCCGCGCCGGCCCCGCGGGCGAGGCGATCCCCAGCACCCGCATCGCCTTCAGCCCCAGACCGAGCTTCTCGCGTCCCTCGGTCGAGGTGACGTCGTGACCGCAGAGCTCGCGGGCACGCTCGAGCCGGTAGCGGATCGTGTGGCGATGGGTGAAGAGCTGCTGGGCGGTGGCGGCGACGTTCCCGTCGTTCTCGAGATAGGTCTCGACGGTCGTGACCAGCTCGGTCTCGTACTGCTCGTCGTAGGCGACCAGCGGCTCCACCGTCTCCGAGTAGAAGCGCTCGAGCTCCGCCGGGTCCTCGCTCATCGCGGGAAGCAGCAGCCGGTAGGCGCCGGTGTCCTCGAACGCGAGCACCCGCGCGCCCTCCGCCTCGCCGACGTTCGCAGCAAGCCGGGCCTCCTGGCCCGCGCGATACAGGTCCGCCGCGTCCGTCGCCAGCCTGCTGAGCGAGACGGTCACGGTGAAGCCCGTCAGCCCCTGCTCCAGCTCCCTGGTGAGCGCATCGGACGCGCGGGTGAGCCGCTGGACCGTGTCCGCCGGCACCACCGCCACCACCTCGGCCCGCTCGCCCTCCTCCTCTCCCACGGTCGCGAGTGTCCCCGGGCTCACCGCCCGGATCGTCCTGAGCGCGATAGATAGGACCCGCGACCGCCACTCGCCCGTCTGCGCGACGTGTGGCACTGCGCGACCGATCAGCACCCCGGCTCCCGCCGTCAGATTGGCGCCCAGCTCTGCCGCGCGCGCCTCGATGTCGCCGCGGTCGGTGATCTCCCGGGTGAGCAGCGCGCGGACGAAGTCGCCGGCGGCCTCCTCGGTCGCCCACTCCGGCGAGCGCGAACGCTCGAGCTCCAGAGCGAGCAGGGTCGAGACCATTCTCAGCAGCGCCGCGTCCGGATCCTCGTCTCCCCTGGGGCGCCAGCGAAGCTCGCCGACCGCCGTGTCGGCGACCCGCAGCTCGACCGTCTCGACGCCGGCCCCGCCCGCGAGCAGCTTTCTCTCCTCGTCGGGCGAGGCGGCGGCAACGGCGAGCACGTTACTGGCCCGGTCGATCAGCCCGACGCTCGCGCCGAGGGCCCGTCCGGCGGCACGGGCGACAGCGGGCAGCCCCGCGCCGGACTCGATCGCCGCCGAGAGCTCCTCGAGGCTCCCGGGATCGGCCCGCCGCTCAGAACGCTGCGTCCCCTTCGCGTTCATCTCCACATGGTAGGTGTGGTGGACGGCTTCGCCATCATCAACGGCCGCCACAAACACGCGGCCGAATCAGATCCACTCGGAGATCGTGTCCCAGTGGTAGAAGACGAACACCCCGATCGCGACGCCTGCCAGCACCAGCGCCGCCAGCACGAACAGGGAGAGGACGCCGGCGACGAGCTTCTCCCAGCCGCGGCCGTAGCTGCCCAGGGCCGGAACGAGGATCAGGCCGAGGAACGCCATCACGGACGCGAGCCCCGCCGCCCCGAAGAGGTAGTACTCAGTCCCGAGCGCCAGGACCGGCGCCAGGGCCACGCTGATCAGCCCGTTCATGACGCCGGTGATTGTGGCGAATGTGGGAGGCGATCAGCACCACGATCGCGACTGCCGCGAAGCAGGAGAGACCGAGAGCCCATCCGGCGGTCACGTCGCTGAGCCAATGCACCCGCAGATAGGCGCGGGTGAGCCCGATCAGGGCCGCCAGGACGATCCCCGAGGCGATCACCGCGCTTGCACGGCTGATCCCGGGAACCACCCTGATCGCGAGGGTGACGGTAATCCACACGTAGACGGTCGAGTACGTCGCGTGCCCGCTCGGGAACGAGGAGCCAGTCGCATCGACGAGCGGATCCGGCGGGCGCAATCGGTCGGTCCAGCCCTTGATCTCGTGGACGAGCAGGAACATCAAACCCATCCCGACGATGAGGGCCGCCGCCTCCATCCGGCGCCGGGACACGGCGAGCGCGACCGCGGCCAGGCCGGCGACCGTGAACGCGACCCAGGCGTCACCCAGGTGGGTGACCGCCTCGGCGAGGTCGTTGAGCCACCCGACGCGAATGTCGTTGAAGAGATCGAACGCGGTGTCATCCGCCGGGGTCGGGCCGGGATCGTCGGAGACGACGCTCCAATAGGCGACCAGCACGTACAAGCCGACGGAGAGGGCGGCGAGCAGGGTGGTCAGCTCGAGGCCGAGTCCGCCGGGCGTCAGCCGTCTGCCGAGGAAGGCGAGCTGCGGCCGCAGCCGCTGCCCCAGTCGGAGCAGGGGTCGAAGCGCACGGCGGCGCTCCATCTCCCCCGCGATCCGGGCCCTGTTGCCCGGCACCCTGAGGTACCTCGCAGCGAGGGCAACCGCGACGACGATCCCGACCACGATCCCGAACACGATCAGGCCGGTTCCGACCGCCTTCGTCACCGCGTCGAGGCTCTGAGCCGCGAAGTAACCCGCCAGGATCAGACCGGTCGCCCAGAGCCCGGTGCCGAGGATGCTGAACGGGGCGAACGCCCGGTACTGCATCTTGCTGCTCCCCGCGATGAACGGCGCCAGCGCCCGCACCAGCCCGATGAAGCGGCCGACGAGGATCGTCTTGCCGCCATGCCGCGCGAAGTAGCCCTCGACCTGGCGCAGGCGCTCCTCGGTGATCCTGACGCGGGCTCCGTGGCGGACGAGGAAGCCGCGGCCGAGCTTCGCACCGAGCAGGAAGCTCACCGAGTCACCGCAAAAGGCGGCGAACCAGGTGATCCCGAGGATCAGGGGCAGCGAGATGTCTCCCTGCTGGGCGACGGCGCCGCCGAGGATCACCGTGAACTCCCCGGGAGCGACCAGGCCGACGAACGCGCCGGTCTCGAGGAAGGCAAGCCCGCCCACGAGCAGGTAGGTCCACGCCCCAAGGCCCTCGGAGAGGTCCTCGATCAGCTCCTCGAGGTCGAAGCTCGGAAGGGCGTCGCGGAAGAACAGGAAGCCGACGATCAGCGTGGCGACGATCGCGCGCCGGATCCACTTCCAGCTGATCGGTGGGTGCCTCACGTCGAGAGCGGAGCCGTCGCAATTGCGCCCGGGAAGCGATCCCGGATCGGTCCCGCCGCATCCGCGGCCGCCTCGGGGGTGGGGAAGAGACCGAACGCCGTCGGCCCGGAGCCGGTCACCATCGTGTGGGCGGCCCCCGCGTCGCCAAGCGCGCCGAGAGCCGCCTCGACCTCGGGACGGAGCGAGAGGGCGGCCGCCTGCAGGTCGTTCACGAGGTGCTCGCGGTAGTCGATCGGGGAGCCGCCCTCGTCGACGGCGTCCCGAACCCGGCGCCGGATCGCCTCCAGCTCGGACTCGCCCCGGGGACTGCCCAGCCTCTCCGCCTCCGCGTACACCTCGGCGGTCGAGAGACCATCGTCCTGGGGGATCAGGACGACGCCGTGGGCCACCGGCGGCGGGACCGGCTCGATCACCTCACCGGCGCCGGCGACGAGGCACGGGCGGGGCTGAAGCTGGGAGGGGACGTCCGCCCCGATCCCGGCCGCGATCGAGCGAAGCCCCTCGACCTCGCCGCGTGCCAGGCGCAGCACGGCCGCCGCGTCGGCACTCCCTCCACCCAGCCCGGCGGCCACTGGAACGCGCTTTCGCACCTCGATCCGCAGCGGCGGCCCTTCCCATCCGTGCCCGCGGAGGGCCGCGAGCGCGGTGGCGGTCAGGTCCGGTCCCTCAATCCCCTCGCAGACCACCTCGTCCTCGCTCGCCTCGGATATCCACAACTCGTCGGCGAACTCCAGCGGCTCGAAGAGCGAGCGGATCTCGTGCAACCCGTCGTCCCTGCGTGGCCCGACGTAGAGGCACAGATTGAGCTTCGCCGGGGCGAGCACCAGCTCCGGAAACCGGTTCACTCCACACCCTCCCTCGCGAGCGCCTCGGCGAACCGCTCGAACTCGGGCGGTGCCAGCGCCTCCGCACGAGCGTCGGCCGGTTTCCCGATTCGCTCGAGCGCCCTCCGCGCCGAGTCCACGCTCCCCGCCCGCCCATGCTCGAGGGAGCGGGCGAGCGACTTTCGGCGGTGAGCGAACGCGAGCCGGACCAGCGTGGCCATCCGCTCGGATGCCCCCGGCCCGGTCCTTCTCAGCCGAAGCAGCGCCGAGCCGACGCGCGGCCGGGGGACGAACACGGCCGGGTCCACGGAGCGGAGCATCGTTACCTCGCACGCGAACTGAACGAGGACGCTCGCCGACCCGTACTCGCGCGTCCCCGGAGCGGCGCGGAGCCGATCGGCGATCTCCCGCTGGACCATCACCACCCAGTCCGTGATCGAGGGAAGCTCCGAGACCGTCCGCACCAGGAGCGGGGTGGCGATCGAGTACGGCAGGTTCGCGACCATCTTGTTCGGCGGCGGGTCGAGATCGGCGAAGTCGATCTTCATCGCGTCTTCCCAGACGAGGTCGACGTTCCCCGCCTGCTCGGCGAGCTGCCCGAGCTCGCTCCGCAGCCGCTCATCGAGCTCGATCACGTGGAGCCGCGATGCCTTCCGCGCAAGCCGCTCGGTGAGCGCCCCTCCACCGCCCCCGACCTCCAGGACGACGTCGGAGCGCCCGACATCCGCCTCTCGGACGATCGTGTCCAGCAGGTTCTGATCGGCGAGGAAGTTCTGGCCCAGGCGCCTCGGCGACCGCTGCGGCGGACGGGAGCGGGTCACCAGCCGAAGATCCTCGCGGCGTTCGCCTCCACGGTGCGCTCGAGCTCACCGTAGGGGACGTCGCGGACCTCGGCGAGTCGCTCCGCCGTCGCCACCACGTTCGCGGGCTGGTTCGTCTTCCCCCTGACCGGCTGCGGGGCGAGGAAGGGGGCGTCCGTCTCCACCAACAGGCGGTCGTCGGGCACCAGCGCCGCCGCATCCCGGATCGACTCGGCCTTCGGATAGGTGAGGTTGCCGGCGAAGGAGCAGTACCAGCCGTGCTCGGCGGCCCTCACCGCCCATCGCGGCCCGGCGGAGAAGCAGTGCAGGACCACGTCGAGTCCCTCGCCCTCCTCGGCGAGCGTGCGGAAAGCCTCGGCGACCGCGTCCTCGGATCCCTCCCGGTCGCGCAGGTGGATCACGACCGGCTTCCCGGTCCGGCGCGCGATCGCGATCTGCGCGGAGAACGCCCCGCGCTGCTCATCCGGCTCGGCCCGATCCCGGTAGAAGTCGAGGCCGGTCTCCCCGACGGCGACCACCCCCTCCCGCGAGCAGAGCCCTTCGATCGCCTCGGCCGCGGCCTGATCGAACCCGTCGGCGCCGTTCGGGTGGCGGCCGACGCAGGCGAACACCTCCTCGCTCGCCCGCGCGGACTCGACTGCGCCGGGGTTGGAGTCCTCGCCGAGCCCCACGGTGAGGATGCGCCGGACGCCGACCTCGCGGGCCGCCGCGACCAGCTCCGCTTCTGCGGGCTCGCAGAGCCCGAGGTGCGCGTGGGTGTCGACCACGGCGCCGAGTCTAGGCGCGGGCCCGAACGAAGTAGGGCGACCCGGTGGCTAACGCTTGAACTTGAAGGTGCGGGAGATCGCGTCGGTGAGCCCTGTGAAGGGATCCGTCGCGGTGATCGTGTTGACAAGCCTGAACTTGCCCGGCTCCGCCTTCATCGCCTTCAGCAGCGGGCCGTTCGGCTTGAAGAAGGGCCCCCCGGGAACGTTCGCGTTGAGCGACCCCGAGACGTTGCCGACGAGCTTCACGCCCGGTCCCTTGATCGTCGACTTGGACGTGACGTTGCAGGCGGCGGAGCAGACGACCAGGATCTGGATGTTCTTCCTGATCTTGAGCTTGCCCGTCGTCACGTAGTTGATGAGGGCGCCGGACTTGGTCGCCGTGGGGCCGTCGCCGGCGGTCGCCACCGATGCCGGGACGAGCAGAGCGCCCGCGAGCGCAAGCACCAACGCCGTCCTCCCCACGCGAGTCATCCTGACCACTGCGGCCACCCTATCAAGCGGTCTGAAGCTTCGGGAAGAGCGGAGCGAGCTCGCCGAGGCTCTGGCTGCCTTCTCGGGAGCCGAACTCCGAGAGCCCGCGCGCGGACTCGCCGAGCGCGTCGAGGAGCCGCCCGGTGGTCTCCGGCATATAGGCGTGCAGGAGCAGGGTGACCACACGAAGCCCCTCGGCGAGGCCGTAGAGGACCGCGTCGAGCCTGGCGGCCGCTCCTTCGTCCTTCGACAGCTCCCACGGCTTGGTCTCCTCGACGTACTGGTTGAGGCGGCGCACCAGCTTCCAGATTTCCTCCAGAGCCTGGGTGAGCTCGGCCTCGTCGAGCAGGGCCCGCACGCGGTCGGGCGCCGGCTCGAAGTCTGCGGCGAGCTCCGCCTCGGCCTCCGCATCGGGCACGGTCCCGTCACGGTAGCGGCCGATCATCGAGAGCACCCGGTTGGCGAGGTTGCCGTACTGGTCGGCGAGCTCGGTCTCGTAGCGGGCCTCGAAGCCGGCCGGGGAGATCTGGCCGTCCTGCCCGAACGAGACCTCGCGAAAGCAATAGAAGCGGAGCGCGTCGGCGCCGAACTTCGCGATCACCTCATCCGGGTCGAGGACGTTGCCGAGAGACTTGGACATCTTGTGTCCCTCCATCAGCAGGTAGCCGTGGATGAACATCCGCTTCGGCACCTCGATCTCGGCCGCCATCAGGAACGCGGGCCAATACACGGCGTGAAACTTGAGGATGTCCTTGGCGAGGATGTGGAACGGGGGCCAGAACTTCTCGGTCACGTCCTCCCCCTCCACCCCGTAGCCGAGCGCCGTGAAGTAGTTGAGGAGCGCATCGAACCAGACGTAGATCACCTGGTCGGTGTCCCAGGGGACGGGCACCCCCCACTTGAGCGTCGGGCGCGAGAGGGAGACGTCCTGGAGGCCCTGCCTGATGAAGGAGAGCGCCTCGTTTCGCCGGAACTCCGGGGTGACGAAGTCCGGCCGTTGCTCGTAGAGGCGCTCGAGATCGTCCTGGAAGTCGGACAGCTTGAAGAACCAGTTGTCCTGCTTCTCCCTGGTCAGGGTGATCTTGTGGATAGGACAGGTGTTGTCGGGACCGAGCTCCGACTCGGTCTTGAAGTCGGCGCAGCGGGGGCAGTACCAGCCCTCGTACACACCCTCATAGACGTGGCCGTTGTCGTGGACACGCTGGACGATCTCCTGGACCCGCTTCATGTGCCCCTCGTCAGTGGTGCGGATGAAGAAGTCGTTGGACGCGTTGATCTTCGCGGCCATCTCCCTGAAGCGAGGCGCGAGCCGGTCGCCTAGCTCGCGCGGGGTGGTCCCCTCTGCCTCAGCCTGCTGGGTGACCGGCTCTCCATGCTCGTCCGTGCCGGTGAGGAAGAAAACGTCCTCGCCGCGCTGGCGGTGATGCCGGGCGAGGACGTCGGCGGCGATCGTCGAGTAGGCGTGGCCCAGGTGGGGCTCGCCGTTCACGTAGTAGATCGGGGTGGTGACGTAGAAGCTCACGGGCGGCTGAGCATAAACAGCCGCCTCGAGGTCACCGGGCCTAGAGGAGCTTCTCCTGGCCCTTCGCGCCGCCGGCTCGCTTGCGGCGCGGGAGCCCGGCCGCCTCGGTCAGGGCGGCCTCCAGATCGGCAAGGATCGCCCTCTCGGAGCGCGAGGCCACGATCGGCTCGGCCATGTCGTCGACGTGCACGTAGGTGCGGCGCCCCTCGCCGCGGTCCTTCGGATCGAGCGGGACGAGGGCGTAGATCCGGTCCGCCCGGGCGAACTTCCCGTAGCCCAGCGAGATCATGCGTGGCTCGCGCTTGGCCATAGCTCTCGCGAATCAAGGTAGCGCCGCACACGGTCGCGATCAGCGCCGGACGCGGCTGGTCGGGGCGGCGCGCTTCGGCTGCTCCACTGCCCGGACACGGATTACGGCGCTCGTTGCCGGGCGACCGTGCGGAAACCGTCAGGCGACTGAACGACTGATTCAGCCGAATGTCAGGTGCGCGCGGCGAGCGCGGCGACGGCCTCGCCGACCGCCGGCGCCTGATCTTCCTGGAGGAAGTGCCTGGCGGAGAGGAACAGGGGATCGTCGATGCCGAGGGCTTCCTCAACCGCGAGGCGCCGCGTCTCGCCGAGAGCAGGGTCCTCGCGCCCCCACACCACCTGGGCGGGCCAGCGGCGCTCGGCCAGGCCCGCGTAGAGGAACCGCTGCTTCGCGTCGGTGAGCTCGAATCCGCGCATGATCCGCAGGAAAGCTCGGCCACCGTCCTCGCGCTTGAGCAACGCGGTGTACGCGTCGATCTCGGCGTTGCTCATCGCCGAGCGGTCCGCAAGCCCCTCGTGGCGGAAGATCCAGCGAAAGGTGGGCGGGCGCATGCCGGCGAGCCAGAGCTCGCCGAGACCGCGGATCGAGAACGGGTGCATCGGCCATGGCCGCCGGAACTCGCCGACGTCGACCAGGGTGTTGAGCGCCGTCAGCGAGAGCACGCGGTCGGGGTTGCCGATCGCCCATTCGAAGCCGATCGGCCCGCCGATGTCGTGCACCACCAGGTGGCAGCGGGCGATTTCCAGCGCGTCGATCGCCGCCCCGGCCCAGCGCGCCAGCCCACTCCACGTGTAGTCGAAGTCCTCGGGTCGCTCGGCGAGACCGAGGCCGGGAAAGTCGAAGGCGACGCCGTGGAGGTCGCGGGCGGAGAGCTCTGACAGCAGCTTGCGGTAGAGGAAGCAGCTCGCCGGCACGCCGTGCAGGAGCACCACCGCCGCGCCCTCTCCCTCCTCGCGCACGAAGCTGCGAACGCCGGCCGCTTCGAACCCACGCCCCGCCGAACGGTGCTGCTCGATAATCTCGGCGACTTCCCGGCGCACGGCCGGATTGTCTCACCGCCGAGCCGGCGATCCGGACGCCGGGCATTGGTTAGCGCCGCGGGTCCCGGCCGGTGATCCCGCGGTAGAGGTCGTTAGCGGGGACCCCGGTCAGCGCCGAGACGACGCTGGCGGCCGCCCGCGGCCTGGCGCCGGCACGGATCAGGCCGCGCAATGCGTCGGTTGCGAATCCGATGTCGGCGGTCCCGCGCTCCGCGGCGGGACCGATGACGACGACGATCTCGCCGCGGGCCTCGTCCCGGAAGCGTCGCGAGAGCTCGCCGAGGCTTCCGCGAGCGACCTCCTCGTGAAGCTTCGTCAGCTCGCGGCAGACCGCCGCCGGGCGGTCGGGGGCGAGTTGGGCGAGGGCGCGAAGCGACTCGGGCAGCCGCCGGGGGGACTCGAACGCGATCAATGTCTCGGTCGACTGAAGGACCCGCTCGAGCTCCCCGGTGCGGCGCGGCAAGAACCCCTGGAAGCGGAACCGGTGGGTCGGCAGCCCCGAGGCGACCAGTGCCGTGATCACCGAGGACGGGCCCGGCAGGACCTCGATGTCGAGATCGCGGTCGATGCAGCTCCGGATCAGGCGGTAGCCGGGGTCGGAGATCGCCGGCGTGCCGGAGTCGCAGACCAGCGCGACGTTCTCCCCCCGCTCGATCCGCTGGGCGAGCTCCCGGGCGCGGTCGGCCTCGTTTCCCTCGTGGTAGGAGATCAGCCGCAGCGCCTGTATCTCGAGCCGCTCGAGCAGGAGCCCGGTCCGTCGCGTGTCCTCGCAGGCGATCACGTCCGCCTCGTACAGCGCCCTCCGCGCGCGGAGCGTGATGTCCTCGAGGTTCCCGATCGGGGTCGGGCAGACGACGAGCCTGCCGGGCACTAGCTCCCCCTGTCGAGCTCGATCAGCGCCATCGCCGCCGCACCGATCATCCCCGCGTCCGGCCCGAGCTCCGCGAGCTTCACCGGCGTCCGGTTCATCGGCGGGAGCGCCCGGGCCGCGAGCTCCTCGCGGGCGGGATCGAGCATCAGATCGCCGACCGCCGAGACGCCGCCGCCGATCAGGAAGACGTCCGGGTTGAAGATGTTGGCGAGGCTGGCGAGCGCTACCCCGAGGTGCCGGCCCGCCTCGGCGACGATACGCCTGGCGGGCGTGTCACCCGAGAGCGCGAGCTCCGTCACCGTCCTGCCGACGATCGGCCCCTCCTCCAGCGCCGTACCAAGGGCGGAATCGGGATCGCGCTTCGCCTCCGCCGTCCCCTCCCGTGCCAGCGCAGTCCCGGAAGCGTAGGTCTCGACGCACCCGTGGTTCGGGCAGTTGCCCTGACAGCGCGGGCCGTCCTCGTTGACGACGATGTGACCGAGCTCCGCCGCCGCCCCGATCGACCCGCGGTAGACCTCGCCGCCGAGGACCAGGCCTCCGCCGATCCCGGTCCCGATCGTCAGCATGACGACGTCGCCGGCGCCGCGCCCCGCGCCGTAGAGGTGCTCGGCGAGCGCGGCTACGTTCGCGTCGTTGTCCAGGAACACCGGCAGGCCGAGCCGCTCGCTCATCAGGTCGCGGATCGGGACGTCGGAGATCTCGAGGTTGACCGCCTGGATCGCCAGCCCGCGGTGGCGGTCGATCGTCGCCGGGATGCCGAGCCCGGCGGAGAGAACGTCGGGCCTCGCGCCGCGAGCCTCGTCGAGCTCGCGGGCGAGTCCCTCAACAAGCTCGTCCTCGCTGAGCCCGGCGGACCGCTCCTTGTCCTCGTAGTGCACCCGCTGGTCGGAATCGACCACTCCGACCTGCATCTTCGTGCCGCCGAGGTCGACGCCGATCGCCTCGCGCGGGCTCAAGGGCCTGAGATGCGATCGCGGTCCGGCGGAGGCATGCGTAAGTATTGATATCCCATGTCCCCGCAGGGAGATGATCGGCCGCCGAGGCGGCCCGGCGACTCCGAGCGCCCGAAGAACGGCGCGGGCTCCAAGCGATCCTCGAAGCCCGGGTCGGATCGGCCCGAGTACACGATCTACGGCCGCCCCGGGCAGGAGGGCCAGAAGCGCCCGGCCCCGAAGCGGGGCAAGCAGGCGAGATCCGGCGGCCGCGAGCGGCCGCCATACCGCGTCTATCGCTCCAGGCCGAGCCTTCGCGACCGGATCCGGAAGCCGAGCCTCTCGAGCCTGCGCGGGTCCGGGGGGCGCGGCGGATTCCGCGACCGGTTCTCGAGGATCACGGGCGGCAAGCGTCCCTGGCTTCGGTGGATCCTGATCTTCGCCGCCGGCTGGCTCCTGCTCAGCTTCATCGCCTTCGCGATCTCGGCGCAGATCCAGAAGGGCAAGCTGCCCGACTCCGCGAAGGAGGCGCTCGAGGGCGGTCCCGATGTCCTGATCGGGCAGAACATCCTGATCCTGGGCGGCGACCGCCGCGGCAAGACCCATGGGAATGCGAGCGGCAGCGAGGGCCAGGGGCCACCGCGCGCCGACACGATCATGGTCCTGCACGCGTCCCTCACCTCGTTCAAGAAGCTCTCGATCCCGCGGGACACCTACGCCGCGATCCCCGACTGCGGATCGCAGAAGATCAATGCCTCCCTCGCCTGCAACACGCAGAGCACGAACGGGAATCCCGCCTCGACGATCAGGACCGTCGAGAACCTGCTCGGGATCGACATCAACCACATCGTGATCGTCGACTTCGACGGGTTCGCCGACTTCATCAACACGCTCGGCGGGGTGGAGATCGACGTGCCGGGGGACCCGGAGAAGGGGGCCGCGGTGTGCGGAGACGTCGACGGCGGCAAGAGCCAGGGCGGAGTCTCGCTCAAGATCCCGCCCGGCGAGATCACACTCGAGGGCGACAAGGCTCTCGCCTTCGCCAGGCTCCGGAAGAACGCGTGCGACCCCTCCGAGGACGACCGCGACCGGGCGGCCCGCCAGCAGCTGGTCCTCGACGCGATCAAGGGGCGCCTCACCAGCATCACCCGGTTCCCCTACAACTTCATAAAGGGGCCGTGGATCGGCTGGAACGCTCCGAAGGCGTTCATCTCCGACATGGGCGGCTTCACGCTCCCCCAGGTCGCGATCGCCGCGATCCTCGGCGGCAGCGGCGAGAGCAACGTGCTCGGAGAGGAGTCCGCATCCCCCGGTCCTGCGGGCAGCCTCTTCATTCCCCAGGGGGACTGCGAGGACGCGATCAGGGAGCTGACCGGCGACGACCCCCCACACGACGCCGAGTGCTCGCCGGCCTGAGCCCCCGGCTGGTCCGCTAGTCCGAGCCCGAGCCCGACTTGGCCTTCTCGCCGCCCCCGTTCGAGGACGACTTCGCCGAGCCGGACGAATCGGAGCTCGATGATTCCGAGCTGGAGGACGAGGACTCGCCCGATGAGGGGGAATCGCCGTCCTTCGCGGCGCCCGCCTTGCCCTTCTCGGCGTAGTCCGTGGAGTAGAAGCCCGATCCCTTGAAATGGACCGCCACCGCGTGGAAGACCCGCTCGACGGGCGCGCCGCACTCCTCGCAGCTCTCGACGGGCTCGTCGGACATGCTCTGGATCACCTCGAAGGTGTGTCCGTTCGCGCAGCGGTACTCGTAGATCGGCATCGGAGCAGAGAGGGTAGTGGGCGGGACCTCCGCGCCGCGCATGCGCGCGTCCGGACGCGGCCGCCCACTACGCTCCCCGCATGGCCGAGCCGAAGCTCGAGACGATCGTCGCCCTCTGCAAGCGCCGCGGGTTCATCTTCCCCGCGTCGGAGATCTACGGCGGCTTCGCGAACACCTACGACTACGGCCACTACGGCGTCCTGCTGAAGAACAACGTGAAGGCCGAGTGGTGGAGGACGATGCTCCAGGTTCGCGACGACATCGTCGCGCTCGACTCGGCGATCATCCAGCACCCCCGGGTCTGGGAGGCGTCGGGGCACCTGGCGGGATTCAGCGATCCGCTCGTCCAGTGCCTGGGCGAGTGCAAGAAGCGCTGGCGGGAGGACGACTTGCGCGAGGAGCAGCTCGGCGACGAGCACGCGGAGGGCGAGATCCGCTGTCCCGAGTGCGGAGGGGAGCTGTCCGAGCCGCGCCAGTTCAACCTGATGTTCGAGACCTACGCGGGCCCGGTCCAGGACGAGGGCGCCAAGGTCTACCTGCGGCCCGAGACCGCGCAGGGGATCTTCATCAACTTCAAGAACGTCCTCCAGTACGCGCGCAAGAAGCCGCCGTTCGGGATCGCGCAGATCGGCAAGTCGTTCCGGAACGAGATCACCCCGGGCAACTTCATCTTCCGGACCAGGGAGTTCGAGCAGATGGAGATGGAGTACTTCGTCCCGCCTGCCGAGGCCGCCGAGTGGCACGAGCGCTGGCTCGAGGAGCGGATGCGCTGGTACACGGACCTCGGGATCCGCCCGGAGAAGCTTCGGCTCCGCGCCCACGGCCCGGACGAGCTCTCGCACTACTCGACCGCGACGTCGGACATCGAGTACGAGTTCCCGATGGGCTGGGCGGAGCTCGAGGGAATCGCGAACCGTGGTGACTTCGATCTCGCGCAGCACGCGAAGTTCTCCGGCGAGAAGCTCGAGTACGTCGACTCCGGCTCGGGCGAGCGCTTCGTCCCCCACGTAATCGAGCCGGCCGCCGGTGTCGACCGGGCGATGCTCTCGTTCATGATCGACGCCTACGACGAGGAGGAGGTCGAGGGTCGCCAGCGGACCGTGCTCCGCCTGCACCCCAGGCTCGCGCCGGTGAAGGTCGCGGTGCTGCCGCTGGTCAACAAGGACGGTCAGCCGGAGAGGGCGCGCGAGATCTACGAGGAGCTGCGCGACCTGATCCCGGCCGAGTACGACACCGGGGGAACGATCGGAAAGCGCTACCGGCGCCAGGACGAGATCGGCACCCCCTGGGGCGTCACCGTCGACCACGAGACGATGGAGGACGACACCGTCACCCTCCGCGAGCGCGACACGCTGGAGCAGATCCGGCTCCCGATCGCGGAGCTCGCCGGCGAGCTCAGCCGCCGCCTCGCCGAGCCCTGGAGCTCGCCGAAGCTCGGCGCCGCGGCCTAGACGTCCAGGACCCCGTCGACGGCGAGGACGACCCCACCGGCGACGAGCACGGCGGCCAGAACGCTGCTCGCCCACCGGAGGATCCGGCCTCCTGGCCCCTCGCTGTCCCACCAGGCCGCCAGCCCGGTCAACAGCGCGGTCCCGATCGCGATCGCGGCGGCAGCGAGGAGGACACCCCGGTCCGCGCCCGCACCCGTCGCCAGGACCAGCAGGATGGGCCGAGCCACCATGGGGATCGCGACTGGAACGACCGCGGCGCGCCAGCCGGGGAGCGCGGGCTCGGGCGGGGGCGGTCGCCGGAACAGGTCGGCGACCCCGCCCACTACGGCCACGACCCCCGCGGCGATCCGGAACGAGGGTTCGCTGACGTCGAGCGCCTCGAGCAGCGGACCCCCTGCGGCCGCCGCGGCGCAGACGGCGAGCCCGCCGATCAGACCGCCGGCTGCCGCGACGCCGGCAACGGTCCGTGGCGACCGCCCCGCCCGAGGGATCCCGAACGCGGCCCGGACCGGGTTGAGCGCCGCGACCAGCACGACGACCCACAACCAGCCCGATGGCGCATCAGCTCCCGAGCTCGACCGCTCGCTTGCCTCGACGATCGGGATGGTCCGCAGCAGCGCGGCCAATGCGTGCTGCTGGTCGTCCATCCGGGTCTCGCCGTCGCGGAACCAGGCACCCTCGACCCGCTCCGGCCGGATCGCGCCGGCGGCGTCCTCGCGATCCGCTTGCGCTCTCACGGCCAGTCCGGCGATGCAGGCGGCACGTTCGGCGAGCGCGCCTCGCAGGTCGGCCAGCCGGGGCTCTTCCTGCGCGGTCAGCCACCACCCGGTGAGGGCCTCGCCGAGCACGCCGTAGCCGCCGCCACGTGGCACGTAGCTGCCGCGGACCAACCCACCCCACGGCCCAAGACGCTGGCTCACCCATCGGGCCTGGACGCCGAATAGCTCGGCCTGCCGCCGCGCGTAGTCCAGCTCGTCCTCGGTGAGCGGCGGGTGGCTGCGTTCGGGGAACTCCACGGTCTCAGCCATGCCGTAGGCAGCCCAGTGATCGCGGATCGGCGGCCAGTGACCCTCGAGATCGTCGCGCGAAGCCGCCAGGTAGGCGCCGATCCGGCCCGCCGTCTCCCCCCAGCCCTCCCCCGGAAACGCTCGGTGAAGCCCCGCCAGCGCCCAATACGCCTCCCCGGTGAAGTACTTGGAGTACTCGCCGGCCACCGGCGCCCCGCGTGCCGAGTCGTATGACGCGAGCACCGCACCCGACGGCTCGGTCTGAGCGAGCAGGAAGCGCCCGAGTCGGCGCAGCACGTCGTCATAGCGCCGATCACCGATGGCCTCCCGGCGGATGACCAGCCCGGCGACCAGCAGCGCGCTCGCCCCCGTGTCGATCTCGCCCTGAGAAGCGAGCGCGGCCCAGCCATCGCGCTCGAGGAGCCTGTCGAGCGCCCATTCGGTTCCCCGGTCGGCGGAGCGCAACGCTCCCGGCAATCCTGCCGTGGCGGCCTGGTAGAGGCCCATCGTCACCCCGGCGTGGCGGACCGAGTTGTACTCGGACGAAACCGAGTCGTGATCGCGGTCGTAGAGGTACAGCCAGGCTCCATCCGTCTCCTGATTGCGGACGAACCAATCGACGGTGGCCTCGGCGGAGCGTCGGAGCTCTCCGGCGCCAACCGACGGGCAGCGCTCCGGTGGCGCCACCACACCGAAGGCGACGACGATGATCAGCGCCAGGCTCAGGCCAGCCCGCCAGACGCGTGTGCGGGGACGCGGGCCGGAGTCGTCGAGTGTCTCGTCCGCCGTCATGTCGGCCCGCCCGAGATCATCGCCGGGCGAGAAGCCGAAGACTAGATTCGGTCCATGAGAGAAGGGCGAGGCGGTTCCGCGGAGCCGGTCAGACTCGCGCGATCGGCGCTGCGATCAGCCCGGCGATCAAGATGCCGCCCATACGTGGCGGGGAGGCCGGGGCGACCCTCCGCCGCATCGAAGGACGGGCCTCAGTCGTCGAGCAGCGGGTGGACCAGGCCGTGCTCCGCACAGATCCGCGGCACGCTCTCCATCTCGAACTCGATCCCGTAGCGGGCGCCGAGCTCGTCGGCGTCGAGCGTGCCGTCCTTCATCCCGGCGTCCCACTCCCTAAAGAAATGCTCGAATCCGGCCGGGGAGATCACCTCGAGGATCCGGCAGGGCTCGTCGCCTGCGTTCCAAAACGTGTGCCACTGGTCGCGTGGCTTGAATGCGAGCTCGCCGGCCTCTGCGTAGATCAGCTCGTCGCCGAGCAGTGCGCCCATCCGGCCCGCGAGGACGAAGCTGTACTCGTCCACGCCGTCATGACGGTGAAGGGGCGCGCAGAGCGAGCGCGGCGGGATCGGATGCTCGACAAGTGAGAACCCACCGCCCGACTCCTCGCCCCAGACGAGGAAGCGGGCATCACAACCGCCGAGTTCGGCGTAATGGCCATCGCGCGGCCCCACCTTCTTTGGCCCCTGGGAGGCGTCGAAACGCCTCAGTTCCGTTGTCAGCTGCGTGGCGCTCATCGTGTCCTACCTTTCATTGAACGATATTGTGCGATGAACCTAGCACCGTGTGCCGGATGTGTCAAGATTCATTGCACAGAAATGTCTAGTGAAAGTACAGCTACACGCAAGCGCGCCTACCGCAAGCGGCGTCGCGCCGCGCTCGAGATGGAGACCCGTCGGCGAATCACCGAGGCGGCCGTCGATCTCCACGGGAGCGTCGGCCCCGCGCGAACGACGATCCGTGCCGTCGCCGAGCGCGCGGGCGTCCAGCGGGCGACGGTGTACCGCCACTTCCCCGACGAAGAGGCACTGTTCGATGCCTGCTCATCGCACTGGATCGGTCAGCATCCTCTGCCGGATCCCGCCGCCTGGGAGGCGATCGACGATCCCGAAGAGCGCCTGCGGGCCGCGTTGCGCGAGCTCTATGCGTGGTACGAGAGGGGCGAGTACATGCTCGAGAAGACGACGCGCGACGTCGAGCTCGTCCCGGCGCTGCGCCCCGCCATGGAGGCCTTCGGCACCTGGTTCGAGGCGGCGACCGCTGCGCTCGTCCGTGGCCGGCCCGAGCGCGGAGCGCGCCGCCGCCGCGTTCGCGGAGCAATCGGACACGCTCTGGCTTTCGATACCTGGCGCTCCCTCGTGCACCGGCAGGACCTGACCACGCCCGAGGCCGTCGAACTGATGGCGAACTTCGCCGCGGGCGCGGGTGAGGCAACGTCGAGCCGTAGCACCTAGCTCGCCACCTGGACACGATGCTGGCCCCCTGCTCAACGCTCGACCCGCCGTCGAGGAGCCGCTATCCGGCCCAGCGCTCGCCCCGGCTCAGCCGCTCCTGGCCCACCCAGGCGAAGTTCATCGCGATCTGGAGGACCTCCTCCCGTGGGATGTCCCGGTGGAGATCCCACCAGTCGGCGAGCGACTGCATCGCCCCGACGAGCTGCTGGGCGATCATCTCGACCGTCTGCGGCATGTTCGGGACATCGAGTCCCTTCGCCGCCGCCTCCTCGCTCATCAGCTGGACGATCGCGGCGGCCACCTCATCCCGAAGGCGGTCGAGCCGGACCGAGACGTCGGGATCGTCCGAGTTGCGGAACATGATCCGCCACGCCCCCCTGCGCTCCTCGACGAAGCCGAAGAACGCCTCGAGTCCGGCGCGCATCCTCGCCTCACCCGGCTCCGCGGCCGCCACCGCACCGCTGATCCGCTCGACGAGCTCGTGGACGTGCATCTCGAGCATCGCGACGTAGAGCTCCCGTTTTGAGGAGAAGTGCTCATAGAGGAGCGCCTTCGAGACGCCCGCGCGCTCCGCGACCGCGTCGAGGGAGGTCTGGTGAAAGCCGCCCTCGGCGAACGCGCCCCGGGCGGCGTCGAGGATCGCCTCGCGACGGGCGGGGGCGGACATCCTCGCGCGGGTGAGGCGCTCGGCGCCACGGGTATTGCGCTCGGTGATGGGCGTCACGTTCTCGATCCAGGCTAACTAACTGACTAGTCAGTCAATTACTATACGGACGGACAGCACGGACCAGGAGGCAACGATGTCGCTCGCGCAGCAGAACCTCGCCGCACAGATCAGCTACGAGGACCTCTACCGCCGCTGGGAGGAGGGGAACTGGAGCGCCACCGAGATCGACTTCTCGAAGGACCGCGCCGGCTGGGAGTCGCTCACCGAGATCCAGCGCCGCTCAGGCCTGTGGCTCTATTCGATGTTCCTCTACGGCGAGGACGCCGTCACCGACGGCCTCTCGCCCTACATCGACGCGGCGCCGAAGGAGGAGCAGAAGTACTTCCTCGCCACCCAGCAGGTCGACGAGGCGCGCCACTCCGTCTTCTTTCACCGCTTCTTCAAGGAGGCGATCGGGGCCGGCGACAGCATCGCGGAGACCCTCGCCTCCACCCACCCCCACCTCGGCTGGGGCTACCGCGGCGTCTTCGGGCGGCTCGAGACGATGTTCGACGAGCTCCGCCGGGACAGCTCGCTGCCGAACTTCGCCCGGGCGATCACGCTCTACCACATGATCATCGAGGCCTCGATGGCGCAGCCGGCCCAGCACTTCATCGAGGACTTCTTCGCGAAGGCGGGATCGATGCCCGGATTCAGCTCCGGGATGGAGAAGGTCTCGCGCGACGAGCAGCGCCACATCGGCTTCGGGGTGAAGGTCCTCTCCGAGCTGTTCGCCGAATCGGACGAGTGCAAGGAGGCCGCGTCCGAGATCCTCCGCGAGATCCTCCCCTACACGCTCGCGGTGATGGTGCCGCCGGGCTGGGACGAGCGATACACGACCGAGTACGGATTCAGGCTCGAGGACATCTACGCGTTCGGGATGCGCTCGGTGGAGATGAAGTGGAGGGTCACCGGCTACCCGCTCGAAGATCACCCGCCCGGGATCTATCCCTTCGATCCCGAGATGCCGCACGAGGAGCGCGCCGCGCGCCAGATCAAGCTCCTCCGCGCCGGCGTACTCGGCGAGCCGAACGGCAAGCCGCAGGTCGATCCGGAGGTCGAGCGGATCCTGTTCGAGGTGATCGCGCGGTCGGCGCACACCGACGCGGTGGACGGGCCGGTGACGATCCAGTGGAGGTTCGAGGACGCGGAGCCCTGGCACGTGCGGATCGACAACGGGTCGACCAGCGCGGTCCCGGGAGTTGCCGAGCGGGCCGATGTCACGCTGAGGACGACCTGGGCGGACTGGGTCGACGTGGCGACCCGTGGCCACGACGCCCGGCGGGCGATGCTCCGGCGGAAGATCCGCCCGCGCGGCTCGCTCCGCCAGCTGGCCCGGATGCCGAAGATCTTCCCGCCGCGCCCGTCGCCTATTGAGTAGTCATTGAGTCGGCGGCGGTGTTCGTGGCCGCCGTTGATGGCGAAGCCGTCATTCCCCCAGCAATCGGCGCTTTTGGGCTTCGAACTCAGCGTCGGTGATCCGGCCGGCGTCGCGCTCGTTCGCGAGGCGCTCGACGACCGCAAGCGGATCCTGCTTCGGGGCGGAGATCCCCCCGCCGAACCCGCCGGCGTCCGGGATCTTCAACCCCGCGCCGGCCAGCACGGACAGCAGGGCGTCCCGGAGCCCCGGCACCTGCGACGCGTCGATCGTCTGCCCCTGCCGGTCTGGGTCGATGCCGTGCTCGCGCAGAACCCGCTCGACCTGCTCCCGGTGCCCGCTGCCGCGAAGGTCAATCGTCTCGGACGTGGTCTCCACGTGCGCGTCGGCGCCGAGCGTGCTCGTCCAGCCCGCCTCGCCCATCGAGACGCTCTGTGAGTCGGGGATCGCGGACCCGCGGACCGCCGCCTCGAACTCCGGGGTCCCAGGCTTCGGAATCGCATCCTCGTCACCGCGCCGCAGAAATCCGAACAGGCCCATGATCAAACGGGTTGCGCCTCGGCTTCGCCCGCGGCGCACCCTCGCATGATCCTACGCTCCCGCCTCGTCCGCTGCGGATTCGGAGCCGGGCTGCTCGACGCAGGAGTTCACCTTCAGGTCCACCGGGGCGATCGCCACCCGGGATCCACCGTGCTGAAGACGGCGGTGAACCTAGGCCCGCGCCGGCTCGGGCCGGCGATCCGGGCTCGCCGGCTCCGGTGCACCGCCCTCCAATCCGACGTGAGGCAGGATCCGGTCGAGCCATCTCGGCAGCCACCAGTTCCAGCGACCGAGCAGCTGCATCGCCGCCGGAACCAGGATCAGGCGCACGAGCGTCGCGTCGATCGCGATCGCGACCGCGTTCCCGAGCCCGAGCTGCTTGATCGAGGGAACGCCGGTGAGGACGAAGACCCCGAACACGCTCACCATGATCAGCGCAGCCGAGCTGATCACCTGCGCGCTGCTCGCGAGTCCCTCTGCGACCGCCCGCCGGTTGTCGCCGTGGAGGTCGTATCGCTCCTTGATCCTGGACAGCAGAAAGACCTCGTAGTCCATCGAGAGGCCGAAGACCACTGCGAGGACGAGCGGGGGTGTCAGGGTGTCCAGCGCTCCGAGGCTCTCGAACCCGAGGAAGCCATCGAGCCAGCCCCACTGGAAGACGACGATCAGCACCCCGTAGGCGGCCCCGATCGAGAGCAGGTTCATCAGCACGGCCTTCAGCGGAAGGACGATCGAGCGGAGCATCAGCATCAGGACGACGTACGAGAACGCGAGGACGAAGACGATGATCTTCCAGATCGAGCCGTTGATCTGATCGCGCGTGTCGACCACCCTCGCCGGCTCCCCCCCGACGTCGACGGTGGCCACCGACGCGAGCACTGAGGCGGGCACCGTCCGATCGCGGAGCCGGGCGACCAGGTCGAGCGACGCCTGGGACTCCGCCGCCTCCGCCTTGGTCGCGATGTCGATCAACGCCTGATCTCCTCTCTCGACCGGCGGGGCAACGCCCTTCACCTCAGGATCGGCGGCGGCGAGCCGTGAGAAGTCGGCGAGCGCCGCCGCGTTCGCCCGATCGGAGGGGGTCCCCTCGTCGAAGGTGGCGAGCACCCTGACCGGATCGGCACCACCCCCGCTCACCCTCGCGGCGAGCTCGGTCCCAACCCGGGCGTCGCTTTCCTGGTCGAACTGCCTGATCGCTCCGTTTCCCGTCTTCATGCTCAGCACCGGGATCGCCATCGTGAGGAGGATCGCGCTGACGGCGACGACCGAGACCACGGGCCGGCGCATCACGGCGTAGGTCCATCGCTGCCAGAAAGTCACCCGGTTGGGATTGGTGGAGCCCCTCCGGCGCGGCCGTCGCCAGAGCCGCCGGAATGCCGAGAGGACCCTCCAGGCGATCCCGCCAGCCTCGACCCGGTGGCCGAGGATCCGGATCAGGGAAGGGAGCAGGGTGACGGCGACGAGGATCGCAATCGCGACGACGATCATCGCGCCGAGCGCCATCGAGCGCAACGCCTGGTTCTCCACCATCCAGAGCCCGGCCAGCGAGATGATCACGGCGAGCCCGGAGAAGGTCACCGCGACCCCCGAGGTGGCGAGCGCCTCGGCCCGCGCAGCGGCCGACCCGTTTCCGGCGCGAACCGACTCGCGGAAGCGGGCGAGGATGAAGAGGGAGTAGTCGACGGCGACGCCGATCCCCAGCATCGAGGCCATGTTGGTGACGAACACCGACATCTCCATCTGCTGGGAGAGGAGGTAGATGATCGCCCCGGTCACGGTCACGGCGACGGCGCCGAGGGCGAGCGGGAGGGACGCGGCCGCGAGCGATCCAAACACCGCGATCAGGATCAGGGCGACGATCGGGAAGCCCTGGATCTCGGCGGTCTCCAGATCCTCCCTGGAGACCTCCGACAGCGCCGCCCACATCGCGGGCTGGCCGACGAGGTAAGGCGTCACCCCGTCGAGCGAGTCACCGGGCGCGATTCGATCCCGGATGTCAGCGGCGGTGTCGACGAGCTCGTCAGCGTCACCCGCGGTCTCGATCGGAACGATCGCCGCCTGCCCGGCGGCGAGCTGGGCCTTCGCGCTTCGCGCGCCCTCGGGCGGCAGGGTCGCCTCGGCGGTCGCGGCGACCTCGATCGCGACCTGGTCGACCGCCGCGCTCGCCTGCTCAGGGGTCGCCCCTGCGGCCGGCTCGAAGACGAGCGCGAGACGGCCCCCCTGCTGCGCGGCGAACTCCTTCGCGGTGGCCGTCTCCACCGCCTCCGACTCGCTGCCGGGGGCGTCGAACCCGCCGCCGCTCAGATGCTCGGTCTGCTTCGCAGCCATCGGCGCCGCGACGATCACGGTGATCACCCAGGCCGCGACGACCCACCACCGTCGGCGAGCCAGGAACCCCGCCAGGCTGGCCATGAACGACCTCACGTGATCCTCTCGTCTCGCAACTGGCTGCACAGCCAGTCGCGTCCGCGCAGTATGCAGCGGCGGCTATTAGCGAAGTGTGACGCGGATCACCGGCTGCCGGTGAGCAGGTGGCGGGCCGCGTCGGTGCCGGCGGCGATCACGTCCTTGTGGTCCCGCTCCGGATCGGATAGGAGCTGGAGCGCGATCCCGTCCGCGAGAGCGAAAAGGAGGGCGACCACCGCATCGGCCTCATGGGCGGGAGAGATCACGCCCTCGGCCTGCTTCGCCCGGAGGATCTCGGCGACGTGCTCCCGGGTGCGCTTGAAGAGCTCTCCCACCTCGCGCTGGATCTCGGGGTTGCGGCGTCCGGCGGTGAACAGGTCGAAGATCAGGACCCAGAAGCCCGGCTCGTTCTGAATCGAGTCCTCCAGATCCGCGACCAGGATCCCGAGCAGCTCGTCCGCGGACTTCGCCTCCGCAAGCGGCACATCAAGCCGTGCGATCCGGTGCTCGGTATCGCGACGAACGACCTCGACGAGAAGGGCCTCCTTGGTGCCGAAGTAGTAGTGCAGCAGGCCACGGCTCACCCCCGCCTCACGGGCGACGTGCTCGAAGGTGGAGCCGGAGATTCCCCTGCGGGCGACGCTCGAGCGCATCGCCTCGACGATTCGGTTCGCCTTCTCGCCGGTCAGCTCTCGTCGATCGGTTGCGGCCTCCACGGTCCGCAGTCTAGAGGCGCCAGGTGCGTGCGGTTCCAGATTGAGCGGGGTGGCAGGGTACGGAGGGGCGGGGCTTCTGCCATCATCGTTTGACTTCGGGCCTACCGGGAATGTGAGAAAATGCCCGGTATGGCTGGTTTTCGACAGACCCTGACAGGAAGAAAGTAAGAAAGGTGAAAAAGGAAACGGGATCGATCAGAGGAGTCTGCATCCTTGCAGTCGTTGCCGCTTTTCTCGCTCTGACTCCTGCCGCCTTTGCCCAGTCCACGGGTACCGGCTACGCCGGCCAGGGAGGCGGGGTCGCGGGTCAGGTTGCACCGGGCGGTCCGCCCAGTGGTGGCGGAGCTGGCGGAGCTGCCGAGGGCGCCGGAGCTGCCCCCAGTGCCGGCGCTGCCGCCGCCGAGGCCGGCGAGCCGAACGAGGGTGGCCTGCTTGCATTCACTGGGCTCGATGTCGCGCTGATCGTGGGCGTTGGTCTGCTGCTGCTCGCTGGAGGCGCGGCGCTCAGCCGGGTGGTCGCGCGCAACCCCGCGTAACGTTCAGCCGGAGGTGCAGCCACGGGGTCCCACCTCGCGGCCGAGCCGCTGGCAATAGCGCTCGAGGAAGATGGCATCAAGTGTCTCCAGGCTGACCGGACGGCCGCTGAGGAGGCCCTGGCGGACCTCGTCGGTTACCGGCTCGCGAGGGTTCAACGCGCTTACCCGCTGTAGCCGTTGCAGGGCGGATTGGCTGTCGCCCTCGATCGCGTCGAGCGCCGCCAGCTCCAGCGTCGCGTACCAGTTGTCGGGATCCCGGTCCAGCGCCCGGTCGAATGCGATCCGCATGCGCCGGGGTTGATCGAGCCGCGAGGCAATCGCTCCCTCGATCAGGTAGGGATTGGCGCTGAGAAAGTTGAGATCGGCAGCCCGATCAAGGCGGTCGTAGGCAGCGTTCGGGCTTGCTCCCCAGGTCTCGGCGGCCTTCTTGGTGTCGACCGCGGCGGTCCAGGGTAGCGCCAGCGAGAGCGCGGCGAAAACGACCACCACTCCGGCCGCCACCGCCGTCGGCCGTTCCCAGTCGGCCGCCCAGGTCGGCGCTTGCCGGAGGCCGCGGTCACCGCCCACCCTCATCCCCAGCCCGAGCCAGGCGAAGACCGGCGCCGAGAGGGCGGGAAAAGCCCAGAACCAGTCCCCGGTCGAGTGCGCGAACCAGTACACGAAAACGACCGCGGCGAGCCCGCCCACGCCGCGGCCCAGTGGATCCGAAGAGCGGAGCCGCGTCCGACCAACGCCGATCAGAGCCGCGACCAGAAACCCGATGAAGAGCGCCGCACCGACCAGGCCGGTCTGGGCGAGAATCCGCAAGGAGAGGTTGTGCGGATGAGTTGGCTCCTCGTCGCTGTTGCGCTCGCGCACGTAGTCCTCCGCGAAGTTCTCAGAGCCAACCCCGCTGAGCGGCGAGTCCTTGAACTCGTCGAAGGCGACGTTCCAGAAGTCGTAGCGGTTGCTGCCGAGCCCCTGACTCAGCCGCGAGCCCTCGAACTCCTGCTCGAATTCACCGCTCTTGAAGTCGTCCCATCGGTCGCCCGCCCAGCCGATTGGGTTGCCGATCACACCAATCGCGACCACGGCACCCGCGAGCGCGATCACTCCGGCCATTCCAAGAACCGCGCGGGACCCGACGCGCGCGACCTGCTCCGGGAGCTCCCGATGACGATCGAGAAAGCCGATCAACGAGCCCGTCAAGAAGAGGAGGACCGCGCCGGTCAGAGTCGCTTCTCGGGCGCTGTCGAGCGCGGTCTCGAGCTCTGCCGCGTTGTCCACCGCGTCGAAGACGTCGAGGATGGGGTCGGCGGTGAGCGCCGCAACCACCGCCAACGGCCCGACCATGATCAGCGAGCGCACCAAGCCGGGGACGAGTGCGGCGTAGGCCAGCGCGGCAAGTGGCGCGGCGATCAGCCACCCTCGGCTCTGCGGCATCAGGGCGAGCTGGAAGAGGACGCCGGCAAGCGCCAACATCAACCCCCGCGCAGGCCAGGGGGCCTCCTGCCGGGAGGCGAGGAAGATCGCCGGGAAGATGGCGCTGGTGAAGAGGGCCGCGTTGGCGTTGTGGTAGCCGGTGGGCTCGGCGAAACGGCCAGCGATGAAGTACTCGAGTGGGTTCGCGGAGTCCGCGGCCTTGAGCAGGACCGTGCCGCCGATCACGCCGATCCCGACCACGTATAGGCCGAGCAGCACCGCGGCCGGGCGCGGTCGCCACGGAGGCAACGTGAAGATGACGAAGGCGGTCAGGTACAGCAGGCAGCGATTCGCGCCGTCCCAGGCGGCACCCTGGTCGTCGGCCCAGGCGATCGAGAGATAACTCCAGAGCGCAAACGCGCCGAGCAGGGCGATCGCGGCGAGGGGCAGGCGGGGGAGCCGGGGGAGGTGCGCCCTGAACGCGTAGAGCGTCGTGGACAGCACCCCAAGCAAGAAGAGCGCGCCCGGGTAGGAGTCGGTGGCCATCACGCCTCCCTGGGCGGTCGCCCAGAAGAGGAAGACCGCGAGCGCGGCAACCCCCGGGATCAACTCGGGGCTGCGGGCAACCGCTGCGATCCAGGCTGAGGCGACACCGTCGATGCGTCTCGATTGGGGGGTGGCCCGGGGCAGCTCACCGGGGCGCGGCGCGACGCGGCCCTGCCTCTTCGGCAAGCCGCTATCCGCGTCGTTCACGACTGCCGGTCGCGCTCGCGGCTAGCTTTGGAGGGCGTTCCGTTTCGAAGCTCGGACCGAAGTCGAGCCGCCTCGCGGTTGAGCCGCTTGCTGGCGCTCTCAGCCATCTGCTCGAGTGAGCGCTCGGTGCGGACGATGATTCGCATCTCGGCCTCTCGCTCCCAGCTCTTGCTCATCGCCTCGAGGCGCTCGTCGATCGTTTCCTCGGTCAGCTCACCCGATTGCTCCCCCTCGCGGCTGACTTTGGAGGGCGTTCCGCTTCGCAGCTCGGACCGAAGTCGAGCCGCCTCGCGGTTGAGCCGCTTGCTGGCGCTCTCAGCCATCTGCTCGAGCGAGCGCTCGGTGCGGGTGATGATTCGCTTCTCGGCCTCTCGTTGCTGGCGCTCCAAGTTCTCGCTCATCTCCCGGAGGCGCTGGTCGATCGTCTTCTCGGCCTGCTCGACCAACCCCTCCCGCTCCCGCTCGAGCGCCCGAGCCACGGCCGCTTCGACCACTGCCTCGAGCTGCCCGTTCGAGAACGGCGCCGCCTTGCGAAACAGACGGGGGCGAAGCCTCGACCGCCGGCCAAGCAACTGGCGCTCGAGCTTCTTCAGCTGCCGCCGGCGACGACGGGCGAGTCGCCGCTGCTTTCTCGACATCGGCTGCGGCGGCGGCAGCACCGGCTGGGCGAGGTCGGATCCGTTGGTCTCGCCGTCATCGCCGGGCAGCTGGGGGCCTTCCGCTGGCTTGGTCATGCCTTTCCCATCTCTTCCGGTCAATCTGGCGATAGGCCGCGAGCAATCATACGACCCCCGTCGGTGGGATCCAGAGCGAACTCTAAGATTGACGCGCTTCACCGCCGCGCTCGAATGAGCTTCGCTGAGATCACATCCGCGCTTTGGCGTCGTCGCCACCTATTCGCGGTAACCCTGATCGCGTGCCTCAGCGTCGTGGCTGTGATCACCGCGGCGGTTCCGAAGGTCTACAAGGCGACCGCGACCATCTACGTAGGAAAGGACACTCCCGGCCTCGACACCGACGAGGGGGAGCAGCTTTCCCGGACCTATACGACCCTGGCCGGAAACCCGAACGTCGCTCAGGAGGCGCTCGAGGCCCTCGACCTCGGCCTGACGCGCCAGGAGCTCCTCGACAAGATGTCGTTCACGCCGGTCGAGCGCACTCAGCTGCTCGAGATCGGCGCCGAGGATCCGTCCCCGGCGGAGGCGCAACTGATCGCGAACGTCTACGCCGATGTGTTCGCGAACACAGTGGCGGCTCAGGTCGCCACCGGCAACGCTCCGGCGAGTGTCTCCGTGAACCAGCCGGCGGTGGAGCCCTCGGACCCGATCAGGCCGAACTATCCGCTCTACCTCGGGTTCGGCGCGCTCCTCTCCCTGTTGATCGCTGCAGCGGTTGCCGTCGTTCGCGATCGCCTCGATCGCCGACTCCGGATCGGCCCGCGCGACGACACTGTTCAAGGCCAGCTGATCCTCGCCCGGATTCCGACGCTGCTCGACCCGGGCGCGGTGAACGGAGACGGCGCCGGGTCGTGGGTCGCAGGGGCCGCACGCATCCTGCGTGCGGATGCCTTGCGCATCCTGCGCACTAATCTCGATCTCGCCACGGGCAGGGTCGCCCGAACGATCGCCATCACCAGCCCCGGGAACGGAGAGGGAAAGACGACGATCGCCGCGCAGCTCGCGCTCACGCTCGCGACCGACCGCGAGAAGGTGGCGATCGTCGAGTGCGATCTGAGGAACCGAGCGCTCGACGAGTGCGGCTTCGGCAGTCAGTGGATGCGCTCCGCTCCCGGCCTCTCCGATTACCTGGACAAGCAGGCCACCGTCCGGCAGGTCGTCAAGGCGATCCCCGCGATGGCTGGCCTGCACGTGGTCTGGGCGGGGACCGCGGTTGCAGAGCCAGGTCCGCTGCTCCGCTCGGGGCGCCTGCGGCAACTTCTCGAGTCGCTGGGCCGCAACCACGATTGGGTGATCCTCGACACACCCTCGCTTGCCGTTGGTGACGACGCCCTGATCGCGAGCTCGCACGCCGACGGCACCGTGATGGTGATCGACGCCGAGGAGACCACCGGACCCGCTCTGGAGGGCGGATTCCAACAACTGCGGACGGCGCGCGCTCGGATCCTCGGGGTGGTCGTAAACCACGCCCTGCCGGCTCGGCTCGATTCCTACCTGTACCTGACCGAGGAGCCCTCGAGCCTTCAGTTGGCCCAGCCGCTTCAGGAGCAGTAATTCGCTTGCTCGATGCCGGTCGGTTCCCGCAGATCTACCTGCCCCTGATTGGTGTCGGGGTCGCCGCGCTGTGGCCGCTGACCGCTTACGCACTCGACCCCCTGCTGTTGCCCGCTGCCGTGCTGGTGGGGGCGATCGTGCTCGCCGTGGTCCGCAGGCCGGAGTATGGGCTGGCGCTGGCAGTGGCGATAACGCCGCTGACCGGGCTCGAGATCAGCCAACAGCTCGGCCCCAACGTCAGCCTGCCTCGCGAGCCCTTCAAGCTCCTGCTTCCGCTGATCGTCTTCGGCGTGCTCGTCTACGGCGCCCTCCTCCAGGGGCCCGATCGCCGCAAGCTGCCAGCGGTCTTCGTCGGCATCATGCTGCTGATCGGCGCCGCCCTGATCTCGAGCCTTCAGGGGCTCGAGCCATCCGAGTCGTTCGCGGACGTCTTTCTGCTGCTCACCGCCAGTGCGCTGTTCGTCGCAATTCTCAACACTTGCCGCACGCGCGACCAGCTGCTGGTGGTGGTCGCCGGTGCCCTCTGTGCCCTCCTGATCGCCTCCGTTCACGGAATTGCCCAGCATTTCGAGGGAGTCTTCAGCACCCAGGGATTCGTCTTCGGCGGCGAGAGCGTGGGGCGAGTGCAGGGAGCATTCGGGCACCCCAACGAGTACGCAGGGTTCCTGGCGATGCTGCTGCCGCTGGCTGTCGCCATCGTCGCAACCAGGGAGCTGCCCTCGCAGCTGAGGTTGCTCGCCGGCGTCGCGGCGCTCGCCGCTGTCCCGGCGCTCAACTACTCCTACGCCCGCACTGCAATCGCCACCCTTCTGCTCGGGGCGCTGATCTGGCTGTTGATCATGCGTCCGAAGCTCGCCGTGATCACAGCCTTGATCGTCGCCGTCGCTGCGGTTTCGCTCGCGCCCGCCGTGCTCAAGGAGCGCTTCAACCCCGAGTCCGCGGAGGGCGATGTGGCTCTGCGAACCGACGTCGCGCAGTCGGCGCTCGATATCTACAGCGAGCATCCGCTCCTGGGCGTCGGTGTGAACAACTTTCAAACCGCCTACAGCGAGCGCATGGCGACGGAGACGGCCGGCCAGCGCCGCCTTCTCCACAACGAGCAGCTGCTGGTGCCCACCGCGGCACCGAGTCAGTACCTGAACACGCTTGCCGAACAGGGCTTGGTTGGCCTCGGGACGCTCGCGATCTTCGCCCTGCTGGCGCTTGGCAGCGCCTGGCGGGTCAGCAAGGCTCGCGACCCCGCGGTGCGAGGGCTGGGACTTGGGGTCGGCATGGCCGTCTTCGCTGTCGTCCTCAACAGCCTCGCTCAGATCTCGCTGCAAGAGGTCCAGGTGGTGATCCTGTTCACGCTGCTTGGAATCGCTTCCACCGCAGAGAGCGCCTTCGCCGGCAGCGGACGGAATCGGAGCCCCCGGCGAGTTCGTGATGAGCCCGGTCGCCCGGGCATCCGCGCCTTGAGTGGAGCTCCCTAGGAGGGTCCCTCGACCAGCAGCTCCTGGGGGGCCGCCTCGGGCTCGGCCCTTGCCCCCCCGAGCGCGGTGCGCAGCTCCCGCACCGCCCTCCTCGGGCCAAGCTGGAGAACCGCGACCAGGCCTGCCGCCGACACCCCCACCAGAAACCCGACGAGCAGACGGCCGCTGCTCGGCGCCATCAGCAGCCAGACCAGCAGCATCGCCCCGGCGCTGGGCAGCGACGACCCGACCGCCGGCCACAGACCGACCCGGAGGAAGCGCCGCAGCGGGTACTCGGTAGCCCGGCAGACGACCGGGAAGTGAGCGGGGCCGATCACGCTGCTGCTGATCAACGTCCCAATCGCGGCGCCGATCGCTCCATAGGCGGAGACCAGCGCGATCGAGATTGCCAGGTTCAAGAGACCCTCAACCGCGTTCAGCCAGCCGACCGTGCGGGCCCGTCCGATCCCGATCAGGACCCTGTTCGCTGGGACTGCGCACAGGGTCAAGGTGCTGATCGCGAGGATCGTGATGATGCTCGCGGTGATCGCCGGGGCGGTGTCGCCGAGCCAGAGGTCGACGATGTCCGCGGAGAAGAAGGCAATAGCGAGGGCCACCGGGGCGGTCACCTGCAGGGTCACTCGGGTCGCGACCAGCAGCCGCTCCACCACGGTTTCCCGCATCCCCCGGGCCTCGAGCTCGGCGACCATCGGCAGCATCAGATTGATCACCGGCAGAGTGAGCGTCTGGATCGCCGTCTGAAGCTTGTTGGCGGCGGCGAAGGGGGCAGCGGCGGCCGCGTTCCTGAGGGCGGCGATCACCACCGTGTCGAGCCGAGCCCCGACGAACATCATGCTGTCGGCGAGCAACGTGAACGAGCTGAAACCGAGGACCCTCCGACGCGCCGAGCGATCGGTGCCCCGGGGGACGAGGCGAAGCATGCCGTCGAGCCGCCGTAGCAGGAGGACGTAGCCGATCCCACCGGCGACGAACGCCACCGCGTAGGCGATCGCCACCCCCAGCACTCCACCGCCCGCCGTCACCACCGCGATCGCACCGACGGTCGAAATGATCACGGTGACGGCCTGGCCGAGGTTGTAGAGGTCGTAGCGCTGGTAGCCGGCCAGCGCCGATCCGTAGGCAACGAGGGGAAGCCGCAGGAAGTAGGCGCCGCCGAGGATGAGCATGCCCGCGCGGAAGGCGCCCTCGTCGCCGGCGGCCGCGAGGCCGGAGGCAAAGAGCGCGATCGCGACGCTCACTGCCAGCGCCACCAGGCCGAGCCCGGTCATCAGCACCACCGACGCTCCGAGGGTCGCCTCCATCTCCTGGCGGCGGTTCTCGGCCCGATGCTGCGCGATGAACTTCGTCGTCCCTAGCGAGAAGCCGACTTCGAGCATCGAGAAGACGGTGGTCAGCGTGAACATGACGCTCCAGGTGCCGAACCCGCCGGTCCCGAGAGTCCGGAAGAGGATCGGCGTCAGCACGAGCGCGCTCAGCCCGACCAGCGCCCGCTGGCCGTACGAGCTCAGCGCGTTTACCAGGAAGGCGCGCCTGCCCAGCGGCCGCGGGGGCGGCGCCCGGCTGTCGCCTGCCGGATCAGGCATAGCGGTCGAGCCACTCCGGCCGCGCGGTGACCCGCGCCTCCGCGAAGCGGCCGAGGCGCGCAAGAGGGCTGCCGCCGAGTGCGCCCGCGGCGCGCGCCAGATCCCGCCCGCTTCGCTCCCGTAGCGCCGACCCGAGGAAGCCGGCGGTGGCCTTCAGCCGGCGTCCGGCCGCCAGGTTGCGCGCGGCCGTCCAGCGGCCCAGCCAGGCGGCGCCGAACTGCATCCCCGCCGCCCGGGCGGCGTCGGCGTGCTTCTCACGGAGCAGCTCGAACTCGGCCATGATCTCGGCGGCGTCGGTGACCATCATCCTGGTCGGGTGGTTGCGGTAGGCGACCAGGGGCTCGGCGCAGGCGCCGGCCCGGCCGCCACGGGCGGCCCGAATCCAGAGGTCCCAGTCGGCGAGCGCGGAGAGACGCTCGTCGAAGCGGCCGGTCCTCGCGAGCAGGTCCGCACGGACGATGACGCCTGTGGGGCCGCCGATCGCGTTGTTGGCGAGCAGCCGGCGGGCCAGCCGCCGTGGCTGGGGACAGTACGCGTTGTTGATCACGTCCCCGCGCTCGTCGATCTCGATCCGCCCGCTGTAGCAGAGGGACAACCCCTGGTCGGCGGCGGTGGCGAGTTGGGCCCGCAGGTAGCCGGGCGCCCAGAGATCGTCGTCGTCGAGAAAGGCGATCCACTTGCCGTGGGCCCGCTCGATCGCTGCGTTGCGGGCTCGCGCAACCCCCTGCGGTGAGTGATTGCGAAGAACGGTCAGTCGCTGGTCGTCGATTCGCGCCAGTTGCTCCGCGGTGTGATCCGAGGAGCCGTCGTCGATGACGATCACCTCGAGCCCCATCCCGTTCTGGTCAAGGGCGCTCCGCAGCGACTTGCTCAGCATCGCGGAGCGGTTTCGGGTGGGCAGCACCACGCTTACCTGTGGCGCCGGCATGGTGGCTCAGTCTAGGCCGCGCAGCCGAGGGTCCCGGCGCAACGAGCGGTGCTTCCACTGCAGGTAGTAGAAGTCGCGCGCCGCGCGGATCGCGTGCCGGTCCCAGCCTCGCCCGTGATGCACGATCCGTTGCCAGTCATGGACCACCACGGCCTGCGGCGCATAGCGAACCTCGAGGCCGGCCGCCCAGACCCGCAGACACCAGTCCAGGTCCTCGCCTCCGTAGGAAGAGATCTTCTCGTCGTAGGGTCCGATCAGCCCGGGAAGCTCTGCTCTCCACATCTGCGCTGCCCCCATCACGTAGACCACCGGGCGCTCGGAAGCGTGGTCGAAATCGAGCATCATGTGGCGCCGGTGGGCACGGGATTCGGGCGCGATCCGGACGAAGGGCCAGCGTCGCAGGATCGGGATCACTGGCGAGGGGAAGCGGCGGCTGGAGGGCTGGACCTCCCCGCCCGGATAGATCAGCTTTGGACCGACCAGGCCAACTTCTGGGGCGCTGTCGAGCACCGATGCCATCGCCTCGAGCGCGCCCGGTCGCACCCCGGTGTCGGAATCGAGCATCAACACGAGACGCCCATTGACCAGTGGCAGCGCGGAGTTGCGTCCAGCCGCCAGTCCCTCACTCGACTCCTTCACCACCAGTTGGGCGTCCGGAAACCGAGAGTGCACCGCCTCGGCAGTGCCGTCGCCGGAGCCGTCGTCGACGACGATCACTTCGTGGGCGATCCGTGCGTGCTGCTGCAGCGACTCGAGGCACTGTAGGACCAACTCACGCGCGCGGTGTGCGACCACCACCACCGAGACTTCGGCCGGGCCGCTCATCGAGCCGGGCGGCGGTCCAAGGCCTCCTGCAACTCGAGCATCTCTCGCCTGCGCTTACGGTAACGCCACTGGAAGGCGGCGAAGGCGCGGAGCTGGCGCAGCGCAGCGTGCGAGAGGGGAGAAGCCTTGGTGCGGCGACGATAAGTGTGGACGATGGTGGCCCGGGGGAAATAGACGATCTCACCGCCGGCGTCGCGAATCCGAAAGCACCAGTCGGCGTCGTCGTGGCCGAGGAAGATCCAGTCGGCGAAGGGCCCGGCCGCGCGGGCGAGCGCGGTGCGAAAGATCTGGCAGGCGCCGAGCACGTAGAGGACCGGCCGCACCAGGTCGTGGTCAACGTCGGCCATGAGGTGGCGGCGAACCAGGCGCGAATCCTCGAGCCAGCGCGAGAGCGGCGGGCGGCGAGCCAGCGGCAGGCTGAGCGGCGGAAATCGCCGAGTGGAGAGCTGCAAGCGACCGTCGTCGCCGATCAGCCGGGGCCCGATCAAGCCCCAGTCAGGATGCTGGTCGAGCGCCGCCACCATCGCCGGCAGGGCATCGGCTGTGAGGGCGGCGTCGCTGTCGAGGAACATCGTCAGCGGCGCCCGGGCGCGCTCCAGACCGTACTGACGGGCGGCAACCCCGATGTTCTTCTCGAGCTCGACGATCTCGACCTCCGGCTCGTTCCTCCGTACCCAGGGAACGGTTCCATCGGTCGAGGCGTTGTCGATCAGGACGACCTCGACCGGCATTCCGGCGTGCTCGCGAATCGAGCCCAGGCAGCGCTCGAGCTCAGCGCGCTCGGAGTGGGCGACAATCACGATCGTGACCGTGGGATTGCTCACCGGCGAGGAACATAAGGCAGGCGTCAACCGTTGAGCGAAACACTCGTTTCCCTGGTGATGCCGGCCTGGCGCCCGCGGGAGGGGTGGCTGGAGCAGGCGGTGAGGAGCGCCCTCGCCCAGACGGGATGCGCGATCGAGCTGCTCTTGATCGACGACGGCTCGCCGGTGCCGGTCGCCGACCTCCTCCAAGGTCTCGACGACCCGCGGCTGCGAGTCATCCGGATCGGGCATGGCGGGGTGGCGCATGCGAGGAACGCCGGGATCGCCGAAGCGCGGGGAGACTATCTCCGTTTCATCGACGCCGACGATGCGATTGCGCCGGCGAGCACCTCCCTCCTGCTGGGGTTGTGCGAAGGGCGCGGTGATCTGGTCGCCTACGGCGCCACGCTGTTCTGCGATGAGGATCTGCAGCCGCTCTGGAAGATGACCAGCGAGGTCGAGGGAGACGGCGTCGCAGCGTGTCTGATGGGGAGGTTCCAGACGCGCATCACCGCCTTTCTCTTTCCCAGGCGGGTGATCGAGCTGACCGGTGCCTTTGATCAGGACTTCGAAGTCTCCGCCGACTGGGACTTCATCCTGCGCGCGCTCGAGCACGCGCAGGTGCGTGGAACCGGCTCGGTGGCCTCCCTGTATCGAAGACATCCGGGCGGCACGACGGCGAATCCGGCGGCCGGCGCAAAGGCCGCCGAGCGTGTGGCGGCGCGCTATTTCGAGCGCCATCCGGAGCAGCGAGGCACCGCGCTCGAGCGCAAGGCCAGAGCCCGAACGCTGGCGCACGCCGGGCGTATATACGCGACACATCGGCAACCCGGCAAGGCGATATCAAGGCTGGTGCGCGCCATGAGACTCGATCCCGGTGCGGCCTGGATAGAGGTCTCTCAGGGGCTGCCTCGCCTCGCCGCACGCGCACGGAGGGTGCTGCGGAGGGAACCGCAGAATGTCCGCGAGCCGCCCCCCCGGGGGAGCTGAATCCGCTTACTCCGCCGGCCTTCGGAAGATCGCCACTACGGTCAACAGCAGGATCTTCAGGTCGAGCCAGAGCGACCAGTTCTCGACGTAGTAGTTGTCCCACTCGATTCGGTCGTCGAGGGAGGTGCTCCCTCGGAGGCCATGAACCTGGGCCCAGCCGGTGATCCCGGCCTTCACCTGGTGGCGGTCGCTGTAGCGACGTACCCGGTCCTTGAACAGCGCGACGTGTGAGGAGCGCTCCGGCCGGGGACCGACGATGGACATCTCGCCGCGGAGCACGTTGAAGAGCTGCGGAAGCTCGTCGAGGCCGGTCCGCCGCAGGAAGGCGCCGAATCCGGTGGTGCGGCGTTCGCCAATGGCGGAGGAGGCGGTTCCCTCCCCCGCAGCGGCGGCATCGCCCGCGGCTCGCGCCGCCCAATCGGCATCCGCCTCGCCCTGCTCCTCCGGACGGCCGGTCATCGTCCTGAACTTGAGCATCTCGAACTCCCGATCGTCGAGGCCGACGCGGCGCTGGCGGAATAGGATCGGGCGCCCCAGGGTGAGCGCGGTGCCGACCGCCGCTAGGACGAGCAGCGGAGAGACGACGACGATCGCCACCAGGGCCAGCAACCGATCGAGCACGTACTTGAGCGAGACGCGCCAGTCCTCGGGATTGGAGGGGTAGATCGTGACCAGCGGCAGCCCGCCCACCCGCTCCAGCGCGATGCGGTCGGGGATACCCTCGAAGAGCCTGGGCACGATCGCCACCGACACCTTCATCCGCTGCAGCGCCCGCGAGAGCTCCAGCTGCGCGTCGTAGGGGGCGTTGGAGAAGCTGATGATCGCGTGCTCGATGCCGTTCTCCCTCACCACCTGCTCCAATCGATCGTCGGGTCCCAGCACCGGCAGTCCGCTTGGGTGCTCGACCTCGAGTGGCTCGGGGTCGACGAAGCCGACTGGCCGCAGCCCCAGCTCCGGATGAGCGAGCAGCCGGCGGCCGATCAGATGCCCCACCCTGCCAGCGCCGACGAACAGGGTCGGCGCGCCGCCGTGACCGAGCCGGTTGGCTCGCTCGCTCACCATCGCTAGCACCGCCCTGCCCGCGATCATGTAGACGAGGGCGAAGACCCATGAGCGAATCGCCTCCTCCGCCACGTGCGGCTGGTCCGCGAAGGCCACCCGCAGGAAGGTGATCAGCATCGCTGCGAGTGCCGTTGCGGCGAGGATTGCCCGGGCGTCGTCGAGGAAGTACCGGGTGGTGGTGGCCCGGTAGAGCCCGCGCAGTGCAAGCAGCGCGAGGACGAGGGCGGCGAAGACGATCCGCCAGCTCGGGTTGTCGCCGATCTCGGCTGCCGATGCCGAGCCGGTCTCCACAGTGGCTGCGAGCGCAAGCATCAGGGCGTCTGTGAGCAGCCGCCACCGCGCCATTCGAACAGCGGCACGCTGGCGCGGCTCTCGCAGCCGCTTGGCCCAGCCGCTTTCTCTTCGCTGTGGGAGGGGAGCTCGCCTTGAAGGCTGCAGAAGGGCCTTCATCCTCATCCTGCTCCTGATTCTCCTGCGATCTCCTCCGCCCCTTGCAGGCGGCCGCCCAGGGACCCCAGCCAGGCGCACACCAAGAGCAGAGCACAGCGCCTCGCGGCGCCGGGGTGCTCAGTCGAGAACAACTGGCGGATTGTGGCCGGGGATCACCATGTGCGGCTCGAACTCGCGGATCCGGCGCCACTGCTCGAGCAGCTGATCCCGCTCGGGGCCGAAGTCCGCGGGCAGTTCCATCCGCTCGAAATACTCAGGGAGGGGCCCGACGCAGTCGGAGGCGATCACGACCAAGCCGTCGTCGGTCTCGATCAGGAGCGAAATCAGCCCGTCGGAATGCCCGGGCGTCAGGATCCAGCGGAGTCCTGGCTCGATCTCCCCCTCCTCCCCCTCGAGGATCTCGAGATTCGCCATCTCGAGGACGCCGGAGACGATCTGCGCGTAGGGCGCCTCGGTCTCGAGCCGGTGCACGTAGGTGCGCCGCATCGGCCATCCGGCGAGTCCCTCGGCGTGATCGAAGTGGAGATGGGTGAGGATCACGTCCTGGACCTCGTTCGGGTCAACCCCGAGCTCCCGCATGGCCCCGATCAGCGGGGCCCCCTGCATGATCAGACCGGGATCGACGAGATAGTCGCGCTCGGCCCGGATCAGAAGCGTGTTCGGGAAGGCGACCATGCCCGCCGTTCGCCCGCCCTGCTGCAGGGACTTGTAGCGCTCGAACCCCTCGGCCGAGGAGTCGATCGTCGCGGCCTCCGCCTCGCCGTTGGAGACGGCGAACACGTATCGCTGCGCCGGGACCAGGACGTGGACGCTCGCCATCCACAGGCGAGTCTAGTCCCAGGAAGGCTCCCGAACGGCCGAGGGCGCCCCAAAGGCGCCCTCGTGAAACCGGTGCTCGTCCGCGCTATGCGCTCGGAACCGACTCGGTATCCGGCGCTGGGGTGGTGGTCGAGGTGTACTCGAACTCCTCCTCGGCGCCGAACAGCTTGTCGAGCACGAGCTTGCGCGCGTCCTCGCTCAGGATCAGGACGAGGGCCGCTCCGAGGATGCCCACGAGCAGGGCCTTTCCAAGCCCGAACCTGCGGCGCGTGCTCCGGCCGCGCAGCTGCTTTGAAGCATCCCTGAGTGACTCGGCCGCCGTGCGAAGATCGCGCCGTACCTTCCGGTCGTCCATCAGGGCCTTCGCGGGCCCCTTCCCGTTCGACATCCGCGCGTAGGCGCCCTTCGCCGCCTCGAACGCGACACGGATGTTCTCGCGGAGCTCCTCGTCCTCGATGAGCCGCCGCACGTAGGGGTTGGACGTGACAGAACGGGCAGCGTCCCCGGCTTTTGCGCTTCTGCTTTGTGCGCCCATCGGTCTCCTCAGATCGTTTCCAGGGTGCAGCGGGAGATTACCCGCTGGCGCGTTTTCCATCCGCTTCCAGCGCGACGTCGAGGACGTCGCCGATCTCGTCCACATAGACGAACTCCAGGCCCTCGCGCTCGCGCTCGGAGATCTCCTCCACGTCACCCTCGTTCCGGTCCGGGACGATCACCGTCTTGATCCCCGCCCGCTGGGCGGCGAGCGACTTCTCCTTCAGTCCGCCGATCGGCAGGATCTGGCCGGTCAGGGTTATCTCGCCCGTCATCGCGACGTCGTTTCGCACTGGCCGGCCGCTGACCAGCGAGGCGAGCGCCGTCGCCATCGCGATCCCGGCGGACGGCCCGTCCTTCGGGACCGCGCCGGCGGGCACGTGCACGTGGATGTCATGCTCGGCGAACCAGTCGTCTGGAAGATCCGCAGCGACCTCCTTCGCGTGCCCCCTGACGAGAGAGAGCGCCGCCTGGGCGGACTCGCGCATCACGTCGCCGAGCTGGCCGGTGATCGTGAGCTTCCCTGAGCCGGGGACGGCGGTCGCCTCGACGAACAGGACCTCGCCGCCCACCGGTGTCCAGGCGAGCCCCGTCGCGACCCCCGGGTCCTTCGTCCGGCGGCGCTGCTCCGCGAAGAAGCGCCGCTTGCCGAGCAGCTCGCGGGCGCGCTTGGCGGAGATCTTCACCTTGCCCTCGGCGTTGCCCTCGGCGACCTGGCGGGCGACCTTCCGGCAGACCGTCCCGATCTGGCGCTCGAGGTTCCGGACCCCAGCCTCGCGCGTGTACTCGTCGATGATCGCCGTCAGGGCGGGATCGGTGATCTCGATCTGCGAGGCCTTCAATCCGTTCGCCTCGAGCTGCCGGGGAACGAGATAGCGCTTCGCGATGTGGAGCTTTTCCTCGACCGTGTAGCCGGCGAGCTGAATCACCTCCATCCGGTCCTGGAGGGCCGGCGGCACCGGATCGAGGATGTTCGCCGTCGCAATGAACATCACGTCAGAGAGGTCGAACGGCAGATCGAGGTAGTGGTCGCGGAAGGTCGAGTTCTGGGCCGGGTCGAGCACCTCGAGCATCGCGCTCGACGGGTCGCCGCGGAAGTCCGCGCCCATCTTGTCGATCTCGTCGATCATGAAGACGGGATTCCGGGTTCCCGCGTCGCGCAGAGCACGGATGATCGTCCCCGGCAGGGCCCCGATGTAGGTGCGGCGATGGCCGCGGATCTCGGCCTCGTCTCGAACCCCGCCGACCGAGATCCGCTCGAACTCGCGGCCCAGAGCCCTGGCAATCGAGCGGCCGAGACTCGTCTTCCCCACCCCGGGCGGGCCGACGAAGCAGAGGATCGGGCCGGGAGACTCCGGGTTAAGCTTCCGGACCGCGAGGTACTCGAGGATTCGGTCCTTCACCTCGTCGAGGTCGTAGTGGTCCTCGTCGAGGACGTTCCGGGCGTTCTCGATGTCGAGGTTGTCCTCGGTCACCTTCGACCAGGGCAGATCCACCAGCCACTCCAGGTAGGTCCGGATCACCCCATACTCGGCCGCGATCGGGGGGAGGTTCTCCAGCCTGCCGAGCTCGCGCTCGGCCTGGTGCTTCGCCTCCTCCGGGAGACCGGCCTCCTCGAGCCGCTGGCGCAGCTCGTTCACCTCCGCCTGCTGCTCGTCGCCCTCGCCGAGCTCCTCCTGGATCGCCTTGAGCTGCTGCCGGAGGAAGTACTCGCGCTGGCCCTTGTCGATCTCGGACTCGACCTGGGACTGAATCTTCGAGCCGAGCTGGACGACCTCGAGCTCCCGGGTGAGGATCTCCGAGAGCCTCCGCAGGCGCTTGGTCACGTCGACCGCCTCGAGCAGCTCCTGCTTCTCCTCGGTGGAGATCCGGAGCGCGCCGGCGATCAGATGGGAGAGGGCGGAGGGATCGTCCAGGTTGGCGACGGCCAGCTGGAGCTCCTCGGGCAGATACGGGATCGCCTCGATGATCTCGCTGAAGGTGCCCTGCACGTTGCGGGTGAGCGCCTCGAGCTCGGTCGACGGCTCGAGGACGTCCGGCATCGCCTCGATCCGAGCGACCAGATAAGGCTCCTCGGTGACGTAGTCGAGGATCCGGATCCGCTCGGCCCCCTGGACCAGGATCCGAAGTGTCCCGTCCGGGACCTTCATCATCCGGGCAACCGTGCCGGCCACCCCCGCCCGATAGAGGTCGTCCGGGCCGGGGGTGTCGTTCTCCGGGTCCTTGGACGCGACCATCGCCAGCATCCGGTTGCCGGAGAGGACGTCGTTGACGAGCTTCACCGAACGCTCCTGACCCACCGCCAGCGGGGTGAGGGTGTCGGGATAGGTGACGGTCTCGCGGAGCGGGAGGATCGGCAGCGCGTCCGGCAGCGGCTCGGCGCGCCGCGCGGCATCCTCGACATCGGGGATCTCGACGACCTCCAGCTGGGGCGTCTCGACGTCGGCCATCGGTCAGCGCGCCTTGCCCGTGTGCACGCCGGCTACTCGGCGCGCTCGATCGGAACCTGCCGGGCGGCCTGAGGCAGCCTGGTCGGAAGCTCGACCCGGAGGATCCCGTCCTCGTAGGTCGCCTGCGCCTCCTCCGCGACGACGTCGACGGAGAGCTCCACGATCCGGCGGAACGGCCCGGAGGGCAGCTCGACCTGCTGGTAGGTGCGGCCCTCCGTCTCGCGGACCGGACGCTCGCCGCTGATCACGAGGGTGCGGCCCCGAACCTCGAGATGGACCGCGTCGAGCTCGATCCCGGGTAGCTCGACCTTGACCACCGCTTTCTGCGGAGCATCTTCGCCGCAGTAGTAGACGTCCAACTTGGGGACGAAGGCGGCGGGCAGCCGGCGCTGGCGGTAACCAGCCTGGTCCCAGAAGTCGCCGAGGAGCTCGTCCATCTCACGGCGCATCCGGGCGAAGTCTGCGAACGGATCTCGCTGACTGCTCATCGGTTGAAAGCGTAGCTAGACGTCGTAGGTTGCCCCTTCTCGGGCCAACTCGACGACGCCGCCGAACCCCCGCTGGGCCTCCTCCCGCGCCCATTCGTCGCCGAGCTCATCGGAGATGTGGGTGATCACGACGCGCTTCGCGCCCGCGCGCTTCGCGTGCTCCCCCGCCTCCTCCGGCGTCAGGTGGCCCCGGACTCCCGTCCGCTCCGGGCGCGGCAGCGTCGCCTCGATGATCAGCAGGTCGGCGCCCCGGGCCGCCTCGATGACCTCCTCGCCCGGACGCGTGTCCGCGCTGTAGACGACGTCGCCACTGCCCGGCGAGCTGATCCGCACGGCGAAGGTCTCGACGAAGTGCGGGACCGGACGGAACGTGGCCGTCACGTCCCCGACCGAGACCTCGTCGCCGGCCGCGTACTCCTCGATTTGGAACGCGCTCTCGACCAGGTCGTCGCTCCCCCAGGCGCCGACGACCCTGCGGAAGGTCTCGACGGCGTTCGGCGGCGCGATCAACCGCGGTCGGGCCGGATGGTCGGTCCCGTCCCAGATGTGGACCGGAACCGGCTGCTGCTTCGGCGCGTAGATCAGCGCATAGGAGTAGGGGACGAGGTCGAGAAAGTGGTCGGCATGGAGGTGGGAGAGCATGACGCCGTCGATCTCTGTGTAGTCGACCCGCTCGCGGAGCTTCCCGAACACGCCGTTGCCGCAATCCAGGAGCACCTTGGTCCCGTCGGTCTCGATCAGGTAGCCGCTGCAGGCCCCCCCGGCGTCCTGCCAGGAGGGTGACTTGCCGAGCACGGTGATTCTCAAGGCGTTCGCCCCATGGCCCCGGCGGGACTGTAGCCGGTGGGACTAGGCCGCCTGCACCATCACTGACGGGTCGGCGTCCTCGGAACTGTCGCGGATGAGCAGCGCGGGCTGCCGCGGCGGCACCAGTCCCTCCGGGGTGTCGGGCCTGAAGGTGGGACAGGGCTCCTCGAGCGCGAGCGCACAGAGGCCGCGGCGCTGGAAGAAGCACTCCTCGCATGTCACCGCAGCACCGCGTGCTC
>DASUYK010000058.1:0-24058 GCA_036377415.1 Solirubrobacterales bacterium
CACCGTCCGCGGCGAGTTCCGCGAGTTCGAGGGGACGATCGAGATCACGAACGACATCGAGTCCTCCCGCGCCTACGGCACCGTCAAGGCCGCTTCGGTCAACACCAACAACGAACAGCGCGACGAGCACCTGCGTTCGCCTGACTTCTTCGACGCCGAGGCCCATCCGGAGCTTCGCTTCGAATCCAATCGGATCGAGGCGATCGACGAGGCGACGCTTCGCATCGTCGGCGATCTGACGCTGAACGGCGTCACGCGCGAGCTGCAGCTCGAGGCCGAGATCCTCGGCACCGGGCTAGGGGCGAGCGACGAGGAGCGGATCGGCCTCGAGGCCACGGGGCAGCTCTCGCGGCGCGACCACGAGATGCGGTTCAATGCAGCCCTCGGCAGCGGCAACGCGGTCGTCGCGGACAAGGTGAAGCTGGAGCTGGACATCGCGGCCGTGAAGGAGGACTGAGCGGATCGCCGCGCGGCTGCTGTTCGCGGCGGGAGGCTGATGAATGGGCCGTGCAGGGATCGAACCTGCGACCTTGAGATTAAGAGTCTCCTGCTCTACCAGCTGAGCTAACGGCCCAGGCAGGGCGGAATTATAGGAAGGGCCGAGAGGTTCTCGGCCGCTCGCTACCCGCCGCCGAGCGCGCCGGCCCCACCCAGACCGCCGCCTTCGAGGCCAGGGAGCGGAGTGGCACCGCCGCCCGTCGCCCCTCCCGTTCCGGCCTGCTGCTGCTTCGTCAGCTGCGTGATAGCTCGAGCCAGTGTGGCACCTTCCTCCTGAGTCGTCTTCAGTTGCTGCTCGAGCTTCGCGGCGGCGGCGGGGTCGACCTTCTCGGCCTCGGCGATTGCCTGCCGGGCACCCTGCGCATCCCCGGCCAGATACAGAGCTTCGGCGACCTTCTGCCAGCTGGCCACGTTCGGCTGCGCAACCACAACGACCCGTTGAGCCTCCGCGGCCCCCTTCAGGGCCGCAACCGTGTTCTGAAGGCTCTGCAACTGATCGGCCGAACTGCTGGATCCGGCTGCCGAGCCGAACTCCGCCTGTGCGAGGACGTAGTACATCTGGTAAGCGACCAGGGCGACGCCCGGATCGACGTTGGACCTGCTCACCTTCACGTACTTGTTCCAGGCGTCGGCGCTCTGCTGGAGGTCCTGCTCGCCATCGTTCGTCAGCGCGCCGTTCTCGTCGACGTTCTGGATCCCGGCCGAGTAGTGGAGCTGGACGAGCTCGGCCAGGGCGGCGGTGTCGTTGGGGTTGAGGGTCAGCTTCTTCTCCTGCTCCTCGATGTCGTCGTCGAAGGCGCTCGAGGCATCACTCCCGCCACCGCCGCTTCCGAGCAGGTCGCCGATCCCACCGATCCCGCCAGTGCCCACACCGAAGAAGACGAAGCTGATCGCGAACACTGCAGCGAGGGTGCCGAAGACGATCTGGACGACGCGGCGGCGCCGGGGGCTCTGAAGGTCGAAGAGCACGAGGCGGAAGCCTAGAGGGTCACGCTAGGCGGGCCCGCTCGGTGGAGGCTCCGAGACTGCGAGCGGCTCGCCCTCCTTTAAGTCCTCGGGCGGGGTGCCGACGATCCGCGCCAGGACCAGGCTGCCCTCGAACAGCAGGACCAGGGGGATCATCGAGAGCAGCATCGTCACCGGATCGGTGCCGGGAAGAAGCATCGCGACCACGGCGATCACGAGAATCGCGTAGCGGCGGTTCCGGGCAAGCTGTTCGGGTGTGACGATGCCGAGCCGGGTGACCGAGAGGATCCCGATCGGCAACTGGAAGATCAGCCCCATCAGGCCCAGGGTCAGGGTGAAGAAGCTGTAGTACTCCTTCGCTCGCACCTCGATGTTGAACTCGGCCTCGTTGAAGTTCAGGAGGAACTTCGTCGCCGCCGGCAGGACGACGAAGTAGCCGAACACGACACCGGCGATGAACAGGACCGGAACCATCAACAGGAAGGGGACGACGACGCGCCGCTCACGGTCGGTGAGCGCCGGGAGCACGAAGGCGTACGCCTGGTAGAGGATCACCGGAAGCGCGATCACCAGGGCGAAGTAACCGCTCACCGTAAGCGTGGTCATGAACGGCTCGGCGACGCCGAATGTGATCGGAACGAGATCGTCCGGAAGCGGCTCATTCGCGATCTCGAGCAACCGGTCGTTCTGCCAAAAGCAGACGGCGAAGGCGACCGCGAATGCGGCGAGCGAGATGATGATGCGCGTTCGTAGCTCGTCGAGGTGTTCGACGAGCGTCAGCCGGTCCTCGAAGTCAACCGGCCCGAGCCGGGCCACGGGCCTAGGCCTTGTTCTCGCTGACGACCTCGCCCTCGACGGGCTCCGCGGGCTTGACGGCGGTCTCGCCGGTTGCCGGCTCGGTCGGCGTCGCCTCGGCGGTCGCCGATTCACTCGCCTGCAGCTCGCGAGGCTTCTCCTCGGGGGAGTTCTTGTCCTTGTCCCCGGACAGCGAGCCCTTGAATTCGCGGATGCCTCGTCCCATCGACTGGCCCAGCTCCGGAAGGCGCTTCGGCCCGAAGATGATCAGGACGATGATCAGGACAACGGCTATCTCGAGGGGTCCGATATTCGGCATCGAACGGATGTTAGCGGCAGGCGGGTAGGAGTTGGCGATCCTGCCCACCGCTTGGTACCCGCTGCCGCCTGGTGAGGCGAGGGTGCGCGACAGCGCAACCCGATCAGTCCCGGGGAAAGTTCAGGTAGAACCGGCTCGCGGTTGGCTCCGCCTGGCCCTGGTACTTGCTGCCCGCCTCCCGCGCGCCGTAGGGGTGCTCGACGGGCCCGTCCATCCGCATGAACGAGATCTGCCCGATCGGCATCCCCTGATAGATGGTGATCGGGAGGTTGGCCAGGTTGGAGAGCTCGAGGGTGAGGTTTCCCTCGAACCCGGGGTCGACGAAGCCGGCGGTGCTGTGGATGACGAGCCCGAGGCGACCGAGCGAGCTCTTCCCCTCCAGCCGTGCGACGAGGTCATCCGGCAGCCGCACCCTCTCAAGCGTCTGGCCGAGCACGAACTCGCCCGGGTGAAGCACGAAGGGCTCGTCGTCATCCACGGTGACGAGCGAGGTCAGGTCCTCCATCGGCTCGCGGACCTCGATGTACGGGTAACGGGAGTTGTTGAACACGCGGAAGCTGCGATCGACCCTCACGTCGACGCTCGAGGGCTGGACGAGGCTCTCGTCGTAGGGATCGAAGACCAGCCTGTCGGCGGCGATCTCCTCCTTGATCGTTCGGTCGCTGAGGACCATCGAGCCAGTCTATTGTCGCCGCAGGGCGATCCTCCCCGAGGGCTTCTAGGCGTACCGCTCGACGACGCCCTCGGCGATCAGTCCCAGAAGCTGGCGCTCTTCGTCAGTGAACGCATCCCCGTCGAGGATCCGCTTCGCCCGCCCGATCGCCTCCCGCGCCCGGTCGCGAACCTCGTCGAGCGCGCCGGTCACCGCGATCCGGTCGCAGACCCGCTCGGCGGCCGCCTGATCGAGCCGGCGCAGCTCGACTCCCGCGAGCTCCGGATCGATCCTGCGGGCGAGGATCAGCGGCAGGGTCACGGTCCCGTCGAGAAGATCCGTCCCGCGGGCCTTGCCCGTCCGCTCCGGCGGCCCGGTGACGTCGAGGACGTCGTCCAACAGCTGAAACGCCAGGCCGATCTCGCGGCCGAACTCGGCGAGCTCCTCGGTCCCCGGAGCCCCGGAGGCGAGTCGTCCGACCCGGCAGGCGGACTCGAACAGGCGCGCCGTCTTCAGCGAGCAGCGCTCGAGATAGCGCCGCTCCCCGACCGAGACGTCGAACGCGTCACGGCGCTGGGCAAGCTCCCCGAGGGCGAGGGCGACCGATGCCGAGCTCAGCTCCTCCACCTCGGCCTCCCCCCCGCTGGCGGCGAGCTCCGCGAATGCCCGCGAAAGGAGGAGGTCGCCGACGGCCACCGCGCGGTCTCGCCCCGACCGGGCGACCACCGTGGGGCGCCCGCGCCGCACCGGCGCGCCGTCGAGGACGTCGTCGTGAACCAGCGTCGCCATGTGGATGAGCTCGACCGCGGCCGCCGCCCGCACCGCTCGCTCGCCGGCCGAGTCCCCAGCGGCGATCAGAACCAACAGGGGCCGCAGACGCTTGCCACCGGCCGCCAGGGTCGCCTCCGCCTCGGCGCCGAGGCTCGGGCCGTGGCCCGCCGCCTGCTCGGCCAGCCTCTCCTCGACCTCGGCCATCCGCTCGGGCAGCCAGCCGGCGGCGGCGTCCATCACCGCGGTCACCGGGGCCGGGACGGAGGAACGGCTCATTCCGCGCGGGTGGCGCTGTGGATGGCGATGATCCCCCCGGCGAGCAGGAGCCAGCGGATCCGCTCGAAGCCGGCTGCATCGATCATCGCAGCGAGCTGCTCGGGCTCTGGGAAGCTGCGGACCGAGTTCGGCAGATAGGTGTAGGCCTGTGAGTCGCCCGCCACGGAGCCGAGGACCGGCACGAGGCGATCGAACCAGAGGGAGTAGAAGCTCGCGAGCGGCTCGCGCTGGGGGCGGGTGATCTCGAGGATCACGAGCCGCCCTCCCGGCTTCAGCACCCGGGCCATCTCGGAGATCCCTCGCTCCAGATCGGCCAGGTTCCGGGCCCCGAAACCGATCGTGACCGCGTCGAAGCTCCGGTCCCCGTAGGGAAGCTCGAGCGCGTCCGCCCAGCCGAATTCGACAGGGAGCTTCTCCTCACCGCTCTTCCGCCGCGCCAGCTCGAGCATCGGCTCGGAGAAGTCGCAGCCGACCACCCGTCCGTCCGGCCCGATCCGGCGACGCAGGGCGAGGGCCAGGTCCCCGGTGCCGCAGCAGACGTCGAGGGCATCCGATCCGGTACCGACCTCGGCGCGATCCACGGCCCGGTCCCGCCACTGGTGATGGAGCCCCCCGGTCATCGCCGAGTTCATCACGTCGTAGACGCCGGCGATCCGGTCGAACATCCCCCGGACCTGGGTCGCGAACTGCTCGGAATCGCGCTGCGGGATCTCGACGCCCGCTTTGGTGTCGTGGGAGACGCTCACGGAACCGAGGTTACTCGCGGACCAGGGTTGCCAGGTGGAATGCGCCCTCGCCCGGCATGCCCGTTGATACGAGGGCGCCCGGAGGCGAAGCGAGGGGCGACCCGTCAGATGCCGGAAGACATGCCGGTGAGGCGATTCAGTTGAGCGAGGCGAGGAAAGCGGTCAGCTCATCCTTCTTCTGCTGAGGCATGTTCGAGTAGGCCGGCATGATCCCCGGCCCGACCTCGAGCGAGCGGGCGATCGCGCTCTGAGGGAGCTTCTCACCGATCTGGGTGAGCTCGGGACCGGGACCGTTGTTTCCGTTCTCGCCGATCAGGTGGCAGGCCAGGCAGCCGGACTGGGCCGCGACCTCCTTCCCGGGCTCGAGCTCGGCGGCGACCTCGAGGTCGATCTCGGTCGGGGTGCCCGCGGTGGCGCCCAGATAGGTCAGGTACGCCATTGCGATGATCGTGAGGATCCCGGCGGTGGCCGCGATCGGCCTGCGCTCGGGCCTTCGCTCCGCGTTCCGATCATAGAAAGGCAGGAGGAGCAGGAGCACCATCGCGATCGTCGGGATGCCGACGGTCGCGAGCGGCGTCAGCCACGGCGGCTTCAGGATGCGAAGCAGCTCGAAGAGGAAGAAGAAGTACCACTCCGGCCGGGGCACGTAGGTGGTCGTGGTCGGATCCACCTTCGGCCCCTGCTCGGCGCCGAGGACGATCGCCATCGCGATGATCACGACGACGACGATCAGGGCCATCACCGAGTCCTTCATCACCGCGTACGGGAAGAACGGCTTCCCCTTCATCTTCAGGGCCTCGTACTCGCGGAGGTAGGCCTCCTTCTCGGCGCGGTTCACCCGACCTCCTCCTTCCGCAGCGACTTCGGCCGGTCGGCCTTAAGCCATGGAGGCGCGGTCGTTCCGAGCTTCACGACGAGATAGAGGTGCGCGCCGATCAGCGCGAACATCAGCCCGGGGACGAGCAGCATGTGGACCGCGTAGAACCGCGACAGGGTGGTCGCGCCGATCTCCGGCCCGGCGCGGAGGAAGTCGGCCAGGTAGGGCCCGAGAACCGGGCCGGTTCCGGTGATGTTGTTGGCGACGATCGTCGCCCAGTAGGAGCGCTGGTCGAAGGGGAGCAGGTAGCCGGTCAGCCCCATCACGAGGGTGAGGATCAGGAGGACGACGCCGATCACCCAGTTGAGCTCCCGCGGGTATTTGTACGCCCCGAAGAAGAACGTCCTGCCCATGTGGAGGAAGATCACGATGATCATCACCGAGGCGCCCCACTTGTGCATGCCGCGCACGAACTCGCCGAGCCAGACGTCGTTGGTGAGATGGGTGATCGACCCGTAGGCCTGCTCGGGCGAGGGGGTGTAATACATCGCCAGGAACACGCCGGTCAGCGCCTGGACGACAAAGGCGAAGAGGGTCGCCGAGCCGAGGGTGTAGAACCAGTTCGTGCCCTTCGGCACCTTGCGGAAGAGCATCCCGGTGAGGAAGCTGGTGCTGCCGGTGCGCTCGTCGAGCCAGCCGACAACGTCGCCGCCGGCCTCCTTGGCGACGTCGAGAGACTTTCCGCCGTTGGCGCCGTTGCCGCCCTCTCCCGGCTTCGCCGGACGGCGCAACGGAGCTGGCACGGGGAGCTTCGGCATCGCTATGGCGGAGGCGGCACCGAGGGCCGCGGTGGGTAGAGGTACTCCCAGACCCCGCCGGTGAACTCACCGGGGTCGCGGGCGCGGACCGGGTCGAGGTCGTTGGTGACGCTGAACCGCGGACCGACCTCGACCTGGCCGTTGGTGACGCGGGTCTGGAAGCGGTCGAGCGGTCGCACGGGCGGGCCACCGATCCGCTCGCCAAGGAAGCCGTAGACCCCGCCGTGGCAGGGGCAGATGAAGTTGCCCGCGGCCTCAACGAAGCGCACCGGGCAGCCGAGGTGGGCGCAGCGGGTCGTGATCGCGATGTACTCGTTCGGGCTCTCGGGCGGGTACTTCTCTTGACCTTCGGTGATCTCGGGGTTTCCCTGGCGGATGTACGCCGTGGTCTTCCCTGTCTCGCCAATCCCCTCGACCGCCGTGATCACCACGGGGCGGTAGGTGTCAGGACTGAAATCCGAGAGGGGACCGACCGCCTGCCACGGCTCGGACTGCTCCTCGAACAGCGGGGCGACTGCGAAGCCGACCGCCGGCAGCGCGACCGCGAGCCCGGCGACACCGCCGAGCGCCTGCACACCGACCGTGAAAGCCGTTCGGCGAGTCATCGACTCGCCCTCGAAATAGCCGGCGGGGTCGGGGCTTGGCAGCCCGCTCGGTGCCCCCTGCTTGCGGTTTTCCTCAGCAGCCACGGTTGGGGAGGTCCTCGGCGGCGAAGCCTACCGACTCGGCTGCGCGGTCCAGCGCGCCCTCGATCCCCGCCCCCCGGGCCGCTTCGGCGGCGCTCTCGATCAGCCGGTCAGCGGCCTCGGGGTCGCGGCGACGGAGCGCCTCCTTCGCCAGCTCGTGGGCCTCGCTGGAGCCGACCCCCACCGCGACGATCGCGGCGAGCCACAGCGCCCGGGTGGAATCCGGGCCCGGGTGCGATCCGTTCTCGTCGTGGAGCTGGGCGGAGAGGCTGATCAGGTCCGCGAGCTCCCGGACCGCCTCCAGATCCCCGCGTGCGGCGAGCCGCTCCAGCCCGAGCGCGTACAGGTAGTCGCCAGCGAGCAGGCGAAGATCGGGGTCGGCGTCCCTGATCAGGCGGGGAGCCCCGTAGTGGAGGAGGTAACCCTCGCGAATCGCCTCTACCAGGAGGACGTACTCCTCGCGCGCGGCGGCGGCTCGCGGTCCGGCGCCCGCGAGGAGGCCGAGCGCGGCTCCCTCGTCCGGGTCGCGGACGTACGGCGAGATCACGTTCTCGCCGTCGCGGAGGAGCGCCGCCAGCGCGGCGAGTGGATCCGTCGACGCCATTCGAGGCCGCGAGGTTAGACCGTGCGGAGCGCCCGGCACGGAGCCGCGATCAGGCGAGGGCGAGCCGGAAGGCCTCGGCGGCCGCCTCCAGCGTCCGCTCGATCGGATTCTCGTCGTGGGCCAGCGAGGGGAACCAGGCCTCGAACTGGGAGGCGGGCGGATAGACGCCCTGGTCGAGCATCGACCGGCAGAACCGGCCGTAGGCCGCGGTGTCGCAGGCGCTCGCCCCGGCGAAGTCCCTGACCGGCTCGCCGCTGAAGAAGACCGTGAGCAGGCCGGGCACGCTGCTCACCTGGACCGGCCGGTCGCCCGCGGCCTCCTTGAGCCCCGTCGCGAGCCGCTCGGTCGTGGCTGCGAGCCGGATGTAGGCTGCGGCGTCGAGGCGCCGGAGCGTCGCGAGCCCGGCGGCGACCGCAAGCGGGTTCCCGGAGAGGGTTCCCGCCTGATAGACGTCGCCAGCGGGAGCGATCCGCTCCATCAGCTCGCGCCGGCCCCCGTAAGCGGCGGCCGGTAGCCCTCCCCCCAGGACCTTGCCCATGACCGTCAGGTCGGCCTCGATCCCGAGGAGCTCCTGGGCTCCCCCGCGCGCCACCCGGAAGCCGCTGATCACCTCATCGCAGATCAGGAGCGCTCCCGCCTCGGCGGTCGCATCCCTGAGGTGCTCGAGGAAGCCCGGGTCCGGCGGGACCACCCCCATGTTCGCCGGGATCGGCTCGCAGATCACCGCAGCCGGATTTCGCGAGGAGATCGCGTCCGCGGCCCCCTCCTCGTCGTTCCACGGGACGATCACCGCGTCCGAGGCCTGCGCCTCGGTCACCCCGGGGCTTGCCGGGACCCCCGCGGTCGCCATCCCCGAACCCGCCTCGGCGAGCAGCCCGTCGACGTGGCCGTGGTAGGCACCCGCGAACTTCACGATCGCGCTGCGGCCGGTCACCGCCCTCGCGAGCCGCAGCACCGACATCGTCGCCTCGGTGCCGGAGCTCGTCATCCGGATCATCTCCACGCCGCGGAAGCGGTCCGCCACCTCGGCGGCCAGGTCCACCTCGCCCTCGGTCGGCGCCCCGTAGCTGGTCCCCCGGCCGGCGGCCCGCTGAACCGCCTCGACCACGATCGGGTCGGCATGCCCGAGGATCAACGGCCCCCAGGAGGAGACCCAGTCGACGTAGCGGTTGCCGTCGACGTCCCACAGATACGGCCCCTCCCCCCGCTCGATGAAGATCGGCTCTCGGCCGATCTGCCGCATCGCCCGCACCGGCGAGTTGACGCCGCCGGGAAGAACCTCCAGCGCTCGCTCGTAGAGCTCGGAGGAGCGCGTCAGCTGTGCTCCGCCTCCCAGCCGGCGTAGTCCTCTGTGAAGTAGTGGAGCCGGATCTTCTTGAACTCGGTGGAGGAGTAGAGGACGGCGCGGTCGGGGCCGTGCAGATCATGCTCGTCGGCGATCCCGTCGAGGATCGCGTCGCACTCCTCCTTCGACCGGCCGTGAGCCATCGTGAAGACGCTGTAGGGCCAGTCCGGATAGGTCGGCCGCTGGTAACAGTGGGAGATCCCCCTGACCGCGGCCATCCGGGCGCCGACCTCGAGGATCCTCTCCTCCGGGACGCGCCAGACGCCCATCCCGTTCGCCGAGAACCCCGCCCGCCGGTGGTAGAGGATCGCGGCGACCCGGCGAAGGAGCTTTCGGTCGACCATCCCCCGGAGGTGCTCGAGCATCCCGTCCGTGCTCATTCCGGACTCCTCCGCAGCGGCGTCGTAGGGGCGGTCCCGCACCTCCATCGGGCCCTGGAGTGCCCGAATCACCGCCACGTCGGTGTCGTCGTAGGTCTGGCGGTCGAGCTCGCGCGGTGGCTCCGCCCCGACGGACTTCGCGAGCTCCTCGGTCCCACCCTCCATCTCCAGGTTCATGTTGATCTTGAAGAGCCGGAGGGTGGGCAGCTGGCGGATCGACTCGGCGCCGGTCAGCTCCTGGAGGACGTCAAGGGTCCCCTCGAGGCCGAGACCGGAGTCGGGCGAGGTCGCGATCGTGAACCAGAGGTTGAACTCGTGCGTGCGCAGGTAGTTGTGGGAAACGCCGGGATGCGAGTTGATGATCCGAGCTGCCCTGTGCGGGTTCTCCGAATCGACCCTCGCGGCGACCAACGTCGAGTTGTAGCCGAGCGCCCGGGTGTCGAAGATCGGGGTGATCTCGCGGATGATCCGCTCGTCGAGCAGCCGTTGGGTTCGGCCCTTGACCTCCTCCGGGCCGAGCTCGGCCTCGGCTGCGATCAGGTCGAACGGCCTCGCCTCGAGCGGAAAGCTCGACTGAAGCAGGTTCATCAGCCGCTTGTCGGTCTCGTCGAGTGGGACCGCGGCGCCGCTCTCGCGCGAGCGCAGCTTCGGCTTCACCGTCGCCGTCGTGATCCCGTCGGCGGGCCGGTTCACCGGCGCGATCCCTCCGACGCGAGCCAGGCGGCGGCGTCCTTCGCGAAGTAGGTGATGATCATGTCCGCGCCGGCGCGGCGGATCGCGGTCAGCGATTCCATCGCCGCCGCCCGCTCGTCGATCCAGCCATTGGCCGCCGCCGCCTTCAGCATCGAGTACTCGCCTGAGACGTGGTATGCCGCAACCGGCGCGCCGGTCGCGTCCTTGACCCTGCGGACGACGTCGAGGTACGGGAGCGCCGGCTTGACCATCACCACGTCAGCGCCCTCGTCGAGGTCGAGCTTCGCCTCGCGCACCGCCTCGTCGGCGTTCGCGGGATCCATCTGGTAGCCGCGGCGGTCGCCGAACTCGGGGGTCGATCCGGCCGCCTCGCGGAACGGGCCATAGAAGGCTGAGGCGTACTTGGCGCTGTAGGCGATTATTGGGACCTCCGAGTGCCCTTCCTGGTCGAGCTGCGCGCGGATCGCGCCAACCCGGCCGTCCATCATGTCGCTCGGGGCGACCGCGTCAGCGCCGGCGGCAGCGTGGGTGATCGCGGTCTTCGCGAGCAGCTCGATGGTGAGGTCGTTGTCGACCCGCCCCTCGCGGACCACACCGCAGTGCCCGTGCGAGGTGTACTCGCAGAGACAGACGTCGGTGATCACCACGACCTCAGGGTGGGCGTCCTTCAGGGCGCGGACAGCCATCTGGATGACGCCCTCGTCGTCGTATGCCTCGCTCCCCGCCTCGTCCTTGTTGGCGGGGATGCCGAAGAGAAGCACCGCGCGGATGCCCGAGGCGGCGACCTCGGTCACCTCCGCGACCATCTCGGAGATCGAGAGACGCTCGATCCCGGGCATCTCCGCGACCGGCTCGCGGACTCCCTCGCCGGCAGTGACGAACAGTGGCTGGATCAGGTGCTCCGGCGTCAGCTCGGTCTCGCGGACCAGCTCCCGGAGCGGCTTCGTCCTGCGCAATCGGCGCAGGCGGGTCGCCGGAAAGCTCATGCGCCGGATTCTAGGGGCGCTACCGCGCAAACCGGCGGAGGGCGAGGCGCGCGAGAACGAGATAGCCCAGAGTGAGGAGGGCGAGATGAAGAAACGGAAGCCCGAGGTCGGGACCGGACGCCGCGAGCGCGCCAGAGAGGGCGTCGAGCGCCGGCCGGAAGGGAAAGGCACCCGCAACCAGGCGGATCAGGTCGTAGAGCCCCTCGCCGACCGTGCCCGACGGGACGAGCGAGATGAAAGCGATCGGCAGGGCGAGCGCGAACGCGAGCAGGGCGCTCGCTCGAACGTCGCGCGCGGCGGCGCCGATCGCCAGGCCCAGAGCCGAGGAGGCGGCTCCCGCCAAGAGGATCGCGGGAACGATCAGATGGACCCGGTCCCACTCGATCGACTGGAACGGGGTGACGGCGGCGAGCATCAGCAGCGTGACGATCAGAGCGGCGCCGGTTCCGAGGGCGGCCTTCTCCACGAGCAGGCCCGTTCGCGTGACCAGTCCGCGGACAAGGCGGGTGTACGTGTTCTCCTCCCACTCCAGGGCGAGCGAGCCCGAGACCAGCAGGACCGTGACGAACAGCAGCGTGACCGCGGCCGCGACGGCGACCGCGAACGTGTCGAGCGGCGGGATGTCACCCGCGATCACCTGCTTGTCGACCGCGATCGGCTGCCGGACCGAATCGAGGAAATTGTCGGCTAGTTCGAGGTTCTGGCGCGAAAGGCGGGTGAACTCCCGGATCTGCTCGACCTGCTCTTGCTGAGGAGGAGGGAGCCCGGTGGCGATCGATCCGAGGAGCCGCTCGGTCTCCTTCAGCCCGAGGACCTCCACCGTCCGCCCGATCAACGGGATCTCGAACTCGCCGCCCTTGGAGAGAATGCGCTGGTACCGCACGGCCACCTGGGTGATCCGGTCCGAGAGCCTCAGGTTCGCCTCGGTGAGCAGTGAGCTGATCCGGTCGTCGACGAGCTCCGCCTTCAGCGGATCGTCTTCGTTGACGATCACGTCGACCCTGGCCGGCTCGGTCCCCGTCGTGCTGAGCTGTGCCTCGAGCTTGTCCAGGAAGTCCTCGGGCAGGATCAGTCCACCGAGGACCTCACCATCCTCGACCTTCCGCTCGACCTCGGCCCTGGTCGAGGCCGGCACGCACTCGATCCTGCCGCACAGCTGGCGGTAGGCATCCTCCTGGCTGAAGCCCTCACTGCTTCCCAGATCAAGGGAGCGGTCCTCCGGGATCTCGTTGAGGAAGGCCACCGTCGGCTTCTCGGGGCTCCTCGAGATCGCGAGCCCGATCAGGACCGCCAGCACGATCGGGTAGATGACCAGGAGCCCGGCCACGAGCGGGGAGCGACGAAGCAGCTGAAGGTCCTTGAGCAGGAGCCAGCGCATCAGTGGCCCTTGCGGGTGAGGAAGCGGACGAAGTCGCTCTCCGGATCGGGCGAGCTTCCCTTCGGGCGAGGGCCGGCGGCCCGGCGGAGCTGGGTGAAGCTGCCGTCGAAGATCGCCTCGCCGTCCGCCAGCACCACGAGGCGGTCGCCGTAATGGCTCGCCTCCTCGATCTGGTGGGTCGAGTAGATCACGGTCGTGCCGGCCCTGGCCAGCGAGGAGACGAATTGCCAGAGCCGGATCCTCTGACTCGGGTCGAGACCGGAGCTCGGCTCGTCGAGCAGCAGCACGGATGGATCGCCGAGCAGGCCAATCGCGATGTTGATCCGCTGCTGGTTGCCTCCGGAGAGTGATGCGACCGGGTCGTCCCGCCGCTCCCGCAGCCCGGTCTGCTCGAGCATCCGCTCGACGGTCGCCTCCACATCGTCGACCTCCTCCATGCGAGCGAAGAGCCGCAGGTTCTCGCCGACGGTGAGGCGCCGGTAAAGCCCGGCCTGCTGCGGGACCCAGCCGGTCTCGCCGTCAGAGCGCCGCACCTCGCCCGAGTTCGATCTGGTGATCCCCGCGAGGATCGAGAGGAGCGTCGTCTTCCCGGCCCCGTTCGGGCCGAGCACCGCGAGCAGCTCACCCTGGCCGGCCGCGAAGGTGACGTCGCGAAGGGCGGCGCGATCGCCGTAGTACTTCGAGAGGCCATCCACCTCGAGGACGGGGGCGGCACGGCGCCCTCGCGCTCGCGGAGGCTTCTCACTCATCGGGCGAAAGCTAGCGAGTACGCTCCGGCCGGATGCGCCTCCTGTTCATAGGGGACGTCGTCGGGAAACCGGGACGGCAGGGCTTCGCGGCGGCTGGGCCGAAGCTGCGCGCCGAGCGGATGCCGGATCTGGTCGTGGCGAACGGGGAGAACGCCGCCGGCGGGGTCGGGATCACCAAGGAGACCGCCGAGGAGCTGTTCGAGGCGGGCGTCGACGTGATCACGCTCGGGAACCACGCCTACCGCCACAAGGAGGTCTACCCGTACCTGGAGTCGGAGCGGCGGATCGTCCGGCCCGCGAACTTCGCGCCGTCGAATCCCGGACGCGGTCACACGATCATCGAGGCGGCGGGGATGAGGGTGGCGGTCATCAACCTGAGCGGTCAGATGTACCTCCAGGTCGACCGCTCCCCGTGGTCGGTGATCGACGAACTGCTCGAGTCGCTCAAGGGCTCGGCTGACGCGATCGTCGTCGACTTCCACGCCGAGCTCACAAGCGAGAAGGTTGCGATGGGCTGGCACCTCGACGGCCGCGTCGCCGCCGTGCTCGGCACGCACACCCACGTCCCGACCGCGGACGCGCGCGTCCTCCCCGGCGGCACCGCCCACATGTCCGACGTCGGGATGACCGGCTCTCGAGCCGGGGTGATCGGCGTTCGCCGCGAGCAGGCGCTTCGGGCCTTCCGCACGCAGATGCCGGGGCGCTTCGACACCGCGGAGGAGGACATCTGGGTGATGGGAGCGTCGGTGGAGATCAGCGACGACGGGCTAGCCCGCTCGATCGAGCCCTTCATGGTTCCAGCGGACCCAGGGCCGCAACGCTCAGGAGCGTAGGGCGTCGGCTTGGGGGGACTCGCGTTGGGCGGCCGCAGGGGCGGCGCCGGAAGGCGAAGTCTTCTCCCGCCCCCCGCCGAGCAGGGCGATGAGCAGGAGCGGCAGGAACCAGGGGACGTAGAGGTAGAACCAGTGATCGATCGTCAGCTCCATGCCGATCACGAGCGCCGCGCCGAAGGCGGCGACAGTGACCTGGTCTCGCGCCCTCGGACGGAACGCGACCAGGAGGGCGAGACCGATCACGACGCCTTTGACCGACGCCTGCAGCCAGCCCAGTGAGGACTCCTGGCCCCAGACACTGAAGGGGGAGTCGCGGCCGCCCTGTTCGCCGATCGTCCGGTGCCAGTAGGTGTCGAGGCCGGGGTCCAACAGGGCCTGGGCCGAGACGAGCAGCGCCGTCACCGCGAAGGCCAGGGTGAACGGAACGACAACCTTGGCGTATCGGGCCAGGGGTCCTGTCGCCGCGGTGCCCCCCATCCTGCGGGCGCGGATGCGTCCTCGGATGGGGCCCCCCGCGGCGCCACCCCCGGCAGATGCGTCTCGGATTCCCACTCTTGCCACATCTGCAGCGGGGTTGTCCCTGCTCCCATGCGTTGCCCCATAGGTTGCGAACAGCGGGGCGAGGGCGAGTGGCGCGAATTTCGTGAGGGAGGAGAGCGCCAGCGCGATCCCCCGCGCGGGGGGCGAGTCCAGGAGCAGGAGCGCCGAGACGAGCGTCAGCGAGACGAGCGCGTCGTTGGTGTTCGACTCGAGCGCGTAGGCGGTGTAGGGGCAAGCCGCCCACGCGAAGCAGAGGAGGACGCCGAGCCTGTTGCCCTCGCGCCCAGGCCGGAGTCTCCGTGCGAACAGGAAGAGGCCCACCATCGTCCCAAGGTCGAAGAAGATCGCGGCCGCGTGGGCGGCCGGGAGGTCATCCCAGGTGCCGCTCCAGGGAAGCACCTGCTCGAACGGGACGTAGGCGTAGTAGGCGACCGGCCCGTAGGTGTCGCCGGAGCGGTTGTCCTCGGGGAAGTTGCCGTACAGCGTGGTTCCGTCGGCGATCCGGTCGGCCCCGATCACCCCCGAAAAGCCGACATCGATCACGTTCGAGTCGATCACGTTCAGCCCGATCCTGCCCCCGACCAGCAGCGCGGTGGCAACCGCGAGCACCGCGATCGGCACTGCGGGGCGAAGCCAGCCGCCGCGATCGCGGCGAAAGCCCATCCACAGAGCTCGGCCCATCAGATACAGGAGCGGCGGATACGCGAGGGGGACCGACATCCCGATCTCGCCCCGGTTGAAGAAGTAGTGGGAGAGCCCGAACCCCCCGACGATGACGAGCAGATCGAGGTGGGCGAGTCGGAGCGGCCGTCGCCAATCGAGCAGGCCGCCGACGAAGATCACGCACAGTGAAAGCCACACCCATGGCGAGTTGACGGCCCTGCCGAATGCGCCGGGATAGCCGCGAGCCATCTTCCAGGCGACCTGGTGACCGCTCCAGGACTCGAGGGTGGCGCCGCTGACGTCGTCGACGACGACCTGGACGAGCTGCTCCCCCTCGGCGAAGAAACCGACCTCCCAGTCCCCGGAGCTCTCGTTTCGCGTCGCCGAGGGACTCAGCTCGGGGTGCTCGCGGAGGGCCTCGACCGCCTTCGGGTCCTGCTTTGCGATCGCGATCGCCCTTGCTTCCGAGATCGTGGGCTGGTGCTGCGCCCGGGCCGGGCCCGGCGTCACGAGGATTGCGATCAGCGCGAGGGCGGCAGCGGCGAGCGGGGGGCGCGCTAGTCGAACGTCCACAGCTTGTTGCCGACGAAGTTGAACGGCATCGCGATCGCGATCGCGATCGCCTGGGCCGGGAGGTCCGGCATCCCGCCCCTGACCAGGAGCTCGAGCGCGATCAGGTTGACGATGAGCGCGGCGACGCTCACGGTGAGGAATCGCATCGCCTGGAAGCCGGCGTGACCGTGCCGTGCGTCGAACGTCCAATGGCGATTCCACCAGAAGTTGTTCGTGACGGCGACGCAGAAGGCGACCACCGCGGCGAGGATGTGGTGAGCGTCGAACGGCCCGACCATCAAGGCGAAGACGACCAGGTTGACGACGTAGCCGGAGGCGCCGACGAGGCCGAACTGGAGAAGCTGGACCCAGTTCTCGGGCTTCCTCGTGCCGCGCCCGATCCGCCTCGCCGTCTGCGCGCGAGGGCTCATCCCTGCGGCCCCGGCGCGGCGAGGCCGAAATGCGCGAGGATCACGGGCGCGAGGTCGCGCAGGGCCCACTGCGGGTTCCGCTCGGGCCGGTCAGGACCGCAGCCGGTGAAGACCACCGGGCCGAGCGAGTCGCCACGGCCGAGCGAGCCGTGGCTGCCGCCCCCCACGTGGCTGATCCCCCCCCAGTCGACGCACTCATAACCGTCCGAGGCCGAGATCAGGACGTCCCCGGCGTGAGGCGATGTGAGCGCAGACCAGACGCGGGAGAGAGCATCGGGATACTCCTCGGACTCGAACCGACCCCGGGTGACGTCCGCGGCCAGAGCCTCCGGCTCGCCGCGCGCCGCCCAGCGGTTACCGCGCAGGTCGCGGAGCTGTCCCCCGGGGCGGAACCGAAACTCGAACCCGTCGCGCTCGACGACCGCCTCGATCCGATCCGGGTCGACAAGCCCGACCCCCTCGCGAAGCAGCGGCGCTCCGTCCTCGCCCGCCAGCCAGACGATCATGTCGACCCCGGGCATCTCGCGCAGGCGAATCCGCGCTCGCTCGTGCGTCGCCGAGTGGCGCCGTCCCGTGTCGAGGATGTAGACGGCGCCGGCGCGAGAGGTCGGGCTCACCGCGATCTCCGCCTCCTCGGGTCGGTCGGTGTTGGGCTGGAGCACGGCCCAATCCTGGCTCAACTCGTCGGCCAGCGGCAGGGCGTGCTCGACCGGCGTCTGCGCGTGATCGGCGGTGAGGACGACGGCGTGGTCGTCGAGGAACGCGTCGATCCCGCCACCGGCATCGACGATCCGGGCGAACATAGCGTCCGCCTTGGCGATCGAGTCCACCTGGGCCTCGGGGCCGTGGCGGTGGGAATGGAAGTCGTTGTCCGGCAGGCTGAAGAGGAAGAAGTCGTAGGCGCCCTCCCTGACCAACTCCTCGCCGACGCAGGCGGAGTACTCGTCCCTGGTGCCGGGACGCGTGAACGTGGGGCCGCATCCGGTCGCGCGACTCGCGTAGAGGTCTCCGTAGAAGAACTCGTCGGGGCCCCAGACCGCATGCCTGAAGTTCGCGGCCGCGGCAGCGCGCTTGACGAGCCCCTCGAGCCCGAGTTGATGCCGATGTCGGCCGCGGTAGATCAGGAACGGGGTGGCGGCGGTCCGGATCCCGGCGTCGCCGAGCCGCTCGAAGACCGTCTGAGCCTCCCAGCTCAGGTGGTCCAGGTTCATGTTGTAGACGAGGTCGTACATCGCGCGGAAGAGGCCGAACGTCCGGGTCGCCTCGAAGGAGGAGCCGTACTCGATGTATCTGCGCTCGAGCCGGTGAAACCAATTCATGCCCATCACCCAGTGGCCACCGGGACCGATCCCGGTCATCATCTCCGAGCAGGCGACCGGGGTGACCGACGGGAAGCTCGAGACGCAATCACTCACCATCCTGCCCCGCTCGAGCAGCCCGCCGAAGGTCGGTGCCGTTCCGTCGTCGACCGCGCGCCGGAGCATCTCCGGGTGCATCGCATCGACGACGACGAGGACGAGCTTCCGCGGCACGGCTAGGTGAGGGCCTCCATCCTCGAGGGCACTACCTGAGAACCCGCAGGCCCTCGTGTTTGCGCGCCTCGCGGCGGCGGCGAGAACTCCACAACCAGGTGAGGGCGATCAGGGCAACGAGCGAGATCGGGCCGACCAGGAGACTGACCGCGGCGAGGATCACGGCCGCCACGACCACGAACACGGTCACCCCGCCCAGCGCCTCTCCCCCGCCGGCGCGCTGATCATCCGCGCGTCGCTGTGCCCCGGCCGCGACATCGCGGCTGACGATCGCGGCGAGGCCGGCGCCGAGGACCCCGACCGGCAGCGCCGGCCAGACCGCCTCGTCAGCGCCGTTCAGCGCGGCACCGACCGCGAGAACCCCGAGCGGCGCCGCTGCGACGATCACCCCCCAACCGGGCATCACCGCCGGGAGGACGACCCCGACGATCAGTCCGACCGCAATGGCCAGGCCCAGTCCCTCGCAGATTGCTTCGAACACGGGGCGGGAGGCTACAGGCCGCTCCGATCATTGCGCCCGGGCGCCTCGCGTCCGCAACACTACTCGGCGATGACAGACCCCGACCGCAGAGCTGAGGGGGGCAGTCCCGGCGATCCGCGGCGGCGCCGTCGCGCCCACACGACGAGCAGGGACCTGGAGCGCTACGCGGATCTCTTCGCCCGGCGAACGCAGGTGATGCGCTCCTCGGCGATGCGGGACCTGATGGCGATCACGGCGCGCCCCGAGGTGATCTCGCTCGCCGGAGGGCTTCCGGACACCTCGACCTTCCCGTCGGACAGGTTCGCCGCCCAGATGACCCGGATCGCGCACGAGTCCTCCGCGGAGGCGCTTCAGTACGGGCCGACGGAGGGCTTCGAGGAGACCAAGGCCTGCATCGCCAGCGTGATGGCGGCGGAGGGGATGTCCCCGGATCCCGACGACCTCCTCGTCACCACCGGGGGACAGCAGGCGATCGACCTGATCACGAAGACCCTGGTGGACCCGGGCGATCCGGTGATCTGCGAGGCGCCCACCTACCCGGGGGCGGTCCCGACCTTCTGCAGCTACGAGGCCGACGTCCACCAGGTCAGCACGGACGACGACGGAATGCGGATCGACGAGCTCGAGCGCGTGCTGGCGCGCCTCTCAGGTGAGGGCCGCCGGCCGAAGTTCATCTACTCGGTTCCGAGCTTCCAGAACCCCGCCGGTGTGACGATGTGCGAGGAGCGGCGCCACCGACTGGTCGAGCTGGCTCGGGAGCACGAGGTGCTCGTCTGCGAGGACAATCCTTACGGCCTGCTCCGCTACGACGGCGAGCCGCAGCCCACCCTGTACAGCCTCGATGGCGGCGACTACGTTCTCTACGTCGGCACCTTCTCCAAGATCCTCTCTCCCGGGATCCGGATCGGCTGGGTCGCCGCTCCGCCGCCGATTCTGGAGAAGATCGGGCTCGGCAAGCAGGCGGCCGATCTCTGCACCTCGACGCTCACCCAGTACTTCGTCCGCGAGTACTTCGCCGAGGAGCGCTGGCGCTCCTACGTCGACGACCTGATCGAGATCTACCGGGCCCGTCGCGACGCGATGCTCGACGCCCTCGAGCGTCACTTCCCTCCGCAGGCGGAGTGGACCCATCCCGAGGGCGGGCTGTTCGTCTGGGCCACCCTCCCCGACTACATCGACACGACCGACCTTCTCGCCAAGGCGCTGCGCGAGAACGTCGCCTTCGTCCCGGGCCGCGCCGCCTACGTCGACGGACGCGGGGCCTCCTCGATGCGGCTCAACTTCTCCGCCTCCGGCGAGGACGAGTTGCGGGAGGGGATCCGCCGGATCGGTCGGGTCGTGTCCGAGCAAGTCGCCCTCTACGAGACGATCACCGGTGAGCACAGGACGGACCCGGCCGGGGGCGGCGACTCCGACGACGAGCACGAGGGGACGGCCGGCGGAGAGGTCGTCCCGATGCCGAGGCGCCGATGAGGGTCGCAGTGCTGAAGGGCGGCAGCTCGCTGGAGCGTGGGGTGTCGCTGCGCTCCGCCGCACGGGTCGAGGACGCCCTCGAGGAGCTCGGTCACGAAGCGATCGCGATCGACGTCGGCGACGATCTCGTCGCCAGGCTTCGGGCCGACCGGCCGGACGTCGCCTTCATCGCGCTCCACGGACCGGGCGGCGAGGACGGGACCGTTCAGGAGCTGCTCGAGATCCTCGGCCTGCCCTACACCGGCCCCGGGGTGGCCGCCTGCGCGCTCTGCATGGACAAGGTCACCGCCAAGCACGAGATGCGCGCGGCGGGCATCCCCACCCCCGACTGGGCCGCATTCAACGCCACCGCCTTCCGCGAGCTCGGGGCGGGCGACACCCTCGATGAGATCGAGGCGAGGCTCGGGTTCCCCTTGGTGGTGAAGCCCGCGAGCCAGGGTTCCTCGCTCGGCGTCGAGTTCGCGTCGTCGCGAGAGGAGGTCCCCCAGGCGCTCGTCGCCGCATTCTCCTACGACGACCGGGTGCTCCTCGAGCGTTACGTGAATGGCAGGGAGTTGGCGGTCAGCGTGCTCGGCTCCGAGGCGCTGCCGGTGGTCGAGGCGATCCCCCGCGAGGAGGACTTCTTCAACTTCGAGGCGCGCTACGAGATCGGTCGCACCGAATACGCCTGCCCCGCGGAGCTCGGCGAGGAGACGGCGGTGGTGCAGGAGATCGCCGGCCGCACCTACGAGACGCTGGGCTGCAGCGGGTTCGCGCGCGTCGACCTGATCCTGGCGGACGACGGCCCCCAGGTGCTCGAGGTGAACGCGATCCCCGGGCTCACCGACACCAGCCTCTTCCCGATGGCGGCCGAGGCCGCCGGGATCGCGTTCACCGAGCTCGTCGGGCGGATTCTCGCCTCCGCCGCGGAACGGCCGGCGAGCGAGGCGACGTTGCCGGCCTAGAGATCCTCGCCCGAGGCGAAGTCCTCGGGGGTGACGTTGTCGAGGAAGTCCTTGAACTTCTCGACCACCTGCTCTGTGTCCTCGACCTCCTCGCCCTCGAACTCGATCGCGGACTCTTCGATCACCTCGTCGGCGGCGAAAATCGGCGCCGAGGTCCGGACGGCGAGGGCGAGCGCGTCCGAGGGCCGCGAGTCGATCTCGAGCTCCGAGCCGTTCATCGAGATCGTGATCGAGGCGAAGAAGGTGTTGTCACGCAGCTCGGTGACTGAGACCTTCTCGCACTTCGCGTCGATCTGATCGAGCACGTCCGAGAGGAGGTCGTGGGTCATCGGCCGCGGTGTCGATGCCCCTTGGAGCTTCATCAGGATCGCCGCCGCCTCTGGGTGGCCGATCCAGATCGGGAGAAACTTGTTCCCATCCACGGTCTTCAGCAAGACGATCGGCTGCTTGCCGACCATGTCGAAGCTGACTCCGTAGATGGTCATTCGCTGCACAGGGTCTCCTCGGGAGCTCGGCACGGATTATAGGAGCGGCCCCAAGCCCTCCCACGACCCCGACCCCTCGAGACCTCCGCGGCCCGACTACTCCGGATCGGGCCCGCGGCGCGATTCTATGGGCGATCCTGGACTCGAACCAGGGACCTCTTCCTTATCAGAGAAGCGCTCTAACCGACTGAGCTAATCGCCCGGGCCTATGAATCGAGTGGCCCTCGGCTTCGCTTCCGGGGCCGCCTCTCATACTAGCTGCGGCGCCGAAGTCGCTTGGCGAGCGACTCGAGCTCGGAGAGATCCTCGAAGCGAAGCTCGGCCTTCACCCCGTCCCCTGCCCGCCGGACGCGCACGTCCTGGCCGATCGCGGCGGACAGCAGGTCCTCGGCATCCGTCATCGCCGCCCGCTCCTCCGCCGAGATCCTTCCTCCGCTCGCGGTCCTCTTCCGGCGGCCACCGTCGCCGGCGTGCCGCTCGGTGTCGCGGACGGACCAGCCCTCCGCCGCGGCGCGCTTCGCGAGCTTCGCCCTGGCATCCTGGTCCCCGACCTGGAGAATCGCGCGGCCGTGCCCTTCGGTGAGCTCACCGCGCTCCAGCAAGCGGAGCACCGGATCCGGGAGGTCGAGGAGTCGAATCAGGTTGGAGATCGCGGCTCGGCTTCGGCCGACACGACGGGCGAGCTCCTCCTTCGAGATGCCGAGGTCGTCGACCAGGGCGGCGCATGCCCGGGCCTCCTCGACCGGATTCAGGTCCTCCCGCACCATGTTCTCGATCAGCGCTGCCTGGAGGCGCTCGTCCTCCGGCGAGCTTCGGATCACCGCCGGGACCCGGTCGATGCCGGCCTTCCGGGCGGCACGCCAGCGGCGCTCCCCGGCGACGAGCTGATAGCGATCCTCGGCGATCGGCCGCACGATCAGCGGCTGGAGCAGCCCGACCGAGCCGATCGAGCCGGCGAGCGCATCGAGCGCGGCGGCGTCGAACTGCTCTCGAGGCTGGTCCGGATTGGGCTCGATCTGGGTCACCTCGAGCTCGCGGAGCTCCGGGCCGCCTGCCGAGCTCTCCGGGAGGATCGCCGCGAGTCCCCGCCCCATCCCCCGCTTGCGCTCAGCCATCCGCAACCCCGAGGGCGAGGACTTCGTCGGCGAGATCCCGGTACGCCTTGGAGCCCGACGACTTCGGATCGTGCTCGAGCACCGGGACCCCGTAGCTCGGCGCCTCGGCGATCCGGACACTGCGCGGGACCACGGTCTTGAAGACGCGGGCCGGCAGGTGCGCCCGCAGCTCGCGCTCGACGTCGCGCGAGAGACGCGTCCGGTCGTCGTGCATCGTTATCAGCACTCCCGCCATCCTCAGCGACGGGTTGAGCTCGCGCTGGACCAGCTTCAGCGTGTCGAGGAACTGGACGAGTCCCTCGAGAGCCAGGTACTCGGCCTGGACCGGGACGATCACCATGTCCGCCGCGACGAGCGCATTGACGGCGACCGGACCCAGCGACGGCGGACAGTCGAGGAGCGTGTAGGCGAACCGCTCCCTCACCGGCCCGAGCCCGTCACGGAGCCTCGTCACGTATCCGTCCGAGCGCGGCAGCTCCACCGACGCCCCCGCCAGGTCAACATGCGCGGGAACCACCCAGAGGTTGTCGGGGCCGGCGGGACGGGCCGCCTCGGCCACCGAGACCTCGCCGGCGAGGCAGTCGTACGAGGAGGGTGTCGAGTCCTTGGGAAGCCCGAGCGCAACCGTCGCGTTGCACTGCGCATCGAGGTCGACGATCAGGGTCTGCCTGCCGTCCCGTGCGACGCAGGCGCCCACGTTGACCGCAGTGGTCGTCTTCCCGACGCCGCCCTTCTGATTCGCAATCGCGTAGACCGTTCCCATTCAGCCTCAACCGGATGTTCGTTCGGGTCCGTTCCGTTCGGGCCCGAACGGCCGCTTCGCTGCCATCCCGGGTCTACGTGGCAGGCCGTTCGGGGTGGGTCCATTCTTGCGGAGGAGGTGGATGTGTCGGTGGCGGCTGCCGGGATAGGGGGTGGTCGCGCGAACCTCGAGCGGCTCCATCGCGAGGGCCGGGGCCGCTCGGCGAAGGTCATCCTCCTCCTTGCGCGAGCGCGCGCCCTTCCAGGCGACTAGGACGCCGCCATCGCGAAGCAGCGGAGAGGCGAGCTCCGCGAGCGTCGCCAGGCTCCCGACGGCTCGAGCGCTGACCGCGTCGTAGGCCTCGCGACCCTCTCCGCCCGACCACGCCTCCGAGCGCTCGCAGATCACGTCCGCGTTCGGTAATCCCATCCGCTCGATCGCCGTCCGGAGGAAATCGCACTTCCGGCACAGCGACTCGATCAGGTCGACCCGAGCGTCCGGGAGTCTCGCCGCAAGCACGAGTCCGGGAAGGCCGGCGCCGCTGCCCAGGTCCGCGATCCGCGCGGCGACGCGAAGGGGCTCCACCTCGAGCCCGCTCAGCGCATCCGCGATGTGCACGTCGCGAGCCCGCCGGACGCTCGCCCGCGAGACCGGCGCCTCTTCGGTAGCGAGGAGCGCCAGCAGGACCGCAAGCGCCGGGTCGTCAGCGGGCGAGGCGGACGTCAATCCGAGAGCAGGGGAGCGACCACCACGTAGCGGCTCGGCTCGTCGCCCTCGCTGTAGGTCTC
>DASUYK010000059.1:0-22472 GCA_036377415.1 Solirubrobacterales bacterium
GAGGACCCTCCGTTGCCGAAGCTGATCAGGTCGCCCCCCCGGTCGAGCCGCTCGCGTACCTGCCGCGCGCAAGCCGCGATCGCACCGGTGTCGATCGACCCGCGCAGCTCGATCACGTCCTCCGCCTTTCGCCGGGTCGACGCCTCGACGTCGGCGAGGACCGAGTCGAGATCCGTTGTGCCGGAAGCCTGGAACGGGTAGAGGAAGTCGGTCGGGTCCGCGGCGGAAGCTTCGCGTGCCGGCTCCGTCGAGCCGCCCGACAGGCGCTCCAGCGCGACCCCCGCGTGGCAGAGGAGCCGGTCGCCGGCCTGGACATGCTCGATCAGGTCGACGGCCACTTGCTCGAAGGCGCCCTCCCGCTCGACGATCGCCGTCGGCCCCTGGACCTCGGCGACCCTCACCTCCACGGCGACGTCACCGCAGGTGATGCAGGCCTCCGGGTGCTCGGCCGACGCGGTCGCGAGCTCGTCCTCCAGCAGGCCCGGCTGCTCGAAGAAGACGTGGACCAGCTCCCAGAGGACGTGGTAGGCGGTCTCCTGGGCCTCCTGGACGACGGCGGGATCGTCGCTCGGGACGGCGAAGCCGTGCTCGGCGTCGCCGACCTCCTCACGCCGCCCGGTGATCGCGATCGTCAGGATCCCGAGGCGCCGGGCCTCGGCGATGAACTCGGCGGTCGCCGCGTCCGGCTCGCCGTGCGAGATCGCGAGCGCGATGTCGTCCGGCCGGGCCAGCCGGGCGAGGGTCGACGCCCCGGTGACGTCGCTGGTCGGCGCGAGCGCGGGGAGCGCCCGCTTGCCGACGATCACCGGGTGCATGAACTCCACCGCCGCGTGGGCGGCGTCGGTGGCGGCAGCACCGGTGCCGAACGGGATCAAGGTGCCGCCGCGGGCGAACGCACGGGCCATCGCATGGCAGGTGCGCGCGAGGCCCTCCGCCTCCCGGTCGAACAGCTCGCGGACGATTCGCACGCGGGCCGCGATCCGCTCGTCCAGGCCCGCCGAGCCGGCGGTCGGCGCGCTCAGCGGCTCGGCCATCGGTCGCTCACTCGATCCCGCTCGCCCGGAGCTCGGAGAGCTCCTGCTCGTAGGGCTCGCCGAGCATCTCGAGGAACCGGCGGGTCTCGCGAGCCTCCTCCTCGTCGATCTTCGACATCGCGAAGCCGACGTGGATCAGCACCCAGTCTCCGATCCCCACCGCGTCGTCGCCCTCGACGAGCAGGCCGATGTTGACGTTTCGCCTCACCCCCGAGACCTCGGCCTTGGCGATGTGGTTCTGATCGTCGACGATCTCGACGATCTGGCCGGGAATGCCTAGGCACATATGGCTCTCCTCCTTGCCGCAACCGCGGCCTGTCCGTAGCTGATCCCTCCGTCGTTCGGGGGCACCAGACTGTGGGTAAGCACCCGAAATCCCAAGTTAGCGAGTCGGGCGCGGGTGCTCTCGAGCAGTCGAATGTTCTGGAAGCTCCCGCCGGAGAGGACGACCGTCCGCGGGTCGGCGGCCTCGGCGCAGGCGATCGCAGCGGCCTGCGCGACGCCCTCGTGGAACGCCGCCGCGATCTGCTCGCGCGGTCGGCCGGAGGCGAGGTCGTCATCGGCGGCGGCGACGAGGTCGGCACCGCGGATCAGGCCGTTCTCGACCCGGCACTGATACGGCGCCGCGTCCGTCTCGCCGGCGAGGTGCTCGAGCTCGATCGCGGCCTGGCCCTCGTAGCTCACCTCCTCCCGAACACCGAGCAGCGCGGCGATCGCGTCGAAGAGCCGTCCCATCCCGGAGGAGGGGGGAGCGTTCACCCTGAGGCTCTCGCGCACCAGCGGCCAGCGCTCGAAGGGCACCGGACGCCCCGCCCGCTCGAGGTAGGAGGCGGCGGCCCGCCAGGGCTGCCGGATCGCCGCCTCGCCGCCCGGCAGCGGGACCGGCTCCAGATGCGTGAGCCGGGTGAAGTCCTCCAGATCGCAGCGGAGCAGCTCGCCGCCCCAGAGCGTCCCGTCGGTTCCGTACCCGGTGCCGTCGAAGACGAGTGCGAGGGCGGGGCCGGTCTCCCCGTTCTCCGCGAGGCAGGCCGCGGCGTGGGCGTGATGGTGCTGGACGCCGATCGCCTCGGCGTCCTGCTCGAGCGCCCACCTGGTCGAGAGATAGTCGGGGTGGAGATCGTGGGCGACGAGCGCGGGCTTCGTCCCGAGCATCGCGAGGTAGAGCTCCAGGTCGGTCCGGAAGGCGAGATGGGAGGCCTCGGTGTCCAGGTCGCCCAGGTGTGGTGAGAGGAACGCCTCCCTGCCTCGGGCGACGCAGAAGGTGCTCTTCAGCTCGGCCCCGGCCGCGACCAGCGGCACGTCAGCGGCAAGGGGAAGGGGAAGCGAGTCGGGGGCGAAGCCCCTCGAGCGCCGGATCGGGAACCCCGCGGTCAGGACCGAATCCTCGCAGCGGCGGTGGATCGGCCGGTCGTGCGAGAGGAAGGCATCCGCGATCGCTCCGAGCCGATCCCGGGCATCGTCGTCGGCGAACGCGATCGGCTCGTCGGATCGGTTGCCGCTGGTCATCACGAGCGCTCCGCCGAAGCCGTCGCTGAGCAGGTGATGGAGTGGCGTGTAGGGAAGCATCAGCCCGACGCGAGGGGAGCCGGGCGCGATCTCGCCGGCGAGTGGGGCGTCCGAGCGCGTCGGGGCGATCACGATCGGTCGCCGCCGCGAGTGGAGCAGCTCCAGCTCGTCGGCCCCGAGGACGGCGAGCTTCTCGGGACTCACCATCATCACCGCCATGGGCTTCTCCTCGCGCTGCTTGCGGCGCCGCAGGAGGACGACCGCCTCCTCGCTCGCGGCATCGCAGGCGAGGTGGTAGCCGCCGAGGCCCTTGACCGCCACGATCCCGCCGGCGCGGATCATCGCGATCGCGGCTGCGAGCGCCTCCTCGCCCACCGGAGCCTCTTCGGGGCCGTCCGGATCACCGGGTTCGAAGCGGAGCCGCGGGCCGCACTCGGGGCACGCGATCGGCTCGGCGTGGAAGCGGCGGTCCGCCGGGTCCTCGTACTCGGCGCGGCAGCGCGCGCACATCGCGAAGCGGGCCATGGTCGTGTTGGCGCGGTCGTAGGGAACCCGCTCGACGATCGTGAACCGGGGACCGCACTGGGTGCAGTTGATGAACGGGTAGCGGTGGCGCCGGTCGCCGGGATCGAAGAGCTCGCGCAGGCAGTCCTCGCAGGTGGCGGCGTCGGGCGGCACGAGCGCTGTCGCCTCGCCGCCCCCGCTCCGCTCGATTCGGAACTCCCGCTCGTCCCCGGGATCGATCGACTCCACCGCGACGAAGTCGATCCTGGCCAGGGGAGGGGCATCATCGACGATCTCGGCGGTGAACGCCGCGAGCGATACCGGAGGGCCCTCGACCTCGACCACCACCCCGCGGCCGTCGTTGAGGACGAAGCCGCCCAGGCCGTGCCGGGAGGCGAGTCCATGCACGAACGGCCGGAATCCGACGCCCTGGACTACCCCTGTGATCCGAAGGCGGCGCCGCTCGACCGTCCCTGGCGGCGCTAGGGCCATGGATCAGTCCTTGCCTCGCCTCTTCTCGGCTCCGCCGGAGACGGTCGGGGCCGGCTCCGCGCCCGCCGGATTGACGACCGATTCGAGCGCCGCGGCCACCTGCTCCAGGGACTCGTTGATGTCCGCGGCGACCGGGCCGATCGGCTCGGTCTGCTTCTCGATCGCCCGCACCCCGAAGGTGACCAGGCCGAGCGTCTTCGAGATCTTTCGCAGGGTCGCCGCGATCACGATCAGATAGAGAGCGAGGACGACGACCAGGATCGCCACCTCGGCAAGGGTCAGCACGATCAACAGGGTCTTCATCCCTTCCTCCTCTCCGCCAGCTCACCATGACGCTTGACCTCTTCGAGAAGCTCGCCTCCGAGCTCCTTCGTGCCACCGAGCATGTGCGTGGTGGCGGTGTTCTGCGCGACGCGCTTGCCCATCACCCAGACGTCGTCGACGGCGCGATTGATCTCGTTCACCGTCCGCCTCAGCCATTCGAGCAGGAACCAGACGACGAGGACGACGACGAGGGCCACTGCCAGGGTGACCCACCAGGCGGTCTCCACCGAGCTCGAGAGAGCGACGATCACGGCAGCTCCTTCTTCACGATCTCGAGATATGAGACCGCGAGCGGAGGGACGGAGTTGACGAGGTCGCGAGTCCTCGCGAGGTCGTCCACACCGTCGACGCCCTTCGCGATCCCGATTCCGCCGGCGAGGATGGCGTTCGCGTAGCGGTCGATCTCGAGTGCGGGCCGGACCACGCGGTTGAACAGCTGGAGCACGACGAGCAGGACGAGCAGGCCCACACCGAGCCCGACCAAGCAGAGGACGGAAGTGCCGGTCGAGACCGCCAGGATCATCCGCCGAGCGTCTTCCTCGCGGCTCCGAGGCCGCGGTTGATCCGGTCGATGTTGATGTTGATCCGCTTCACGCCCCAGAGGGGATCCGTGTTCTCCCTGGCGCCATCGAGCGCCGCGGTGATGTCGTCGGCCTGCCTGGCGATCCGGTTCCCGAGGGCGATGATCGCGAGCAGCAGGAGCGCCGCGATCACGACGACGGCGCCCCCGATCGCCCAGCCCACGTACCACCAGGTCGAGAGCGCGAGGGCCATGCTCTAGGCCGGTGCCTCCTCCGCATCCGCCGGCCGGTCGTCGTCGCGAACCGCCGATTGCGCGAACTTCACCAGGGTGACGGACGCGGTGAGATCGACGCCGTGCTTCTCCCGCGCGTGCCTGACCGCCTTCTCCAGCACCTCGTCCTCGGTCTCCCCGGTCACCTTGTTCCGGCAGACGACCCCTGCATCGGCGCATCTGAAGCTCTTGGTCAACCTCTCCTCCGGGACGGAACCAAGCGGTTTGCCCTTGCCACTCGAGGCTATATGTACGATACACAGACCGAGCCGGTCGAATGAGGAGAGACGCTGGCGGCAGAGCAGCACACCGGGGAGCTCAAGCTCGAGAAGGTGCCTCATGCCGGCGCCGTGTTCGGCGAGGATTTCCCCAGGGGGGTCGGGGGACTCGGGGGAAGCGACGAGGGACCGCTCACCGAGGTGCATGTCTTCTGGCTGGCGGGGATGAGCTGTGACGGCTGCTCGATCGCCGTCACCGGAGCGACCGCCCCGTCCGTCGAGGAGCTGCTCGCGGGAACGATCCCGGGGCTGCCGAGGGTCGTCCTCCATCATCCGGTCCTCTCGATCAATGCCGGGGCCGAGTTCGTCCGCCCGCTTCGCGACGCGGCGGAGGGAACCCTGGGTGCGCCGTACGTGGTCGTGCTCGAGGGGTCGGTGCCGGACGACCAGGCACTCCCCGAGGACGAGGGCTACTACTCCGCGATGGGCGCGGGCGGGTTCGATCCCTCCAGCGAGGGCGACCAGCCGAACAGGATCACCGGCTGGCTGAAGCGCCTCTGTCCCGGCGCCGCCGCATCGGTCGCGATCGGGACCTGCGCGACCTGGGGCGGGGTCCCGGCCGCCGCCGGCAACGTCACCGGCTCGATGAGCCTGATGGACTTCGTCGGCAAGGACTACCGATCGGCCCTCGGCGTCCCGGTGGTGAACGTGCCCGGCTGCTCGCCGATCGGCGACAATTTCACCGAGGTCGTCGCGGCGGTGCTGATGTTCCTCCAGGGGATCGGCCCGCTTCCGGAGTTCGACGAGCTCGGCCGCCCCGCCTGGCAGTTCAGCGAGACCGTCCACCGCCACTGCCCGCGCGCCGGTTACTACGAGGAGGGCACCTTCGCGAAGCAGGAGGGCGACCAGGAATGCCTGGTCGACATCGGCTGCTGGGGGCCGGTGGTCCAGTGCAACATCACCGAGCGCGGCGCGATCAACCACATGGGCGGCTGCATGGTCGCCGGCGGCGCCTGCATCGGATGCACGATGCCGGGGTTCCCCGACAAGTTCTCACCCTTCTACAAGGCGCCTCCCGGATCGTTCATGTCGGGCGGCGTGGCGCGGCTATACGGAAGCGTGTTCAAGCGCCTCCGCAGGGTGACGATGCGGAATCGCAACCGCGAGCCGCTCTGGGACAACACCGGTCAGGTGCCGAGCCCATATTCGAGCGAGCGGCGAGCGCCCTCGCTCGGCGCCAAGGCCGAGGAATTCTTCTACAACAAGCTCCAGTACACGGGAACGGTCGACTACGCGAGACGGAACCGGAAGCAGCCGGTTCCGCTCAGCCTCGACGTCTACAAGATGGAGCACGGTGAGAGCGCCGACCAAGCGGTCGAGGAGCCGATCGACCGCTACGCGCCCCCCGACGCGCACGGCGAGGACGCCGCCGAGAAGATCGAGGACGAGGGCGGGGAGGAGAAGGGCTGATGTGCTTCAAGAACCTTCCGGTCGAGTTCGACGAGCAGGGGAACGCGCGGCTCAAGGAGGGGGTCGCTGACCCGTACTCCTATGAGGTGACCGAGGTCACTCCGCTCGACCAGGACGAGCGGAAGCTGAAGAAGCTGCTCGAGCGAAACGGCCACATCCGGCAGGTGGACTTCGACCCGGTCACAAGGGTTGCGGGCGCGCTCGCCTTTCACACGGTGGTCGATCTGGAGAGCCGCCAGGTCCTCGAGACCGATTCGATGGCGACCCTCTTCCGCGGCTACGAGGTGATCCTCAAGGGCCGTGATCCGCGCGACGCGATCTTCATCTCGAGCCGCGCCTGCGGGGTGTGCGGCGGGGTTCACTCGACCTGTTCGGCACTGGCTCTGGAGATGGCCTTCGGGATCGCACCGCCTCCGCTGGGAACGGTGGCCCGGAACCTGCTCCTCTCTCTCGAGTACCTCTACGACCATCCGCTCCATCTGTTCCTGCTCGCCGGGCCCGACTTCTCCGAGCCCGCCGTCCGGGAGACGAATCCCGAAATCTGGACGCAGGCGGAACGGGCACCCGCCGCCGGCAAGGACGTGCACGGGTACTCGACGATCGGCGAGCTGATGACCGCGATGACGCCGCTCACCGGCGAGCTCTACGCCGAGGCGCTTCATATGACCCGGGTGGCGCGCGAGGCCTACGTCCTGATCGGCGGCAAGTACCCGCATCCGCAGACGGTGGTGCCGGGAGGGATCAGCGCGACGATCGACACCTCCGACATGAGCGAGATCCACCTGCGGATCGTGAAGTTCTTCGACTACGGGCGAAAGGTGGTCGCGATCTGGAACGACCTCGTGGAGTTCTTCTACGAGGTCAACCCGCAGTACCGAGAGATCGGCCGGCGACCGGCGAGCATGATCGAGCCGGGCCAGTGGGACGATCCCTATGCGTACGACGGGACCTTCGCGAACGTCGACGACTGGGGCAGGAAGCGCTGGGCGCCCCCCGCGGTGATCGTCGACGGCGATCTCGTCACCACGAAGATGACCGAGCTGAACATGGGGATCGAGGAGTTCGTCGAGCACTCCTTCTACGAGGACTGGACGGATGGCGGCAACGGCAACGGTGCCTATCGCTTCAGGGAGGACCCGGCCGGCAACCCCCTCTCGCCGAACCATCCGTGGAACAAGGAGACGATCCCGAGGCCCGAGGCGACGAACTGGAAGGACAAGTACTCGTGGTCCACCGCGCCCCGCTGGGACCGGATGGCGATGGAGACGGGGCCGTACTCGCGGATGTGGGCGAACGCACTCGCCGAGGACTACTCGCACCTCCGGTTCATCGAGCCGACCGGCAGGAGCCTCAAGTTCAACATGCCGAAGGGCGCCCTTCCGGCCGCCGAGATCGAATGGATGGTCCCCTCGGAGAGCTGGGGTGCGTTCGAGCGGAACCGCGCCCGCGCCCACGCGATCCTCTACACGGCGCTGATCGCCTACGAGAACCTGCTGATCGGCCTCGACATGATGAGAAAGGGCGAGACCGCCGTCTCGACCCCCTACAAGGTGCCGAAGGACTTCCGGGTCGGCGCCGGGTTCTGGGGAGCCGGGCGCGGCTTCCTCACCCACCACCTCGTCATGGACAAGGGCGTGATCGAGAACTACCAGATCGTCACCCCGTCGACCTGGATGGCGTCTCCGAAGGATCCGTTTGGGAACCCCGGTCCCTACGAGGAAGCGGTTCAGTCGACTCCCCTGCTCGAGAACTTCGAGAAGCCGGAGGACTACAAGGGGATCGACGTCCTGCGGACGATCCGGAGCTTCGATCCCTGCATGCCGTGCACGACCCACATCCACACCGAGAAACGGGTGATCTCGCGTGACGTGGTCACCTGCGCCTGCGGAGTCGACGACGAGCACGAGCACTGAGGACGATCCAAGCGATCGCCTCAGGGTTCTGGTCGGCGGGATCGGCTACCGCAACCTGCGGGACGGATCGGTCGGGATCCACGTGATCGAGCGGCTTGCCGACCGGGCGAGCGATGCGGTCGAGGTCGAGGACGTCTCCTATCACCCTGTGGGGCTCTCCCAGAACCTGCAGGAGCGGGAGCCCTACGACAGGGTGGTCCTGGTCGGCGCCGCGGCCCGCGGCAGGGCTCCGGGCACGGTCAGCGCCTATCGATGGGACGGCGCCCTCCCCGACCCCGACGAGATCCAGACCAGGGTCTCGGAGGCGGTAACGGGGGTAATCTCGCTGGACAACACGCTCATCGTCTGCGGCGCGCTGGGCGGCTTTCCGGACGACGTCCGCGTGGTCGAGGTGGAGCCCGCCAGCGAGCAGTGGGGCGAGGAGCTGAGTTCGGAGATCGAGGAGAGACTGCCGGAGATCGTGGAGGCCGTATGGAGTTCGACAAGGCCGTAGCGGAGCTCGAGGCGCTGGTCGAGACGCTCGAGCGGGACGGTGACGAGCGCGCGCTGCTTCTCCTGCAGCTCGTCGACGCGATCCACCGCCCTGCGCTCGCGGCAATCACCGCGGGCGACCTCGACGACCCCATCGCTCAGGCCGTGCTGGAGATGTACGAGATCACGGCGCCCGATGACGACGCTCTCGTCCTGGCCCAGATCGAGAACCTTCGCCGACCGGTCTTCGTCGACGCGGGCCCGGCGGGCGACCTGGCGCCGGGAGAGGTGAGCGCCACCGAGCTCGACGGGATCGCGCTGCTGCTGGCCCGCCTCGACGGCGGGGTCTACGCGCTCCGCGACGGCTGCCCGGTCGACGGCCGCTCGCTCGGCGGAGCCCGGCTGTCCAGCGACGGCGTCCTCGTCTGCCCTTGGCACAACTGCGCGTTCGACGTCCGGACGGGCGCCCGGGTGGACGGAACGGAGGGGGAGGGACTCAAGGTGGTACCGGTCGCGATGCGGAACGGCACCGTCCAGGTCGCGGTGAACGTCGCGTGAGCGGTCGCGTGATCGTCGGGTGTGTCGGCAACGTCCTGCGGGGCGACGACGGCTTCGGGCCGGCGGTCGCCGAGCGGCTCACCGATCTGCCCGCCGGGGTGGAGGTCGTCGAGACCGGGATCGGCGGGATCGCGCTGCTCCAGGAGCTGCTCGCCGGCTGTGAGGGCCTGATCCTGATCGACGCGATCGACCGCGGGGAGAGGCCGGGGACGGTCTTCGTGATCCAGCCGGAGGTCCTCGACTCGGAGCACGTCCCCGACGTCCACCTTGCGAACCCGGAGCGGGTCCTGACTATGGCGAAGTCGATGGGAGCGCTCCCCGAGCGCGTTCTGATCGTCGGCTGCCAGCCGGCGAAGGTCGACGAGCTCGAGCGGAAGCTGTCGCCCGCCGTGGCGCGCGCCGTCGATTTGGCCGCCGTCCGGGTGCGGGAGGCCGTCGGCGAATGGCTGTCCGACCCGGTGGATGCCAGGTGAGGGCGCCGGAGACGATCGACGAGCTGCGCGACTCGCTCGCCGGGGAGCGATATCTCGTCGACGAGGGGTTGGCCACGGTCGTCTTCCTGGCGCTCCGTGTCCGCAGGCCGCTGCTGGTCGAGGGCGAGCCCGGAGTGGGGAAGACCGAGCTCGCCAAGGCGCTCGCGGCCGCGACCCAGGTCCCGCTGGTGCGCCTGCAGTGCTACGAGGGGATCGATGTCCATCACGCGCTTTACGACTGGGACTACCAGCGCCAGCTCCTCCATCTGCGCGCCGAGGGATCCGAGCCGCTCTACTCGGAGCGCTTCCTGGTTCGAAGGCCGCTGCTCGAGGCGCTGTCCAATCCCGGCTGCGTGCTTCTGATCGACGAGCTCGACCGGGCCGACGACGAGTTCGAGGCGTTCCTGCTCGAGTTCCTCTCCGACTTCCAGGTGACGATCCCCGAGATCGGGACCGTGCGGGCGGAGCGGCCGCCGGTGGTCGTGATCACCTCCAACCGGACCCGCGAGCTCCACGACGCGCTCCGTCGCCGCTGCCTGTACCACTGGATCGAGCATCCGGATCTGGCGCGCGAGACGGCGATCGTCAGGTCCCGGCTGCCGGAGGTGCCGGACAGCCTCGCGGAGCAGGCCTGCGCGTTCGTCGAGCAGCTGCGATGGCTCGACCTCTACCGGATTCCCGGTGTGGGCGAGACGCTCGATTGGACCGAGTCCCTGGCGGCGCTCGGGGCCTCCGAGGTCGAGCCGGACGTCACCGACCGCTCGCTCGGCTCGCTGCTCAAGGCGAGGGAGGACATCGAGCGGGTTCGCCGCGAGGGGATCGCCGAGTTGATCGATCGCGGCGGCGGCGACGGTCCCGAGGGCGGCGACCGAAGCCAGGAGGCCGCATGAGCGGCTCGGCGGCGGGTGACCGTCTGGAGGTCTCCGGCTGGCTCATGGACGCCGTCGTCGCCCTCGGTCGCGCTCTGCGAAGCGAGGGGATCGCGACGACGGTCGACCAGGAGCTCGCCCTGGCCAAGGGGCTCGCGGCGATCGACGTGCGCGAGCGGGAACAGGTCCGCTGGGCGGCGCGGGCCTGCTTCCTCCGGGGGCCCCACGAGGGGCCGGCCTTCGAGCGGGTCTTCGACCGGTTCTGGAAGGGGCAGAGCCTGAGCGGTCCCCGGGGTCCGGTCGCGGAGCACGGCGAGACCGACCCCCGGATGCCGGGGCCGCAGCATGGCGGGGAGTCCCTGCCGCAGTTCCGACTCGAGGGGCGCTCCGGTCATCTGCTCGACGGGGGCGTCTCCCGGGCAGGGCAGGAGATCCCGACTGCAGGAACGCAAGAGCCCGGCCAGGGCCGCCGGCGCGGGGTGCTCGCCGCCTACAGCCCGGAGGAGATCCGGACGGACCTCCGTCCGCTCGAATACGAGCGAGACGAGCTCGAGGCGGTGCGCATTCTCGGTGAGCAGCTCCGCCGCGCACATCCAGAGCGCCTCTCGCGGCGGACGCGGCCCTCCCGCCGGCGCGGGCGACTCGATCTGAGGCGGACCGTTCGAAGGGCCCTTCGAACCGAGGGCGATGCCTTCCATCCCGCGTGGACCTCGGTATCACCGCGCCCGCGCCGCATCGTGTTGCTTTGCGACGTCTCCGGATCGATGGAGCGGTTCTCTCGCGTCCTGCTCGCCTCGCTGAGGGCCGCGGTCGCCGCGGGCATCGACGCCGAGGCGTTCGCCTTCGCCACCTGCCTGACTCGGCTGACCGGGACCCTCGGCGATCGCAACGTGACGCGCGCGCTCGAGCGGGCGAGAGCCTCGGTCGAAGACTGGTCGGGGGGGACCCGGATCGGCGCAGCGCTCGCCGAGTTCAACCGGGCCTGGGGTCGACGGGGAATCGCCAGGGGCGCGATCGTGATCGTCTTCAGCGACGGCTGGGACCGGGGGGACCCGGAGCTGCTGGCGAGGGAGACCCGGCGGCTCCAACTCCAGGCAAGGCGACTGATCTGGGTCAACCCACGCCCCGCCGAGATCGACATGCAGCCTCTCGCGATCGGGATGCGCGCGGCGATGCCCCACGTCGACGACTTCATTCCGGGCCACGATCCGCGCGCGATCGCCGGGCTCGCGGGACTGATCCGGGGCCTCGACAGGGCGCGACCAGCTCGCCGCCAGCGGCCGTTATCCTCGGTAGCTCCGCCACGCATCTAGCGGAGGAGACTGAGAGAGAGATGAAGCTTGCGGTCGCGGGAAAGGGCGGATCAGGGAAGACCTCGATCTCGGGGACGCTGGCGCGGCTGATGGCGCGCGACGGTCGGAGCGTCCTGGCGATCGACGGTGACACGAACCCCAACCTCGCACTGACCCTGGGGATCCCGGCGGATCGGATCAACGATCTCCCCGTCCTGCCCAAGGGGTTGCTCGAGCGCGGTGAGAGCGGCTTCTCGCTGAAGAGCTCCCTGGCGGAGCTCCGCTCCACCCATTCTGTCGATGGGCCCGATGGCGTCACCCTGCTGGTGATGGCGCACCCGCACGAGGAGGACGCCGGCACGGGCTGCTATTGCGGGATGCACGCCACCGTCCGGGAGCTGATCGACTCGGCGACCGATGCCGACGCCGACGTGACCCTGCTCGACACCGAGGCCTCGCCCGAGCACCTCACGAGAGGCACCGCCAAGTACGCGGACCTGATGCTCACCGTCGTGGAGCCCTACTACAAGTCCCTCGAGACCGGCCGGAGAATGGCCGAGCTCGCTCGCGGGCTCGGCCTCGAGCGGGTGCTCCTGGTCGCGAACAAGGTCCGCGACCGCAACGAGCGAGCCGCGGTCGAGGAATTCGCCCGGCAGCACGATCTCCAGATCGCCGCGGTGGTCCCCTACGACGAGAAGCTGCTCGAGGCGGAGCGTGCCGAGGCCGCCCCGCTCGACTTCGCCCCCGACGCTCCCGCGATCCGGGCGATCGGCTCGATCGCGCGAAACCTGTCGGGCAACGGCGCCGGAGCCAATCGGGCACCCGCCGTAAACGGGGGAGGCGGCGCCGATGCGTGAGCTGGAGGCGCTTCGCGTTCGCGAGGAGGTCCTCCAGGCGATGTACTGGATGAGGGCGGAGGGGCTCGCGGAGAGCCCGGCGGCCTCCGAGCTTTCCCGCTTCCTCGCGGTTCCCGCCGAGACGCTCAGCCCGTTCCTGGCCCGCTTCGCGGAGGAGGGCTACCTGGATCGGGACGGGGAGCGCTTCCGCCTCACGCACAGGGGCGAGGAGCTCGGCAAGCGCTCCTTCGCCGACGAGTTCGCCGACCTGACCCGCCCCACCCATGGCGAGTGCGACGAGGATTGCTGGTGCCACTCCTCGCCCGAGGAGGCGGCGCGTTGCCTCGAGGAGCGGACGCATGCCCACTGAGCCCGACCCGCTGCTTCCGAAGGGCTTCCTTCGCCCCTGCCTCCTCCTGCTCCTCCGGGAGGACCGGGCGCACGGCTACGACCTGCTCGAGCGGGTGCAGTCGCTGGGCTTCGACGGCTCCGACCCCGGGGGTCTTTATCGGGCCCTCCGTGCGCTGGAGAAGGAGAACCTGGTTCGCTCGGTCTGGGAGCCGTCCGAGACCGGCCCCGAGCGCCGGACCTACGAGATCACCCGCGCGGGCATGGAGGAGCTCCATCGCAGCGCGAAGGCGATCGCCGCGGGCAACCGGATCGCTGCGGGCTTCCTCAGCCGCTACGAGGAGTTCGTGTCGCTGCCGCGACCGTCTCGCGCCGTCCGAGACCGCCGCACCGTCGCCCGCTGAGGGCAGTCCCGTGAAACCGATCCCGCGTCGGTTTGATCTTCGCCGTTCCGGAGACCCTTGAACAATGTCGTCCGTCCCCGGTCTCCTGGGCGTCTACCTGAACGATCACCACGCCGGCTCGGTCGCCGGCGTCGAGCTCGCGCGGCGAATCGCGAAGCAGAACTCCGGCAACGAGTACGGACGGGAGATGAGTGAGATCGCGGAGGAGATCGAGCAGGACAGGGAAGACCTGGTCCGGATCATGGATCGCCTCGCTGTGCGCCGGAAGCGGCTGAGGCTCGGGGCCGCCTGGGTGGGGGAGAAGATCGGCCGGCTGAAGCCGAACGGAAGGCTGCTCGGCTACTCGCCGCTCAGCCGGCTGATCGAGCTGGAGGGGCTGGTGATCGGGATCACCGGCAAGCGGGCCCTGTGGCGCTCGCTCGAGCAGCTCGATGGCGCGGAGCTCCCGATTGACCAGGCCCGGATCGGGGAGCTGATCGCCCGGGCGGAGTCGCAGCGCGAGCGGGTCGAGAGGCTGCGGTTGAGGGCGGCGTCCGAGGTGCTCCTTCAGGACTAGCCGGCGCCTCGGTCACCGGCGCTCAGGAGAACTCTTCGAGCGACGCCATCTGCCGGCGAAGCTCGTGGTCTCGCTGATCACGGGGGACGCCGGACTCGCCAGTGACGGCCTCGGTGTGCCTGCAGTCGACGATCGCGCGAAAACGCTCGGTCTCCGAGCCCGGCCCGTCGAGTTCCCCTGTGCGCTCCCCTCCCTGCTGTGCCTTGCTTTGGTCCTTCATCCTTCTCCGTCTTGTGTCCCCTGTGGTGTCTTCAATACTTGTACCAGGTTATGAGCATTTCCTAAACATTGTTTTAAACCCCTTATCGACCTGAAAGTAGCGGGGCCGAGTGGAGCTCGACCTATAATCTTGCGCCCGTCGGACCATCCCGTCGCGCGCCCGCTCGAAGAAGGCGCGGAATCGGAGGCACAATTGAGTCATTCGTCCCCAGAGCGTGAGCGCTTCTCGCCGGAGCGCGCCTACCGCCCGCTCGTCTCTCCGCCCAGCGTCGAGGACAAGGACGCGTGCGCGATCTACGCGTCCGTCCGGCGCGACGCCACCCCGAGCCACGAGCCGATCACCCTCGCGCTCACCTCGCTTCAGAAGATGCTCCACCGCGCCGGCAACGTCGACGGCGAGGGCGACGGCTGCGGCCTGCTCGTCGACATCCCGACCACGATCTGGGCGGAGGAGGTCCGTCGGGGTGGCCACAACCCCTCGCTCGCCCGCGACCCCGCATTCGCCGCGGCGCACGTCTTCGTCGAGCGCTCCCACGACCTGGAGGAGGTCCGTCACGGAGCTCGCGAGATCCTCGGTGGCGCCGGCTTCAGGATCCTCGCGGAGCGGGTCGGAGCCGTCGACTCCGCCGCCCTCGGCGCCACCGCCCGGGAGGAGGAGCCGTACTTCTGGCAGTTCGCCGGCCTCGTCCCCGAGGCGGCAGAGGCCGATCGGGCGCTCTTCAACCTGAAGGTCGGCCTCGAGGAGAAGCTCGGCGTCCACGTGGCCTCCTTCTCGGGATGGACCTGCGTCTACAAGGTGATGGGCAATCCGAAGGTCCTCGGCTCCTACTACGCCGATCTCTCCGACGAGCGGATCGAGACGGTCGGTGCCTTCGGCCACAATCGCTACTCGACCAACACCTGGCCCTCCTTCAAGCGGGTTCAGCCGTTCGGTGTCCTCGGCCACAACGGGGAGATCAACACGATCGAGCAGCTCCGCCAGGAGGCCCGGATGCTGGGTGTGCCGATCGGCGAGGGCAATTCCGACTCCCAGGATCTGGATCGGACGATCGAGACGCTCTGCCGGCGCCACGGCCTCTCACTCGCCGAGGCGATGGAGATGATCGTCCCTCCGATCGTCGACGAGATCGAGGCCCTGCCGGAGCAGGTCCACTCGTTCTACATGTACCTGCGCCAGACGATGGGCCCGTACGCACAGGGCCCGGTCGCGCTGATCGCCCGCCACCTTGACGAGTGCGTGTTCTCGGCGGACGCGATGGGCCTTCGCCCCCTCTGGCAGCTCGAGACCTCCCGCGACTTCATCTTCAGCTCGGAGCCGGGGGTCGTCCCCGTCGATCAGATGACGGCGGAGCCGAAGCCGATGGCCCCCGGCGAGAAGTTCATGGTGCGGATCGATCGTGAGAAGAAGCGATCGACGATCCATCCACATGAGGAGATGCTGCGACTGGTCCACAGGCGCTGGCTCACCCGGACCGGTGCCGACGGGGTCGCTTCATATGTCCGCGCGCTGCGGACGGGCGGTCCGCTGGAGGGCGCCGAGATCCCGGGTTACACCGACGCGGGCCCCGAGGAGCCGGTCAAGGTGGAGGACCGGGTCCTGGCGGGGTTCGGCTGGCAGCGTGACGACGTGAAGCTCGTCCAGCAGATGGCCGACAACGGCGCGGAGCCGATCGGCTCGCTCGGCTACGACGGCCCGCTGGCGGCGCTCTCGCCGGAGCGCCAGAACCTCGCGGACTACTTCAAGGAGACCGTCGCGGTCGTCACCAATCCGGCGATCGACCGGGAGCGCGAGATCGAGCATTTCTCCACCCGGGCGATCTTCGGCCGGCGGCCGCCGCTGGACGACCCGGCGGTCGAAACCGGCACCATCGAGACCGACTTCCCCGTGATCCTGGGCGGACACCACGACCTCGCGCCGCTCTCCGACAGCGCCTACCGCCGGATCGCCAACGAGCAGGGGACCTATCTGCTCGAGGACCTCTGGGCCGCGTTCGGCGAGCGGGCGAAGGCGCTGGACATCGCCCTGCTCGAATCGGAGACGACCACCGGCGCGATCGAGAGGCTGCGACAGGAGGCCGTCAAGGCGGTATCCGAGGGAGCGGAGCTGCTGGTGCTCACCGACCGGACCGTCTACGACGGTGACCGCCGCTACATCGACCCCCATCTCGCGACCTCCGCGGTCGATCAGGCGCTCAAGCAGTTCAGCCCGGGCACGGACGTCAACCTGCGCCGGCGCTGCTCGCTGGTCCTTCGCTCGGCCGCGATCCGCAACGTCCACGATGTGATGGTCGCTCTCGGCCTCGGGGCGAATGGGGTCTGCCCCTACGTGATGGTGGAGGTGATCTGCGTCGACGACTACGAGATCGACGTCGGCAACCTCTGTGCGGCGCTCCGCAAGGGGATCGAGAAGGTGATCTCGACGATCGGCATCCACGAGGTCCGGGGATACGCGCGGCAGTTCTCCTCGATCGGGATCAAGCCCGAGCTCGCCGAGATCTTCCACACCGAGGCATTCGCGGCGACGGAGCGGGGTGGCGCCGGCTTCGCCGAGCTCGACTCCGATACCGACGAGCGTCAGAGGATCCTGGTCGGAGACGAGGAGGCGAAGCCGGCGAAGACCTTCCGCTTCTATCCGAAGGTCTACAAGGCCGCGATCGCCGCGGCGAACGGCACCGCGAGCTTCGGCGAGTTCTCCCAGAAGGTCCGTGAGCTCGAGGCCCAGAATCCGATCTCGATGCGCCACATCATGGGTCTCCGCAAGGAGCCCGACCGCGAGCCCGTCGATCCCTCGCGGGTGGACGCGTCCGTCGGTCACCACGACTACCCGGTCGTGATCAGCTCGATGAGCTTCGGCTCCCAGTCCGAGCCCGCCTTCCGCGCGTACGCCGCGGCGGCGAAGGCGATCAACATCCTCTGCATCAACGGGGAGGGTGGCGAGATCCCCGACATGTTCGGCAAGTACCGGAAGTGGCGCGGCCAGCAGGTCGCGTCGGGTCGCTTCGGGGTCTCGGCCGAGATGCTCAACTCCTCCTACGTCGCCGAGATCAAGATCGGCCAGGGGGCGAAGCCGGGCGAGGGCGGTCACCTCCCCGGGAAGAAGGTCTCGGAGAAGGTGGCGGCCGCGCGAAACGCCTCACCCGGCACCGACCTGATCTCACCCTCGAACAACCACGACCTGTACTCGATCGAGGATCTCGCTGAGCTGATCGACGAGCTCAAGACCGTGAACCCGGATCTGCGGATCTCCGTCAAGGTCCCCGTCGTCCCGAACGTCGGGACGATCGGCCTCGGGATCGCCAAGGCCGGCGCGGACATCATCACGTTGTCGGGCTTCGAGGGGGGCACCGGCGCGGCTCGCCAGCATGCGCTGCGGCACGTCGGCCTGCCCTCGGACATCGGCACGCGCGCGGTCCATCGCGCCCTGATGGAGGCGGGGATCCGAAACCGGGTCGAGATCTGGGCAGACGGGGGATACCGCCATGCCCACGACGTCGTGAAGCTCCACTGCATGGGCGCGAACCGGGTCGCGTTCGGCACCCTGGCGATGGTCTCGCTCGGCTGCACGATCTGCCGTGGCTGCCAGCTCGACACCTGCCACGTCGGGATCGCGACCCAGATCGAGACGGTGGAGCAGGCCCAGGAGCACGGGTTGAAGAAGTTCACCCCGCAGGCGGTCGACGACGCCGCCGAGAGCTGCGCCCGCTTCTTCCAGGCGATGGGCGAGGAGGTGAAGGACGTGGTCGGATCGCTCGGCTACGAGCGGGCCCAGGACCTCGTCGGCCGCTACGACCTGCTCGAGCAGACCTCCCACGCCGACCTGCTCGATCTCGCCCCGCTGATCACCCCGCTCGAGGAGTTCCTCGATCTGGAGCCGGTCGATCTCCCGGTCGAGGAGGAGGTCCTGGTCGAGGCCCGCGCCGAGGCCGGCCTCGTCCGGGCCAAGCCGATCCGGATGGAGCCGAAGCAGGCGTCCTCCGAGATCGCGTGGGTCGCCGATCGCGTCTTCGACGGCTCCTGCGTCAGTGTCGAGTTCCCGCGCCGGACGGATGCGAACGACCGCGTCCTCGGCACGGAGCTCTCCGGCTCGATCGCCCGGGCCAGGATCTACGAGGGTCGGCCCGAGGGCTCCGGGAACGACGAGCTCGCCGAGCTGGTCTTCAACGGCGGCAGCGTCGCGGGCCAGGGCTTCGGCGCCTTCAACGAGTGGGGGGTCACCTGCCGGGTCGAGGGCGGGGCGCAGGACGGCGTCGGCAAGACGATGCTGGGTGGAACCGTCTCGATCCTGAAGGGCAGGAGCGCCGAGGGCCGGCGCGTGAACGGATCGGTCGGCAAGTCCTTCGCCTACGGGGCCCAGCGCGGCCGGCTGTTCGTGCAGGGCTCGGCGGACTCGCGATTCTGCATCCGGCTCTCCGGCGCGGACGTCGTCCTGGCGGGCGAGCCGGCGGAGCCTCTCGACGATTCGAAGGGATGCATCGTCGACCGAGCGAATGCAAAGGGGTTCGCGTTCGAGTACATGACCTCGGGCCGGGCCGTCGTCCTCGGGGACATCGGCCCCTGGGCCTGCGCCGGAATGACCGGCGGCCGCGTCTACGTCCGGGTGTGTGAGGAGTGGAACCTCGACCGCGATGCGATCACACGCCGGCTGGGCGAGGGCGCGATCGTGACCCTCGACGAGCTTGATCCGGAGGGTCAGCTGGACGTCGAGGATCTGCTGGGCAACTACGCCAACGAGCTTCGCGCGACCGATCAGCCGGAAGAGGCCGACCGCGTCCAGGCGCTCGCCTCGAACGCGAAGGCGAACTTCCTGATGATCATCCCCGAGAAGGTCCAGGCCGATCCGAGCATCTCCACGGAATAGGTAGTCAGGATCTGCGGCGCCGGATAGCGCGGCGTCGCGATCGGCGGGCCGATTTGCGAATCTAGAGTCGGCCGGGGACCGATGACGCGAGATCCGAGCATCCAGGAGGAGTCCACCAGCACCGAGCAGGCGATTGCTCGACTCGAGGACGTTCAGCGCGTCACAGAATCCGCGCTGTCCTATCTCAACCCCGACGAGCTGCTGACCGAGCTGCTGGAGCGAGTCGTGGAGATCCTCCAGGTCGACACCGCCGCCGTGCTTCTGGTCGAGGACGACGGCCGGACCCTCGCCGCGCGCGCCGCGAAGGGTCTCGAGGAAGAGGTCGAGCGAGGGTTTCGACTGCCGATCGGGCGCGGTTTCGCAGGCCGCGTCGCCGCGACCCGCCAGCCCGTCGTGATCGAGGATCTCGAGCGCAGCCCGATCGAGGTCATCAACCCGCTGCTCCGCGAGCGGGGGATCCGATCCCTGCTCGGCGTCCCCCTGGTCGTCGAGGGGCAGCTGATCGGGGTGCTGCACGTCGGCTCGCTGATCCAGCGGGAGTTTCGGGACAGCGACGCGGAGCTCCTCCAGCTCGTCGGCGATCGCGTCGCCCTCGAGATCGAGCGCTCGCGGCTGGCGGTTCAGGACCGGATCGCGCAGACGCTTCAGCGCGACCTCCTTCCGAGCCGACTCCCGCGACTCCCGGGGCTGAGGATGGCGGGACGCTACATCCCCGCAGCGACAGAGTCCGCCATCGGCGGGGACTGGTACGACGTGATCCAGCTGGGACACCGGCGCCTCGGGCTCGCGATCGGCGACGTCGCCGGTCACGGGATGCCCGCGGCGACCTATATGGGCCAGCTGCGGAGCGCGCTTCGCGCCTATGCGTTGGACGTTGAGGCTGCGGGCGAGGTGCTCAGGAAGCTCGCCAGGTTCGCGGAGGCGGAGCACTCCCGGATGGCGACGCTGATCTACGGGACCCTGAACCTCGATACGTGGGCCCTCGAGTTCGCGCGTGCCGGGCATCCGTATCCGCTCCTGATCCGCGCGGATGGCAGCGCCTCCTTCCTCACCGACGCGAGCGGACCGCCGCTCGGAACCGGCGGTGCGTTCAGCTACGAGAGCGAAGTGGTGACGCTCGAGCCCGGCGATACCCTGCTCTTCTACACCGACGGTCTGATCGAGCGGCGGGGCGAGCAGCTCTCCGACGGGGAGGCGGCCTTGGTGGAGGCCGTGGCCGACGCTCCGGAGGACCCCGAGCTCAAGTGCACTTCGATCATCTCGCGGCTGACGAAGGGGATCGAGGTCGCCGACGACATCGCCGCTCTGCTGGTCCAGTCGGTCGGCCTGGAGGAGCGGCTCAGCGTGGAGGTACCTTCGGCCCCCCGGGAGCTGGCGGGGATCCGCCATCTCCTGCGGCGCTGGGTCGCCGCGAACGGTGGAACGGACGACGATTGCGCGGCCGTCGCGATCGCCGTGACCGAGGCATGTGCGAATGCGATAGAGCACGCGTTCGGCCCGCGGGATGAGACGATCGAGATCACGGCCGAGCTCGAGGCGGATCTCGTCACGATCACGATCAGGGACCGGGGCGCTTGGCGAGAGCCGCGGCGCGAACACCGAGGTCGCGGGATCCCGGTGATGAGGGAGTTCATGGACGAGGTGGAGATCGAGACCGGGGAGGACGGGACGACGGTCGAGCTCCGCCGGCGCGTCGGCTCGTCGCCGCAATGAGCGAGATCGCGAGGCTCCACCACGAGAGCGTCGGCGACGTCGAGATCGTCCGGGTGGTCGGGGAGGTCGATGCCTCCAACGGCTCGATGCTGACCGAGGAGCTGTTCGGAGCCGTCTCGAACCAGGCCCGCGCGGTCGTCCTCGACCTGAGCAACACGACCTACATCGACAGCTCCGGCATCAACCTGATCTTCGACGTGGCCGCCGGCGTTCGAAGCCGCCGCCAGCAGCTGCGCCTCGTCGTCGTTCCGCGCTCATTCGTCGCCCAGGTGCTCTCGACCGTGTCGATCGACGAGTCCGTTCCGGTCGACGGGGTGCTAGCGGATGCGCTCGAGGCTCTTCAGGCTCGGTAGAGAGGCGGCCGCTACCGGCCCGCTGACTCGATCACGTGCAGCGTGTAGCGGCCGACCTGTAGCTCGTCCCCGTCCGCGAGGGGGCTCCAGTCGACCGACTCGCCGTTCACGCAGACGCCGTTCATCGAGCGGTCGTCGAGAACTCGCAGATCGCCCTCCGGCGTCTTCACGATCACCGCGTGCCGCCGGGAGACGGTCGGATCGTCGAGGCGGATATCGGCGGACCGGCTGCGGCCGATCCTCGACCACCCGTCGGAGAGCTCGATCACGCGGCTTCGCCCGTCGGCGAACATCGCGAGGTACTTGCCGGCCGCCGAGATGGACTCGCGGACGCCTTCCAGCCACTCGGCGGGCTTCGCCGTCGGCCGGGCGACCGCGATCGTCTTCACCGTCGGCTGCTCGAACATCGAGGCGCGGCGGAAGTCGGTGCCCCCGCAGTTGGGGCATTCGGGAATCGACTGTGAGGGCTCGAACGAAACGGGGAAAGCGCAGCCCTGGCAGACGAAGGAGCCGGCGCCGCCAGCGGTCTCGCCCGCATGGTGGACGTCTTCCTTTCTCTGTCCAATGACAGTCATCCGGGGAAGTGTCGATACTACTCCGGGTAGTGCAAATTGGCTAGTGATTCTTGTGCGCTGGTACGGAAAGTCCATGTTTTCCGGCAACTTTGACGGCTTCAGCCTCGCGCTCGGCAACGGCGAGCCGACTAGAATCGCCGCGCCGTGGGGCCGATCTCACTGACGATCCCAGTCGACGCGCCGCGCGAGCGGATCTTCGACCTGATCTGTGACCTCTCGGCGCGGCCGGCCTGGATCGACCACTTCGCGAATGACTACCGCCTGGAGCGGCTTCCTCCCCGTGGCCGCGGGGCCGCGGCGCGGTTTCGCGTAGGCGCCCCCGCCGGTGTGCGATACATGGAGACCGTGATCGCCGACGCGGAGCGTCCGCACCGGATCGTCGAGCACGGCCGCGGCGGCAGGCTGGACCGCCTCCCGATCCGGATCGTCTGGGAGCTTCGCGAGGGCCCGACGACGAACGTCACGATGACCTTCTGGACGGAGCCGTCCAATCCGGTCGATCGGATCAGGGAGGTCGGGCGCTCCCGCTGGTGGCGGCGGCGCTGGGCGAAGGCGCTCCGGCGGCTGCGCGAGCTGGTCGAGACGGGCGCCGAGACTCCGCGAACCGCAGCTGCGGGGGGCGACCGCCTGCCCGCCTCGGCCACCTGAGGGAACCGGGCGTCATGGCTGGGGATAGACTGCGCGCCCTCATGC
>DASUYK010000060.1:0-2753 GCA_036377415.1 Solirubrobacterales bacterium
TCCTGGGCGTCGATCGCGGCCTCCTTCTCGCGCCGCGTCGTCTCGATCTCCTCCTCGAGGTCGCGGTAGACCGGCGGCTGGGTCATCGACTTGATCCGCATCCGCGAGGCGGCCTCGTCAACCAGGTCGATCGCCTTGTCCGGGAGGAAGCGGTCGGAGATGTAGCGGTCGGCAAGCTCCGCGGCGGCCTCGAGCGCCTCGTCGGTGATCTTCACCCGGTGGTGCTGCTCGTAGCGCTCCCGGAGGCCCTCGAGGATCTTCACCGTCTCCTCGGTCGAGGGCTGCTCGACCTTGATCTGCTGGAAGCGGCGCTCGAGCGCGGAGTCGCGCTCCAGGTACTTGCGGTACTCGTCGAGCGTGGTCGCGCCGATCGTCTGGAGCTCGCCGCGGGCGAGCGCCGGCTTCAGGATCGAGGCGGCGTCGATCGCGCCCTCGGCGGCGCCGGCGCCGACCAGGTTGTGGAGCTCGTCGATGAACAGGATGATGTCGCCCCGCTGGGTGATCTCCTTCATCACCTTCTTCAGGCGCTCCTCGAACTCGCCGCGGTACTTCGAGCCCGCGACCAAGGCGGCCAGGTCGAGCGTGTAGATCTGCTTGTTCTTGAGCAGCTCGGGCACCTCGCCCTTGGTGATGCGCGCGGCGAGCCCCTCGACGACGGCGGTCTTGCCGACGCCCGGCTCGCCGAGCAGCACGGGGTTGTTCTTGGTGCGCCGGGAGAGGATCTGCATGATCCGCTCGATCTCGGTTTCGCGGCCGATCACCGGGTCGAGCTTGCCGTCGGAGGCGAGCTTGGTCAGGTTGCGGCCGAACTGGTCGAGAAGCTTCGAGGACTTCTTGCCCTCGCCGCTCGCACCTCCGCCGGAGCCCTGGCGGCGTCCGCCGGGCCCTGACAGCATCCGGATGACCTCGTTGCGGATCTTCTCGGAGTCGGCGTCGAAATCCAGCAGGATGCGCGCGGCGACGCCCTCGTTCTCGCGGACGAGGCCCAGAAGTATGTGCTCGGTGCCGATGTAGTTGTGGCCCAGGGATAGGGCCTCGCGCAGCGCCAGCTCCAGGACCTTCTTGGCCCGCGGCGTGAACGGGATCTGGCCGGCGGTGACCTCCTCGCCGGAGCCGACGATGCGGACCACCTGGGAGCGGACCCGCTCGACGGTGATGTCGAGTGACTCCAGCACCCGCGCTGCGAGGCCCTCTTCCTCGCGCAGCAGGCCGAGCAGGATGTGCTCGGTGCCGATGTAGTTGTGCTTGAGCGTCCGCGCCTCCTCCTGGGCGAGGACGACGACCTGACGCGCTCTCTCAGTGAATCTCTCGAACATTCCGCTCTCTTACCTCTGGTCTATCAACCGCTTCGGCTGTCCTGGGTTGTGCTCTTCGGGGACGCTGACTCGCCCGGGGGCCCAATCTGTATCGGCTCCTGATGCCGATCCTTTGATTTGACCTCCGGTTCTGTCGGGGACGGCGAGGCGCCAAGTATAGCCCTGGCCCCCTCGCGCCCAAACGGGCTCGGACGGGCGCAAGCGATCTCCCTGCAATCTGCGGGAAACGCGTGGCCGGCCCCCCGAGTTGTGCCCCCACACCGCCGATCCCGCTAGCTTGCCCAGGCGATGAGCGCCGTGATCGACCGCGTCCGCACCGACCGCCGCGTGGCCATCGGCCTGGTGGTCGCGGCCCTCTTCCTGGTCGCCTGGATCGCCTGGGCCGTCTACGTCTGGAACGAGAACGGCTCGGACGCCGGCGTCGGGGTCCTGGTGAGCTGGCCCGCCGTGCTGGCCGCCCTCGCCCTGGTCGCGAGCCCGTTCGTCGCGGTGGTGTGGTTCCTGCGCAACCGCGAGGAGGGCGCCACGGCGGCCGACCCGGCCGATGAGGCTGCCGAGGCGGAGGACGAGGAGGAGGACGAAGACTCCGACGACGAGGGCTCCGAGGGCGACGGGGCCGAGGACGGCTCCGAAGACGACGACCCGGACGAGGACGGCGAGAAGGAGGCGGTGGAGAGCGACGACGAGCACGAAGCCGGCGAGGCCGAGACCGAGGAGAAGCCCCCCGCCGAGGCCAAGGCGAAGCCCAAGAAGTCCTAGGTCCGCATCGCGGGGAACAGCACGACCTCGCGCAGGGTCGCGGCCCCCGTCAACACCATCACCAGCCGGTCGATCCCCAGGCCGACCCCGCCCGTCGGCGGCATCCCCTGCTCCAGCGCCGCGACGAACGACTCGTCATAGGGCTGAGCCTCCTCGTCGCCACGCTCGATCTCCTCGCGCTGTTGCTCGAAGCGCCGCCGCTGCTCGTCGGGGTCGTTCAGCTCGGTGAACGAGTTGGCGATCTCCATCCCACCGACGAAGCCCTCCCAGCGCTCGACCAGGCCCTCGGTGGTGCGGTGCTTCTTGGCGAAGGGTGAGAGCTCCACGGGGTAGTCGGTGATGAAGGTCGGCTCGATCAGGTGCGGCTCGACCTCCTTGGAGAGCAGCCCGTCGACGAGCTTGCCCCAGCCCTCCTTGGGGTCGGCCTCCGACCCCATCGCCTCGGCGAGCGCCTCGCGCGTGGGGTGCTCGATCACGTCGATCCCCGTCTTCTCCTTGATCGCGTCGCGCAGGGTCAGGCGCCGCCACGGCGGGGTCAGGTCGATCTTGCGGCCGTCGCGCTCGACCTCGGTGGTCCCCAGGACCCTCGTGGCGACGTCCGAGACGAGCTCCTCCAGCTCCCGCGCGGTGTCCTCGTAGTCCGCGTAGGCCTCGTACCACTCCAGCATCGTGAACTCG
>DASUYK010000061.1:0-19263 GCA_036377415.1 Solirubrobacterales bacterium
ACGGGCACCCATACCCGACCCAACAAGAGCGTGACCAGGCGGGCATGCCCTGGCGCGACCTTCGACCCTTGTGGGACCGGGACAACTCTGACCCGATTCTGGGAGAACAGGCGGAGCTAAGGGAGAACAGCATTTGGCGACCGCCGATCCCCTTCTAAGCCGTCCACCGCCGCTGCGATACCGCGGCCGCAACGACTTGGAGGGTTCCGGTTCGAGTCCGGTCGCTCACCCCTCACGGAGTCCCTGCTGACGCGGGGGCTTCTGTCAGGGGGACTCGTGGACTCGATCAGATCGCCTCATCCCAGCGGAAACGTTGGATCCGGCAGCGAAGGTAATAACGTGATCGGCGGAAGCGGCGGCGGTCGGGGTGACGACTTCCCCCGGCCCCAGCGAGGGGCGCACGTGCAGCCGCCATGCCTACCCATCGGCAAGACACGGCGGCTGGTGCGCCGGCGGACAGGAGAGTTCCTAGTGGGCCTCTCCTGCCGCGCCTCCGGTGATCACGCCGTCTCCTCGCGGAAACGCTCAATCGTCTCCTCATACGGTTGCTCGTAGACCGCATGCACGTCCCAGTTGATGATGTCCATGTACGGTTGCAGCAGAGTCGTCACCTCGCGCGGGTCGTCGGATTCGACCAACAGGAAACCGGCCCCACCGCCCGCGAGGTTGTACCAGCCGCGAATCCTCTCAGGCTGGTTAAGGCCAGCATCGTGCGAGGACACCACTCGCTTACGGACGTCGTGGACGGTGACCCCTGGCTGCCAGCTATAGCGGCAATACCAAAGCATGCTCTCTCCTTCCCTCGACCTTTGCCTGCTCGTGCAGCTACCTACGACAGGGCGAAGGTGCACCATAAACCCGCAGTTCTGCGGCTTGGCCCATCGGTCAAGAATCCGATCACTCAGCGCCCCGCGCGCCGTCTTTCAGCGCCGAATATTGGTGTGTAGCGAGCGAGGGGTCGGGTAGCCATGACCCGTAATCCAATCGTGGGGATGGGACCTTGAACGAACGCGACACCAAACTCGTCCAGTGGCTGAACGAAGCGCATGCAAAGGAGGCCGAGCTGGAGGCCGACCTTACGGCGCATATCGCCTTGACTGAGAAGCAGCCCTACAAGAAGCGTCTCCGGCAGCACCTGAAGGAGACACGCGATCACAAGCGTCAGGTCGCGCGCCGAATCAAGAAGCTGGGCGGGTCGCCCTCGACCGCGCGCGACGTGCGAGGTGTGCCGAAGGTCGTGGGGGAGGTGGCAGGGAAGGCGGTCGCGGGCGTCAAGGGCCAGGTCGGGACTGCACGCGCCTTTGTCACCAGCCAACCCGAGACACACCTCCGCAATGCACAGGAAGAGCTTCGGGAGGAGCATGTCGAGATCGCGCTCTACACGCGAGTCGAGGTCCTCGCGGAGGAGGTCGGTGACCGCGACACGGCCCAGTTGGCCAGGAATATCCGCCGGGACGAGGAGCGCATGGCGAAGTTCCTCGACGCTGAGCTGAAACGGCTCGTGAAGGACGTCGTCAGGGCGGAGATCCCGCGTGATCAGCGCCGATCGCTTCGCCGCTCGAGCCGTTCGGGCGGAAGGAGGCGGTCGCGCGCGAACCGCCGGAGCAGATCGCAATCGAGTAGCGGCGGTTCAGCTCGGACATCCTCCCCTTCACGGTCCCGCTCGCGTTCCTGACGGCGCGCGCTGAGCTGATCGCCGTCTCCCGGGTGCCACCCCGGGTACTCAACGGAGCGAAACTGAGCGAACTGCGGCCGGTTACCATCCACGGCGATGGCGGCTGTAATCCGACTGGTCCCACTCGACGATCGCGGACGGGAGATCATCGATGAGCTCGAAGGGAAGACGGATGAGCAGCCGAGCGAGATCCAGAGTGATGGAGGCCGCCTGTACCACCTCCAGGGCGAGGATGTGGGTGTCGCTGAGTTCGAAGCGATCTTGAACCGCATCGATTCCGACTGGCGCGAACACGTCACTCGGACGAGCTCAATACTTTCGTGACCCTCTGAGGTTGAGTCCGAGGGGCGGGGCGCTACCTACCCGGGGGTACTAAACGGACTGAGTCTCGGAGGCGGGCACCGTCAGTCCAGAGCCAGCACGACTGTGCTGCTGCGATCAATCGAGCTGACCCGCCTCGACGACGTTCAGGAGCGCGACCTCGTAGTGCTCCACCGACGCCGTCTCACCGGGGCCCGTGACCTCCTCGCGGACGCGCTTCGCCTCGTCCTCGCTCGCCTGCAGCTCCTCCTCCCCCTGCCACAGAGAGACGACGACGATCGTCCCGTTCTTCCGGTCGGCGAGGAAGATCGCGCCCTTCATCCCCTCGGTCTGCCCGAACTCGGTCGGCAGCACCTGCTTCTTGGTCTGCAGGGCCTCGTCGATGGCGTCGGGCGAAGCACCCTCGTATCGAGTCACGCGAGCATGCATGTCTTCTCCTCCTGGATCGGAAACCGCCAGAGGTTCTTATCCCATTTGCCCCGGGAGGTGCGGCGAAGTCGAGCACCTCCCCGATGCCGGAGGGTCCGGGCGTCGCTGGTTGGAGAGGACGAAGAAGATGCCGCGACCGCGGATCTTCGTGATGCGCGAGACCTTCTTTCCGCGCTTCGCGAGGATTCCTCGAGTGCCTCGCGAAGCTAGGCCGGGATCGTTTCCCTGATCAGCAAGCGGGTAGTCAGCACCGCCCGATGTTCGTCTTCTTCTCCAACAGATCCGGTTGTCTCACGTCACTTCTGATCTCGGCGATCGGCACGCTCATCCTGCTGCTGATCACGGGTGTGATCGAGCTCTCCTAGATTTTGAACCCGGCGCGGGTCAGCCGCCGCGCGCCGGCTGGGTGACCGGGATGGGCTCTTCGATGTCGCCCTCCGGGCTGACCAGGATCGCGCCCTCCTTCGTCGGGTACGCCTCCTCGCCGTGGTGGATGAAGTCCATCCCGACCGCCTCGTCGCGTTCCACCCCGCGCAGGTCGGTGACGAACCCGATCACGCGCAGGAGGACATAGGTGGCGAAGAAGGCGTAGAGGGGCGCGGCGAGCGCGGCGAGCGCCTGATCGCCGAGTTGGCTCAGGTTCCCGTAGAACCAACCGTCGGAGACTCCGTTCCAGGACTGCTGGGCGACCAAGCCGATGAAGAGGATCCCGAGGAACCCCGCCACACCGTGGGCGGCGAGGACGTCCAGGGTCTCGTCCACGCTGGTGCGGGGCCGGTAAACGATCACCATGTAGACCGGCACTGCCCCGGCCACGCCGAGGACCAGAGCCCAGCCCGGGCTGATGAAGCCCCCCGCGGGGGTGATTAGAACGCAGCCGGCGATGATCGCGGTCGCAGCGCCCACTGCAGTCACCTTCCTGCCGCGAATCAGGTCGAGGATCATCCACGTGAACACGGTGGCTGCGGGACAGAGCAGTGTGTTGGTGAACGCAAGCACGCTCGGATTCCCCGTCCCGAATCCGCTACCCCCGTTGAACCCGAACCAGCCGAACCACAGCAGGCCACCCCCGAGCAGCACGAGCACGGAGTTGTGCGGCAGCAGGCCGATGCGGCCATAGTCCTTTCGTGTCCCGACGACGATGGCAGCCGCCACCGCGGAGAAGCCCGACGCCATCTCCACGGCGATGCCGCCGGCGAAGTCGAGTGTCCCGCCCTCCATCAGCCAGCCGTTGCCGAAGCCCCAGTGGGCGAGCACGGGATAGACCAGCACCGACCAGAGCGCGGCGAACACCATCCACGTGCCGAACCGCATCCGCTCCACGACCGCGCCGGAGATCAGCGCCACCGTGATGATGCAGAAGGTGGCCTGGAAGGCGAAGAAGACCAGATGGGGGATCGTCGTCCCGTCGCGCGGCGCGAACGTGACGTCGTGCAGCCCCACGTAGTTGAGCCCGCCGATCAGATCGCCGGTACCGTCGAAGGCGAGGGAGTAACCGATCAACGCCCATGTGATCCCGGCAATGGCGATCGCGCTGACGCACATCATGAAGGTGTTGAGGGCGTTCTTGGATCGCACCAGGCCGGCGTAGAAGAGCCCGAGCGCGATGGTCATCATCAGGACCAGCGCCGAGGCAGCCAGCATCCAGGCGGTGTCGCCGGTGTCGATCTCGGTCGCCTGGGCGATCAGCAGCGCGTCCATCAGGCACCCACCGGGGTCACGGCGGCCTCATCGGTCTCGCCGGTGCGGATCCGAACGGCGCGCTCGATCGGGACGACGAAGATCTTCCCGTCGCCGACCTCGCCGGTTCGCGCCCCGGCGCGGAGCGCGCTCACCGTCGGCTCCACGAAACCGTCGGAGACCGCGATCTCGAAGCGGACCTTGTCGGCGACCTCGACCTTGATCGTGCTGCCGCGGTAGGTCTCGACGCGATCGAGCTCACCGCCGTGGCCCTGGACCTTGCTCATCGAGATTCCACGGACCTCGGTCCTGTAGAGAGCCTCGAGTACGTCGTTCGCCTTCTCGGGCCGGACGATGCCAATCACAAGTTTCACGATTCACCCCTCTCCTCAAACGAGACACAGCGCCAGCGGCTGATCGCGGGAACCTATCTGGGAATGGCGACGTGATGCACGGTGCCCGGGGGCGCGTTCGCCTTTTTGGCGGATCTTCCGTTCACTAGGGTGAGCTTGATGGCGCAGCCGAAAGGCGATCCCGTTCGGTCGACCGAGATTCGGGTCCTGTCGCTGGCATCTGCGATCGGCCGGCTCGCGATCGGGGCGGGGATGGTCGCCGCCCCCGTTCCCACTCTTCGAGCGCTCGGATTCTCCGAGCCCGGATCCGCGACGATCACGGTCGGCAGGCTCGCCGGGGTCCGGGACCTCGTGCTCGGTGTGGTCACCCTGGCGTCGCTCGAGGAGGCGGACGCCCTTCGTGCCGCGAGCCTCGCGAATGCCGGCGCCGACGGCGGTGACGTCATCGCGTTCGCGATCGCGCTCGGCAACGGAGAGCGAACCGTGGCGCTCAGGGGAATCGCCGCCGCGCTGCCGGCGGCGATCGCCGGGATCTGGGTCGCCTGGCGACTCAGCTCGGTGCGCGGGTGATGGGGCGAGACGAGGCTCCGGCCGCGCATCGGTCGCGTCGGGCCGGCCAGGTCATCGACCGAGTACGGCGGATCAAGCCCGGCTTCGTAAGCACCTACGGCGACCTCTGTCCGGAGGCCCCGCGGTTCGCGGGCCAGGTGCTCTCGCAATGCGATGACCCCCACGTCCCGTGGCACCGGATCGTCCGGGCGGACGGCTCACTGGCGAAAGGCGAGCGCCAGCGACGGCTGCTGGCGGCGGAGGGCGTCTCGTTCCGCGGGAAGCGGGTCGACATGCGCGAGGTGTGGATGCCGGCGGAGGACGCCGGGCCATAGGGTGCGTGGGCCAGAACAATCCGAGGAACCGGAGGAAGAGATGACCGCGAAGAGCGATTTCAGCGAAGAGGAATGGAAGCAGCTGCTCGAGGCTCCTCCCAGCGCGGGCCTGGTGGTGGTCGCCTCGGACCGGGGCGGGTCGATCCGGGAGACGTTCTCGATGGCGAAGGCGTACGCCGACTCCCACAAGCAGCCCGGGCAGAGCCAGCTCCTTGATGAGATCGTCTCCGCCAAGCCCGAGGTCGACCGCAGCCGATTCAAGACTCAGGAGGAGCTGAAGCAGCACTGCCTGCAGAACGTGCGGGATGCGATCGCCCTGCTCAAGCAGAAGGCCAGTGCGGACGAGGTCGAGGCGTATCGACAGTTCGTCATCGCTTTGGTCAATCGGGTCGCGGAGGCTCGCAAGGAGGGGTTCATGGGTCTGAGCGGCGAGCGGGTCAGCGACGATGAGCGTGCGGCGATCGAGGAGGTCACGGCCGCACTCGCCTGAGCGTCCCGCGGACGGCTGCGCCCACGGGCAGGAAGCGGAACCGGCGGGCGGAAGAGTGCAAGAACCAATCGCCGGCTGCGCCAACGTGAAACGGGTCGCTCCCAGCGGAGCGCCCTCGCGATATCGCCGCTGGCTCGCACAGAATGATCATCGACTGCGCCCATTACAGGGACGGCGCGCGCCAGCATGACGGGACGCTGACGCCGGAGCAGGCCGCCGATGTCGCGCGCGCCGCGGGACAGGGGGAGTTCGTCTGGCTCGGGCTGCACGAGCCGCAGCAGGGGGACATGGAGCGGCTACAGGAGCTGTTCAGCCTGCATGAGCTCGCGGTCGAGGACGCCCAGCGCGCCCACCAGCGGCCGAAGATCGAGGATTACGAACACGGTTTCTTCATCGTCCTTCGGACGGCGCACTACCACGAGGACCGCGAGGAGGTCCACTTCGGCGAGATCCACCTGTTCGCCGCACCCGGCTACGTGATCACGGTCAGACACGGCCCGGGAAGCGAGCTCGCGTCCGCCCGCCAGCGCCTCGAGAACCGGCCCGACCTGCTCAAGCTGGGTACGGCGTCCGCCGTCTGGGCCGTCCTCGACAAGGTGGTCGACGACTACATGCCGGTCGCCGACGCGATCGAGGACGACATCGAGGAGGTCGAAGGAGACGTCTTCGACGACGACATCCCGGCCCCGACCGCCCGGATCTACCGCCTGAAGCGGGAGGTGATCGAGTTCCATCGCGCCGTCTGGCCGCTGCTCGGCCCCCTCGGGGCGCTGGAGCAGGGCGGCTACGCCGGCGTTCCCGACGAGCTTCGTAGCTACTTCCGCGACGTCGCCGATCATGCGCGGCGGGTCGACGAGCAGGTCTCCTCCCAACGGGAGCTACTCACGAGCGTGCTCGAGGCGAACCTCGCTCTGGTCAGCGTCAACCAGAACGAGATCGTCAAGAAGATCTCGGCGGTTGCGGCGATCGTCGCCGTCCCCACCTTCATCGCGAGCGTCTACGGGATGAACTTCGACCACATGCCCGAGCTCGGCTCCCGAGCCGGATACCCGCTTGCCCTCCTCGCGATGCTCCTCTGCGCGGCCGCGCTCGCGGCTTTCTTCCGCCGGATCAGCTGGCTTTAGACGCAAGGGGCGCGCGAGGCGTAGACGAGCGCGACCCGATTGACGGCGAAGCCGTCCTACGATGATCCGAGGGCGCGCGCCAGCGCGACCCGTTTGATGGCGTAGCCGTCCTACGATCACCGTGTGATCCCAGCAGCTCACCTCGGCGCCGGCGCCTTCGAGCCGCTCCAGATCGCCGCCCTGACGGCGGTGGGCAGCGCCTATTCGTTTCGCGCCCTGACCCTGTCACGGGAGGGTCGCCCGGTTCCGACCTGGAGGATGCTCTGCTTCGCGGTCGGGCTGCTGCTGGCCGCGACGGCTTTCCTCTCGCCGCTCGCCCACCTGAGCGACGAGCTGCTGCTTGGCCACATGGCCCAGCATCTGCTGATCGCGGACATCGGCGCACTCCTGGTCGTGCTCGGGCTCACCGGGCCGCTGCTGCAGCCGCTGCTCGCGAGCAACTGGCTGGGGTGGCTGCGCCACCTCGCCCATCCGCTGGTCGCGCTGCCGCTCTGGGCGATCGACCTCTACCTCTGGCATGTCCCCGCCCTCTACCAGGGGGCGCTCGGAAGCGAGCCCCTCCACGCACTCCAGCACGCCTGCTTCATCGGCTTCGGGGTGCTGATGTGGATGCCGCTCGCGGGACCCCTGCCGCAGCCCCGCTGGTTTGGGATCCCGGCGAAGATCGGCTACCTGATCGCAGTCCGCTTCGTCGGCACGGTGCTCGGCAACGTCTTCATGTGGTCGAGCAGCGTCTTCTATCCGGACTACGCCGCGGGCGAGGCGGAGTGGAGCATCGATCCGCTGACCGACCAGGGGATCGCCGGTGTGATCATGACCGTGGAGGGCGGGTTCGTCACCCTCGGTGTCCTCGGCTGGCTCTTCCTGCTCTGGGCGAAGCAGGACAGCGAGCGACAGCGGCTGGTCGATCTCGCGGAGGCGCGCGGCATCCCGCTGAGCGATGCCCGCGCAGCCCGCGCGGCCGCGGCCGGCCAGGGGGCGCGCCTCGAGGAGCGGATCAAGGAGTCCTCCTGAGGGCCTCGCGCGCCGCCGCCCAGGCCCGGCGTGCGGACCAGACGCCGACCGCGCCAAGTGACAGCGCGAGGTCGATCGAGAAGGAGACCGACCGTCCGGGGGCGCCGGTGTAGAGCCATGCGCCAAGCCGGTCGCGGCGTGTGAGCGCGCGACCGCCCGGTCCCCGAGCGCCCTCTGTCTCTAAGGTGGTCACCTCCATGGAGACGACGGTAAAGGAGCTTTCTGAGTCGCGAATCCGGGTCGAGGTCGATGTCGACCCGAAGGACGTGGAGGGAAGCATCGACAGGACAGCGCGCCAGCTCGGCCAGGACATGAAGCTTCCAGGCTTCCGGAAGGGAAAGGTCCCGCCGGAGATGGTGGTCCAGCGCCTCGGCCGTGAGGCGGTCCTCACCCAGGCGCTCGAGTCCTCGCTGGGGGACTGGTACGAGCGCGCGATGCTCGACTCCGGCGTGAACCCGGTCGGCGACCCGAAGCTCGACCTCACCGATCTGCCCGGTGAGGGGGAGCCGCTTCGCTTCGCGATAGAGGTCGCGGTGAGGCCGGTGGCGCAGCTCGGCGAGTACAAGGGCCTCGAGGTCGGCCGCGAGGAGCCAAGCGTCCCCGCGGAGGCCGTCGAGGGCGAGCTCGGACGTCTGCGGGAGGGCTTCGCGAGGCTCAACCCGGTCGATCGTGCAGCGAAGGAGGGCGACGTCGTCCTGATCGACTACGAGGGCAAGATCGACGGCGAGCTCTTCGAGGGCGGCGCGGCGAAGGACTACCTGCTGGAGCTGGGGGAGGGGAGGGTGCTGCCCGAGCTCGAGAAGGCGCTCGAGGGCGCAAAGGGAGGGGAGGATCGCAAGACGACCGTGCCCTTCCCCGACGACTACCCGGCCGAGGAGGTCGCCGGCAAGACCGCGGAATTCGACGTGAGGGTGAAGGAGGTTCGCGAGAAGGAGCTGCCCGAGCTGAACGACGAGTTCGCGTCGGAGGCGTCCGAGTTCGACACGCTCGAGGAGCTCCGTGAGCACATCTCCGATCAGATCAAGCAGGCCCTGGAGCGCCAGATCGCCGAGCGCTTCCAGGAGGCGGCGCTCGACGCGGCGGTCGACAAGGCCACCGTCGAGGTTCCCCAGCCCGTGATCCAGGCTCGCGCCGAGGAGATGTGGCGCCGGGTCGAGCGCTCGCTCGCCCAGCGGGGAATGGAACCGGAGAGCTACCTGCAGATCCAGGGCCGCTCCCGCGATGAGATGATCGAGCAGGCCCGGCCTGACGCCGAGGACGCCCTGAAACGGGAGGCGGTGCTCGAGGCGGTCGCCGATGCGGAGGGGATCGAGGTCACGGAGGAGGACATGCTCGAGGCGCTCCGGATCCCTCCAGGGCACGAGGACCACGGGCATCCCGAGCCGGCGGACGCTCTCGCCGAGATCCGCAAGAGCGGTCGGGAAGAGCTGTTCAAGACCGATCTGCGGATGCGCCGGGCGCTCGAGCTGATCGGCGAGGAGGCGAAGCCGATCCCGATCGAGCAGGCGCAGGCGCGCGAGGACATCTGGACCCCGGAGAAGGAACGTGAGGAGAAGGGCGCTCTCTGGACCCCCGGGTCCGACTAGGCCCCTAGCCGGGGCTGTTCGGACTTTCTGTCCTCCCGCAACAACAAGTCCGGACAGTTGGGCCCTCAGATCCCGAGCGAGGTCTGCGGCTCGGGATAGCTGACGCGTCCCCCTTCGGTGACTGCTCCCTCGGTGAGCTCATGCAGGCTGAGTGAGCCGTCGGGGCCGAGGTGGAGGACGCGCCAACCGCGCGCGGTGAGGATGTCGGCGAGCAGGCGGCGGTGGCAGCGCGTCCAGTCGGCCTCGGCGCACATCGCGGCCGTCCGCCGCTCCCTGGCCAGGTCCTCCAGGAAATCCAGGCCGGCCATGAACTCCTCGCTCGCCATGTGGTCCGCGTAGCCGCGGAACGGCCCCTCCTCGAGCGCGGTGTTGACCGAGTCGGGGCGCGGCTCCCGGCGGCCGCCGAGCTCGGCGCCGAGCGGGGCGTAGCCGATCCCGTTCGCCTTCATCGTCCCGGCGAGCGCCGAGCGGTTGAACTGGGGGTAGCGGGAGCGCGGATTCGCGCGGACGTCGGCGATCAGCTCGATCCCGGCGCCGCGGATCAGCTCGAGGAACTTCCCCTCCTCGTGGTTCGAGTGGCCGACCGTCAGGATCTCCTCGCCCGGCGTCATCCGCCGATTCTGCCGTGTCTGGCCCGGGTGCGGCGCTCGCTAGACTGGCGCCCCCGTGAGCGCGAGCATCGAAAAAGGAGAGTGATGGAGGGGCGAGGGCGAATCACAGGTATGTCACCCCTGGTGCCGATGGTGGTCGAGCAGACCTCGCGCGGCGAGCGCGCGTTCGACATCTACTCGCGGCTGCTGAACGAGCGGATCATCTTCCTGGGCACTCCGATCACCGAGGACATCGCGAACCTGATCGTCGCCCAGTTGATCCACCTCGAGTCCGAGGACCCCGACAAGGACATCAGCATCTATGTCAACTCCCCGGGAGGCTCGGTCTACGCGGGACTCGCGATCTACGACGCGATCCAGTTCATCAAGCCCGACGTGCAGACGATCTGCGTGGGCGTGGCGATGAGCATGGGTGCCCTGCTGCTCGCCGGCGGCGCCAAGGACAAGCGGATGGCGCTGCCCAACTCGAAGATCCTGATCCACCAGGTCTCGGGCGGCTTCTCCGGTCAGGCGACGGACATCGAGATCCACGCCAAGGAGATCATCGACGTCCGCCGCCGGCTCGACGAGATCATCGCGAAACACACCGGCCAGGCGCTGGAGAAGGTGGCGAAGGACACCGAGCGGGACTACTTCATGAGCGCGGAGGAGGCGAAGGAGTACAACCTGGTCGACCGCGTGATCGAGCACCGCTAGCCTCGGCCCCCCATGCGTCCGGGTCTCGCGGGGATCGGCGCAGTCGCGATCGTGCTCGTCGCGATGACCACCGGCGCGGCCGCCGACGGTGCGCTCGTCCAGCGTGCGGACGTCTCGCCGGCCAAGGGCTTCACCGGCTCGGCCGAGGGGGTGCGGGTCGAGTTCCGGATCTCCGGAGCTCCTGGCGACGTCACGGTCAGGATCGCCGGCGGCGGGCGCGAGGTCAGGCGGATCGAGCTCCCGGGTGTGCAGCCGGGCACCGACCGGACGGAGGTCTGGGACGGCCTCGACGACTCGGGCAGGCTCGTTCCGGACGGGTCCTATCGCGCGATCGTTTCGGTCGCGGGCGGCAACGAGAGGGAGGCGGGCACCGTCCGGCTGCGCGGGCACTTCTTCCCGGTCAGGGCCCCGCACGGGACGCGGGGAGCTGTCGGGGACTTCCGGGCGCCCCGCAACGGAGGCCGCTGGCACAAGGGGTTCGACCTCACCGCGAACTGCGGCACTCCGCTGGCGGCGGCGAGGACCGGGACCGTCGTCAGGCGAGCCTTCGACGGTCGCCTCGACGGCAACTTCGTCGTGATCAAGGGCCTGCGCGAGCGGCGCTGGTACTGGTACTCCCACATGGCTCATCCCTCGCGGTTCCGGAGGGGCGATCTGGTCCACGTCGGCGAGATCGTCGGCCACATCGGCAGAACCGGCAACGCGGGCTCGACGCCATGCCACCTGCACTTCGAGCTCCACTACCGTGGCCGCCCGATCGACCCGGAGCCCTCGCTCCGGGCATGGGATCGTCACAGCTAGCACGAAGCGTGCCGCGTCACGAGGCCCGACTACGGGGAACTCGGGTAGTGGCCAGGGCTCATGCCGCCGATGTAACCGCGGAAGGAAACGGCCTCCGCACGGCGTAGGTGTCTCCGTCGGGCCGAGGTCGGCTGCCGTCTAAGCTTCCACCAGGAAGGAGCCGGCCGGGCGAAGAGACCGAGGGAGTAATCCGCTGGCACGTCCCACCGAATCCAACGAGCAGCTCCTTTGCAGCTTTTGCGGCAAGTCGCAGCGCCAGGTCAAGAAGCTGATCGCCGGCCCCGGCGTCTACATCTGCGACGAGTGCATCGACCTCTGCAACGAGATCATCGACGAGGAGCTCACCGCTCCGCCGACCTTCGAGCTCGAGAACCTTCCCAAGCCTCGTGGGATCTACGGGGTGCTGAACGAGTACGTGGTCGGACAGGACGGCGCCAAGCGCGCCCTCTCGGTCGCCGTCTACAACCACTACAAGCGCGTTCAGATGTCGTCTGCCGGCGAGGAATCGGAGATCGAGCTGCAGAAGTCGAACATCCTCCTGCTCGGACCGACCGGCTGCGGCAAGACGCTGCTCGCCCAGACCCTCGCCAAGATCCTCAACGTCCCGTTCGCAATCGCCGACGCCACGGCGCTCACCGAGGCCGGCTACGTCGGCGAGGACGTCGAGAACATCCTCCTGAAGCTGATCCAGGCCGCCGACTTCGACGTGAAGAAGGCGGAGACGGGGATCATCTACATCGACGAGATCGACAAGATCGCCCGCAAGGCCGACAACCCGTCGATCACCCGGGACGTCTCCGGCGAGGGCGTCCAGCAGGCGCTTCTGAAGATCCTCGAGGGCACGACCGCCTCGGTGCCTCCCCAGGGCGGACGCAAGCATCCCCATCAGGAGTTCCTGACGATCGACACCTCGAACATCCTCTTCGTCTGCGGAGGCTCGTTCGGTCAGCTCGATCACGTGATCGAGAAGCGGATCGGCAACCACGGTGTCGGCTTCGGCGCCCAGGTGACCTCGAACGCTGACAAGGACACCGGCGAGTACTTCGAGCAGGTGCTTCCCGAGGACTTTATGGAGTACGGGCTGATTCCGGAGTTCATCGGTCGGCTTCCGGTCGTCGCAGCGATCCACCAGCTCACTCGGGACGACCTGATCACGATCCTGACCGAGCCGCGCAACGCGCTGACTCGACAGTTCCGGCGCTTCTTCCAGTTCGACGACATCGACCTGGTCTTTGCGCCCGACTCTCTCGCCGCGATAGCCGAAAAGGCCCTGGAGCGCGAGACCGGCGCCCGCGGCCTGCGCTCGATCCTCGAGGAGACGCTGCTCGACGTTCAGTTCGAACTCCCGTCCCGTGGCGACGTCCAGAAGTGCGTCGTCACGAAGGAGACGATCGAGAAGGGCCAGCGGCCGATGCTGGTAACCGACGCCACCGGCGAGCACGAGATCGTGCTCGAGGACCCGGCGCTCGGCGAGCAGACGGCGTAGATCCGACCGCGGGTGTTGTGGCGGCCGTTTGTCTCGATCTATCCTTCGTCCCATGAGCACGCGATCCTCGCGCGAGCCGATCGAGACCGTCCGCCACCAGCTCAGGCCGCTGTTCGACCAGGTTGTGCTGAAGGAGCTGGATCAGGACCGCATGCGCCGCTCGGGCCTTGTCGTCCCGCCCGGCACCGACGAGCCGCCGCCCCAGCAGGGAATCGTCCTCGCCGTCGGCCCCGGCCTTGACTGGTGGGAGGCCGCCGGGGTCGACATGCCGGTCCACCCCGGCGACCACGTCGTCTTCCCCTCGTCGGCCGGCGTCTGGGTCGAGGTCGATGAGGAGCGCCTGCTCGTCTGCCGCGTCGGCGAGATCCTCGGCGTGCTCGAGTCGCTCGAGTCCGAGCCGCGCGACGCCTAGCCGGGTCCTGGGTCGCCCAGTGCGAACAGGCATCGGCGCGCTGAGTCCCGCGACTAACATCGCCGCGTGGACGCGGAACGCCGCAAGACGCTCGAGGAGACGACTCGCTGGGATCCCGGCGCCGTCGAGCAGGGCGTGTTCGACCGGTGGATGGAGGGCGGCTGGTTTCACCCCTCCGCGGAGGGATCGCCGGCCGAGAACTACTCGATCTCGATCCCGCCCCCGAACGTCACCGGCGCCCTCCACATGGGCCATGCCCTGAACGGCTCGATCCAGGACGCCCTGATCCGGCTCAACCGGATGCGCGGTCGCAACACGATGTGGATTCTCGGCACCGACCACGCCGGGATCGCGACCCAGTCCGTGGTCGAGAAGGAACTCGCCGAGCAGGGAACGCCGCGGCTCGAGATGGGGCGCGAGGCGTTCATCGAGAAGGTCTGGGAGTGGCGCTACCGCTACGGAAACACGATCGTCGAGCAGTACAAGCGGCTTGGTGCGTCGTGTGACTACGAGCGTGAGCGCTTCACCCTGGACGAGGGCTACGTGAAGGCCGTCTATCGCGTCTTCGCCGAGCTCTACCGCAAGGGCTTCGTCTACCGCGACAACTACATGGTCAACTGGGATCCGGGCACCCAGTCCGCAATCTCTGAGCTCGAGGTCGAGAACCGCGAGGTCACCGACACGCTCTACCGGATCGCCTACCCGCTCGACGATGGCGGCGAGCTGATCGTCGCCACCGTGCGACCCGAGACGATGCTCGCCGACACCGCGGTCGCGGTCAATCCGAACGACGAGCGCTACCGGGACGTGATCGGCAAGCACGCCATCCTGCCGCTGGTCGGGCGTCGCCTGCCGGTGATCGCGGACGAGCACGTCGATCCGGAGTTCGGCACCGGAGCGCTGAAGATCACACCCGGCCACGACCAGAACGACTTCGAGATCGGCCGCGCCAACAACCTGCAGGAGATCAGCGTGATCGGCGAGGACGGCCTGATCACCGATCAGGCGCCGGAGCGCTTCCGTGGGATGACCGCCGCCGAGGCGCAGGCTGCCGTGATCGCCGAGCTTCGCGATCAGGACCTGCTCCGTGGCGAGGAGCCTTATGCGCACAACGTTCCCTTCTCCCATCGATCGGGAGAGCGGATCGAGCCGCTGATCTCCCTCCAGTGGTTCTGCCGAATGGACGAGCTGGCAAAGCATGCAATCGACGTGGTCAACGACGGACGTGTGCGCTTCGTCCCCGCGGAACCGCACACCAAGGTCTACCTCGACTGGATGGAGCGGATCCGGCCCTGGTGCATCTCCCGCCAGCTCTGGTGGGGCCACCGGCTGCCCGTCTGGTACCGGGGGGAGGAGACCTATGTCGGCGAGGAGGCGCCGGAGGGAGAGGGCTGGGAGCAGGAGGAGGACGTGCTCGACACCTGGTTCAGCTCGGCGTTGTGGCCGTATGCGACCCTCGGGTGGCCGGACACGAAAATGCCTGAATTCCAGGCATTTTTCCCCACCGACGTCCTCGTCACCGCCCGCGACATCATCTTCCTCTGGGTCGCCAGGATGATCATGACCTCGCTCGAGTTCACCGGCGAGATCCCGTTCTCCGACGTCTACGTCCACTCCGTGATCCAGGCGCCGGACGGCCGGCGGATGTCCAAGAGCCTCGGCACCGGGATCGATCCGCTCGACGAGATCGCCGAGCACGGAGCGGATGCGCTGCGCTTCGGGCTGTTCGCGATGTCGTCGACCCAGGACGTCCGCTTCTCGCAGGCGCGCGTCCAACAGGGGCGGGACCTCGCGAACAAGATGTGGAATGCCTCCCGGCTGATTCTGCTGAATGCGCGCGACGACGTCGAACCGGGACCGCGGAGCGAGCGGGTCGAGGACCGCTGGATCGCGTCCCGGCTCCATCGCGCGATCGCCACCGTCAGCGAGAGCATCGCGGCGTACGACTTCTCCCACGCCGTCCTCGACCTCTACGACTTCTTCTGGTCCGAGCTGTGTGACTGGTACCTGGAGATCGTCAAGCCCCGCCTCTATGACGGAGATGACGGAGACGAGGACGCCTCGGCGAGCCTGCTCTGGGCACTCGATCAGGTGCTGGCGCTCGCCCATCCCTTCATGCCGTTCGTCACCGAGGAGATCTACTCGTACATGCCTGACCCGTCGGCCGAGGCCCTCGTCATCCACCGGTTCCCGCAGGTCGACGACCAGCTGATCGACGAGCGTGCGGAGGAGGAGATCGGTGGCGCGATTGCGCTCACCCGGGCGCTGCGGCGGTGGCGCGATCTCGCCGGGGTTCCCGCCAAGCAGGTGCTGACGGCGCGCGCGGACGACCGGGAGCCTCACGAACTGGTCTCGCGGCTCGCCCGGGTCCAGTTCTCCGAGGACGGCGGGGAGCCGATCGCGAGCGTCAGCGGGGTGGAGTTGCTCGAGACCGAGGGGATCGATCCGAGGGCGGTCGAGGCCCGGATCGAGGAGCGTCGCCAAAAGCTCAGGGCGGAGGTGAAGCGAGGGGAGGGGAAGCTCTCCAACGAGGGTTTCGTGGCCAAGGCTCCGGCCGACGTCGTTGACGCCGAGCGCGAGAAGCTCGCCGCCTATAGGGCGGAGCTGGAAGAGCTGGGCGGATAGCCCGATAGCCGAGGCAAACCCCGAAGAGATCCTCAGGGCCCGCGAGCCGATCGGCTGGCGGCTCGGCCTGCAGCGGATCTGGCGCCTCTGCACGCTCCTCGGGATGCCGCAGCATCGGTTCGCGTCGATTCACGTCGTCGGCACGAACGGCAAGACCTCGGTCGCCCGGATGACGATGGCGCTGCTCGAGGCACACGGGGTCTCCGTGGGCGCCTACGTGTCCCCGCACATCACCTCCTGGCGCGAGCGAATCCTGATTCACGGGGAACCGATCTCGGAGGATGCGTTCGCCCGGGCGGTCCAGAGGGCGGAGGAGGCCGCTCGGGTCGCCGACCGATCGGCCGGTGACGAGGGGCCGGTCACCCAGTTCGAGCTCGACACCGCGGCCGCCTTTCTAGCGTTTGCCGAGGCCCGCGTGCAGTGGGCGGTGATCGAGGCAGGGCTCGGCGGCCGCCTCGACGCGACCAACGTGATCCCCTCCCGGATGACCGTGCTCACATCGGTCGGACTGGACCACACGGAGTGGTTGGGGGAGACGGTGGAGGAGATCGCGGCGGAGAAGCTTGCGGTGCTTCGGGACCACACGACCCTGATCACCGGACCGATGCCGCCGGAGGCGGAGCGGGTGATCGAGCGGGAGGTAGGGCGTCGTCACGCAATCCGAATCGGCGTCGCCAAGGCCGAGAGCTTCCGAAGCGTCAACTCGATGCTCGCTCTCAGCGCGGTCCAGGCGGTTCTCGGTGAGGTGGACTCGCAGAACCTGAACCTGCTCTACGGGCTGACGATCCCTGGACGCTCCCAACTGGTCGAGGGCGATCCCGACGTCATCTACGACGCCGCTCACAACCCGGACGGCGCCCGGGCGCTCGGCCGGATCCTCCCGGAGTTGAGCGGCGGCCGCGAGGTCGTCTGCTGCATCGCGATCCTCGCCGAGAAGGACGCGCGCTCGATCATCGTCGCCCTCGCGCCCGTCTGCGCTGCGTTCGTCTGCACGCAGATCCCGGAGGAGGCGATCCGGGGCTCGGGCAGGCCGGTCGGGGCATCTCACTCGGCCCGCGATTTGGCGGAGGTCTGCCGGAACGCCGGCGCGGAGGCCGAGGCGGTCGCCGATCCACCCGTGGCCTGGGCGCGAGCACGAGAGCTTGCCACGGGCCGCGACGGGGTCGCGCTCGCCGCGGGCAGTCACTACCTTCTCTCCTGCATATGGACAGAGAGGCCCGCTCAGAGCTCCTGACGATGATGGGCTTGGTCGCCCTCGTCGTCGCGGTGGTGATCCTGGTCTTCTTCGCCCTCGGCTACATCTTCGGTCTGCTCTTCCTCTAAGTGGGGCCGCGAGGTCTCTGACACCCCACACGCAGGGAGGGTTCCACCCCGGATCGAGGAAGTACGTACACTCGCGGCTCCCACTACCCCATGCTTCTCGCACTCTTCGGAATAGACGGCGGGGCGCTCGGCCTCGTCGTGAACCTGCTGGTCGTCTTCCTGATCGTCGTCTACCTGGCGCTGATCTACTGGACCTACCTCGACGCCCGGCGGCGGATCGAGGATCCGGTGCTGATCGGGTGCGCGACGGCTGCCTCGGTGTTCCCGTACCTGGGCACGGTCGTCTACACGATCCTCCGGCCCCCGGAGTTCCTCGAGGATCGCGAGGAGCGCGAGCTCGAGCTGCGCGCCGCCGAGCTCGAGCTACGCCAGCGGATCGAGCAGTCGTGTCCGCATTGCGAGTACCCGATCGAGCGCAACTACCTGCGCTGCCCGAACTGCGAGCGGCGTCTGCGCAATCCATGCCGAAAGTGCCACAAGCCCCTCGATCCCCGCTGGGGGATCTGCCCCTACTGCGAGACCGAGGTGCGTAAGCAGCCCCCCGAGCGCGAAACGCGTCGCGACAGGGCCCGCGCCGGCCGCGCCGGCGGGCAGCGTCCCTCCGCGTCGCGGAGCGACGGACCAACCCGCCGGACGCAGCGGCCGGCGGTCGGCGCACAGGGCAGGCCGCCTCAGCGCCCGGGCTCGTCCTCCCGCTGACCTGGCGGCTCGCGGAAGTTCTTATCTGTAGGTTCCCCGCCCCGTGGCCGCCGAACGCACCCTGATCCTTGTCAAGCCGGACGCATTCGAGAGGCGCCTGACCGGCGAGGTGATCGCCAGGTTCGAGCGGAAGGGCATGACGCTGGTCGCGCTGAAGCTGATGCGGGCGGACGAGGAGATCGCGCACGTCCACTACGAGGAGCACACGGAGAAGCCGTTCTTCGGCGAGCTCGTCGAGTTCATCACCCGCGGGGAGCTGGTCGCGATGGTCCTCGAGGGTCCGAGCGCGGTGAAGGCGGCCCGTCAGGTGATCGGCGCCACCGACCCGGTCGAGGCCGACGCGGGATCGATCCGAGGCGAGTTCGGGACCGAGGTCACCTTCAACCTCGTGCACGGATCGGACTCCCCCGAATCGGCGGAGCGCGAGATCGGCATCTGGTTCCCGGAGCTCTGAGCTCTCCCTAGGCTGGCGTCGTGCCGCCGCCCAAGGTCGTCCTCGCATCGCGATCGCCTCAACGGAGGGCGATCCTGGCCGCGCTCGGGCTCGACCTCGAGGTCGCAGATCCGGCGATCGAGGAGCTCACCGAGGGAGATCCGCACGAGCTCGTTCTGGACAACGCCCGCTGGAAGGCAGCGGCGGTGGCGGCATCCGCGAAGCCGGGGACGGTCGTGATCGGGGGGGATACCGAGGTCGTGGTCGACGGCCGGGTGCTCGGGCAGCCGAGGGACGAGGCGGAAGCCCGCTCCCACCTCGAGCTGCTCTCGGGCAGGGACCACGAGGTCCTGGGCGGGCTGGCGCTGCTTGGAGGGGGAGAGCCGCGGGACGGCGTCGAGACCTCGATCGTCACCTTCCGTGAGCTCGAGCCACCGCTCCTCGACGCCTACCTCGCATCGGGCGAGTGGGAGGGCCGCTCCGGCTCGTACGCGATCCAGGGACTCGGCTCGGCGCTGGTGGCGGCGGTCCGCGGCGACGTCTCGAACGTGATCGGGCTCCCGGTCGGGTTGCTGCTGCGTCTCGCGCCCGAGCTCTTCGGGTCCGGTTGACCCTCCGAAA
>DASUYK010000062.1:0-9471 GCA_036377415.1 Solirubrobacterales bacterium
GTGCTCGAGTACGACGACGTGATGAACGAGCAGCGCCGGGTGATCTACAAGTACCGCCGCGAGATCCTCGAGGGCAAGGACATGTCGGATGCCGCGCGGGAGGGGGTCGGGCAGATCGTCAGCAGCAAGGTGGACGAATACACGCCGGGCGACGTGATCGAAGACTGGGACCTCGGAGAGCTCCAGACACAGGTCCAGCAGCTCTGGCCGTCGACCACCGATTTCACCGGTGTCGAGCCGGAGAACCTCGACCGCGAGGACCTCCGCGAGAGGCTGCTCGCCGACGCGCTCGCGGCCTACGACCGCCGCGAGCAGGAGTTCGGCGACGAGATCATGCGCCAGCTCGAGCGGGCGATCCTGCTCCAGATCATCGACAACCGCTGGCGTGAGCACCTCTACGAGATGGACTACCTGCGCGAGGGAATCCACCTCCGCGGCTTCGCCCAGATCGACCCCCTCGTCGCGTACAAGAACGAGGGCTTCTCGATGTTCGACGCGCTCATGCAGTCGATCTGGGAGGAGTTCGCGCGCCTGATCTTTCACGTCGAGGTCGAGGTCGCGCCGCAGGCCCAGGAGCAGTTCGCCCCAGGCGAGGCGCCCGCCCAGATGCAGTACTCGGGCGGCACCGCGGAGCAGCCCTCGGCCCTCGGCCAGGCCGCGGTCGCGACGGCGGCGGGCCCCGGCGCGGCGGCCGAGCGCGCACTCGAGGGGACGCCCTCGGGAGGGAACGGCGCGCCGGCCGAGCAGGAGACCGTGGTCAAGGATGATCGCGAGAAGATCGGGCGCAATGACCCCTGCTGGTGCGGCTCGGGCAAGAAGTACAAGAAGTGCCACGGGGCGTAGATTCGGCCGCGCAGCGTCTGCCCACCGGGTGATTCCTAACAGCACGACGGTCATGCGTACCATCGCCCGGTGGAGAAGGGGACTGCGATCAACAAGCCGACGGTGAAGACCGTGCCGATCGCGGCGGAGAACGAGGAGGCGACCGAGGCGTGGAGCGGCGTGCTCTTCGACCGCTTCGTGGAGTACCGGGACCTGATCGTCGCTGGACTGGCCGAGTTCGGGGAGATCGCGATGAGGATGCACCCCCCGCAGCCCGGCGGCACGGTGCTCGACATCGGCTGCGGGTTCGGCGACGCGACCCAGCGGCTGGGTGCGCTCGTCGGCCCCGGCGGCAGGGCTGTGGGCGTCGACGTCTCGGAGCCGTTCGTCGAGGCATCGATCGCCGAGGCGAGGGAGGCCGGGGTTGAGAACGTCGAGTTCGTCGCCGGGGACGTCCAGGTGATGGACCTCGGGGGTCCATATGACTATGCCTTCTCGCGGATGGGGGTGATGTTCTTCGACAACCCGGTGCAGGCGCTGCGGAACATCCGCGGCTCCCTCCACCCCGGCGCGCGCCTTGTCGCGGTGGTCTGGCGCCGGAAGCTCGACAATCCATGGGTGCACCGCGCCGAGCAGGTGGTCGACCAGTACCTGGAGGAGCCCGAGGAGTCCGACGAGCCGACCTGCGGTCCCGGACCGTTCTCGATGGCCAACGCCGACACGCTCAGCGAGCAGCTTCAGATCGCCGGCTTCGAGGACCCGACCTTCACCCGCTGCGACCTGGACATGAAGCTCGGCGACGACCTCGATCACGCGGTCTCCTTCAACATGGCGCTCGGCCCGGCGGCGGAGCTGATCCGGCTCGCGGGCGACGAGGCGGACAGGATCCGGCCGAAGCTCGAGCGGGAGATCGGGGAGGTGCTCTCCGACTATGTCGGGCCCGACGGGGTGAGCGGTCCGGCCTCGACCTGGATCGTCCGCGCCGGCGTCCCGGCCTAGCCGCTCGCCTGAGCCTGCTCAGCCGGGTTCCCGAGCGGCAGCCTCGCGAACACCCGAAATCCGCCGCCCTCCATCGGTCCCGCCGCGAACCGGCCGCCGAAGAGCTCGACCCGCTCCCGCATCCCGATCAGTCCCTTCCGGGTGCCGGCCGCGACCCCGCCGGTGCTCCCCGGCCCGTCGTCGATCACCTCGACCTCGACGCTCACCGGGTCGTACCGAACACCGACCCTCGCGTTCGCCCCGGCGCCCGCGTGCTTGAGCACGTTCGTGAGCGCCTCCTGGATGATCCGATAGGCCGCCTGGTCGAGGATCGGCGGAAGCGCCACCGGGTCGCCGATCCTCCGGATCTCCACCCCGAGGCCCGCGGACCGGCATTCCTCGACCAGGTCGCCCAGGTGGGACAGGCTGACCCGGTCGCGCTCCGGATCAGGCGTCTCGGTGGTGCGCAGCAGGCCAAGCAGCTTCCGCATGTCCTCCAGCGCGATCCGGGAGGTGCGCTTGATCTCCGCCAGCGAATACCGGGCGCTCTCGACGTCGCCGCCGTCGTCGAGGGCGCGCAGGCCCGCGGTGGCCTGGAGGGAGACCGCGGTCACCCCGTGTCCGGCCGCGTCGTGCAGGTCGCGCGCGATCCGCATCCGCTCGGCGACGACCGCGAGCCTTGCGGTCTCCTCCCGCTCTCGGTCGAGCGAGCGCCGCAGCCAGGCCATCAGCAGCCCGGTGACCAGCAGCGTGGCGACGGTCACCACCCAACGGGTGATTCCGGCGGAGAGCATCGGCCCCTCGTCGATCAGCAGGATCGCGTCCCCCGCTCCGATCAGGGCGAGCTGGAGGAAGGCGTGACGGAGGTCGAAGAACCAGAACGCGAACAGGGAGACCCACAGGTAGAGGACCTCGTTGTCCTCCGCGCCCCTGCCCGCACCCGCCTCCAGCGTGGCGGCCGTGATCACGATCGTCCCGAGGGCCGCGGCCAGGCCGAGGATCGGCTCGTCGACTCGACGCCGGGCGAGGAGGATCACACCGCCGAGCCCGGCGAAGGCCCCGTACCCCAGGATCACGAGGTCGGAGCCCTGTGCGGCGGGCGGCAGGGCGACGGTGACCGCGATCAGGATCGCCCCGCCGACGAGGAGCAGCCCCGCTACGCGGGTCGCCAGCGCCCGCCCGCCGACCGTGGGCACCGGTGGCAGGCCGTGCGAGAGCGTTCTCAACAGCCAGCGCATTGGACGGCGAGTGCTCATCGAGACTCCGTTCTCCCGGGTGGTCCTTCCCTGAAAGCAACGGTAGACCACGCGGCCGAATACGCTTATGAGAGGGTGCTCCGCAGACCCGAGGGTGCTCCGCAGGAGCAACCCGTTCAGCGACGGAGGAGCAACCCGATCAATCATGGTCGAGATGGTTCCCAGAGACGGCGCTACCCAGCGCCTCACGGAAGTCCGGGAGAAGCTCAAGCTGCTCTCGGACTACCTTTGACCCCGCTTCGCTGAGCGAGGAGGTCGAGCGGCTCGAGGCCGAGATGGGCCGGCCCGGGTTCTGGGACGACCAGGCGTCGGCGGCGGAGACCTCCGCGAGGCACGCGAGCGTGCAGCGAAGGCTCGACGGCTTCCGCCGGCTCGAGTCCGACGTCGGCGACCTCGAGGAGCTCGCCGAGCTCGCTGCCGACGACGAGGAGATGGCCGGCGAACTGAACGATCAGCTCGCCTCGGTCGAGGCGCGGCTCGCGGAGCTCGAGGAGGAGCGGCTCTTCTCCGGCCGCTTCGACTCAGGGGACGCCGTTGTCACCGTCCATTCAGGTGCCGGAGGTACCGACTCGCAGGATTGGGCGGAGATGCTGCTGCGCATGTACCTGCGGTGGGCCGAGCGCCGGGGATTCAAGGTGGAGATGAAGGAGGCCTCCCCGGGGGAGGAGGCGGGACTGAAGTCCGCGACCTTCATCGCACGCGGCGAGAACGGGTATGGCCTGTTCGCGGCCGAGCGAGGGGTGCATCGCCTGATCCGGATCTCGCCGTTCGACTCCTCAGCGCGGCGGCACACCAGCTTTGCTCAGGTCGACGTCGCCCCACTGGTCGAGGGCGACGTCGACGTCGAGATCGACGACGCCGACATCAGGGTGGACACATACCGCGCCTCCGGCGCCGGCGGGCAGCATGTCAACAAGACCGATTCGGCGGTTCGGATCACCCACACGCCGACCGGGATCGTCGTTCAGTGCCAGAACGAGCGATCCCAGGCGCAGAACAAGGCGACCGCGATGCAGCTGCTCCGGGCGCGGCTGCTCGAGCGTAAGGAGCTCGAGCGCGCCGAGGAGCTGGCACGCGAGCGAGGCGAGCAGAAGTCGGCCGAGTGGGGGTCCCAGATCCGAAGCTACTTCCTCCATCCGGACCAGCGGGTGAAGGACCACCGGACCAACTTCGAGGTCGGTGACACGCAGCGCGTCCTGGACGGCGACATCGATCCGTTCGTCCGCGAGTACCTGAACCTCGCGGCCTCCGCGGACTAGCCGGAATGACCGCCTCGGAGCAGGCCGTTCGGACGTCGGTCGGGGTCTCGGAGAGCTTCGACACAGTCGAGGCCGCCGTCGAGGCGAGCGACAGAGCCCGCGCGGTTCTTGAGCGGTCCTGCGATCTCGCCGTCGTCTTCGCCTCCGGGAATCACCTCGGGATGTCCAAATGGCTGCTCTCGGAGGTCCATGAGCGGCTCGAGCCCCGGGCCCTGATCGGCTGTGGGGCGGGCGGCACGGTGGCCGGCGCACACGAGCTGGAGGACACCCCGAGCGTAGTCGTTTGGGCCGCTTCCTTGCCCGGGGCCGAGCTCGAGACCATGCATCTGACCGCAGAGCGCGATCGCGAGGGCTTTCGCCTCCTGGGGCTTCCCGAGGAGCTCGCGGGCGCCGCGGGGGATCCGACGGACGACGAGTCGGTGATCGCCCTCTGTGATCCGCTCAGCTTCCCAGCCGAGGAGCTGATCGCGGCACTCGAGCGCAACCGTCCGGGTGCGCCGATCATCGGCGGCCTCGCGAGCGCCTCCTTCGCGGGCGGCGCGATGCTCCTGCGGGACGGCGAGGTCCACACGGACGGTGCAGTCGCCCTGCGCATGCGCGGTATCGACGTCCTGCCCTGCGTCTCGCAGGGTGCCGGGCCGGTCGGCCCCGAGATGACCATCACGAGTGCCGAGGCGAACGTGATCGCCGAGCTCGCTGGAAAGCCGGCGATGGAGCGGCTCGGCGAGGTGATCGGCGCGCTGCCGGAGGGAGAGCGAGAGCTCGCGGCCGCCGGGGTGCTGATCGGCCTCGTTATCGACGAGAACCGGCCCGAGTACGAGCGCGGCGACTTCCTGGTGCGACCGATCATCGGTGCTGACCGCACCAGCGGCGCGATCGCGATCGGCGAGACCGTCCGAGTCGGTCAGACCGTTCGACTTCAGGTGCGCGATGCGGTCTCCGCCGACGAGGACCTCCGCGAGGCGCTGCGGATGCAGACCCAGGCGCTGGGCTCGAGCGGCGCGGCGGGTGCCCTGCTGTTCACCTGCAACGGCCGCGGCTCACACATGTTCGAGGTTCCCGACCACGACGCCTCGGCGATCGAGGACTCGCTCGGCGTACCGACAGCCGGGTTCTTCTGTGCTGGGGAGATCGGCCCGGTCGGCGGACGCAACTTCCTGCATGGGTTCACGGCGACGATGGCGGTGTTCGCCGCCTGATGGACCGCTCGCGGGCCTTCCTGATCGCGGTGGCCGCGGTCTTCATCCCGGTGTTCGCACTGCCGTTGTTCATCGATCCGGTCTGGTGGGCGGAGCGGTTCGGGTGGGATACGGCGGGGGCCGGCGAGCTCACTGACTACCTCGGCCGCTGCCTGGGCGCGGTCGCCCTCGCGATCTCGCTGGTCGCGCTCGGCGCCGCCCGAGACCCCGCGGGGAGCCCCTGGCTCTTCGACCTGCTCGCGCTCTCCGCGTTCTTGCTGGCGATCGTCCACCTGCGCGGGGCGATCGAGGACTCCCAGCCGCTGGTGGAGCACCTCGAGACGGCGATGTACGCGGGGTTCGCGCTCGCCGCGTGGCTCTGTCGGCCGGCTCCGAGGACCGGTCAGATCAAGTGATGGTGAGAGCGGTCAACAAATGCCCCGACTGCGGCTCGCCGGTCAGCCAGTTCGCCGCCGGCTGCGCCATCTGCGGCGCCAACCTGACCGCCGCACGCCAGGCGCGGGAGAGCAGCCGTCGGTCGCTGCCGTCGATCGCCGGGCGACCCGGCTGGTTCCCCCGCCTCACCGGGGCCGACGCCGTCCTCGGCGGACTCCTGCTGATCTGTGCGTTCTTCTCCCCGATGATCGGTGGGCTGATCGCCGGGGTGTTCGCCTACTTCGCCCACCAGAGGGGCGACATCGTCCAGCGGAACCTCGCCCTGGCGGCAGTCTTGGTCGCCCTGGTGATGGTGGTCCTGGTCAGCTTCCTCCCGGGCACCTACCTCCGCCTGCTGGCCTTCTAGAGAGTCCTCTTCCGTTCACGTCCCCGGGCAGGTCACCTACCCCGACGCGCCAGACGCTCCTCTGCGATCCCGGCCGCCGCCTCGTGGCTTCGATGGTGGCCGGTCACCGCGGCGAGGAAGTGGTCCCTGTCCAGTGCCAGAAGGGTCGTTGCGGTGGTCGCACGGACCGAGGCCGTCCGGGCGACGTCATGGATTAGCGCGATCTCACCGAACGACTCGCCGACGGATTCGCGCCGGCGAAACGCGCCGTCCTCGAGCACCTCGACCTCGCCGCTCTCGATCACGTAGAAGCTGTCTCCGATCTCGCCCTGGGTGATGATCTCCTTCCCGGCCGCGACCTCGACCGGGGTGACGTCCCGGCTGAGCCGCTCCAGGGCGTCGACGGGCAGCGGCGCGAAGATCGGGTTCGCGCGCAGCAGCCTGAAGTGGGTCTCCTTGACGGGCGAGCCGATCTCGAAGGAGCGCAGGGCGGACCAGCGAGCCAGAGCGAACAGCGGGAGGACAGCTCCCAGCGCGATCAGCGCGCCCTCGATCCCGAACAGCGCGACGAGCGCTGGCGCCGCGATCGACCCGAGCGCCAGCGCGGCGAACCTGAGCGTCTCGAGCGTCCCGAGCACACGGGCCAGGACCTCGTCTGACCCGTGTCGCTGGAGCAGCGTGCGGGCCGCGACCTCGACGAAGTCATACCCGACGCCCAGCGTCGCCCAGGCGAGATACGCGGCGACCGGGACGGTCCAGATCGCCGGGAGCGTGACGGCGCCACCGGCGATCAGGCAGCCGCTTACGAGCCCGGCGGCAAGATGCCCGCGCTCGAGCAGCAGCGCGAGTGGCGCCGCGGCGAGCAGGGCCCCGATCCCCCAGGCGGCGTTCAGGTACCCAACGCTCCCGTCGCTCAGGCCGAGCAGATCGAGGGCGATGATCACCACGAGGACGTCCGCCGCGCCCTCGAAGAGAACGAGCAGCGTGAGAGCCGCTCCGACCAGCCGAAGGTCGCGGTCCGCAATCAGGATGGCGAGTCCGCGGCCGATCTCGTGCAGGGCTCCCCGGGTTCCCGTTGCCGTCGCGTAACTGGGTCGCTGGTCGCGTTGAAGACGGAGGAGCACCAGCGCCCCAATCAGGCTGACGGCGGCGGCGAGCGCAAAGACGGCCTCAGGACTGGTCGTGGCGAGCATCACCCCGCTGACCGTCGCGCCCGCCAGGAATCCGAGGTTGTCCATCGCCCCGTGGGCGACGTTCGCGGCCGAGAGCTCCTGCGGCGACCGGACCACCGCGGGGAGCAGGGCGCCCTCGGCCGGGACGTAGGGGCTGGAGGCGATCGTCACCAGCCCCGCGAGGGCGAACACGATCGCCTCGGAGGTGCCCGCGGCGGCTGCGGCTGCCGCGCAGCCCATCGCGATCGCGGCGAGGCTGGAGCTGCCGAGCAGGATCGCGCGGCGGGAGTGCCGGTCCCCGATGAGGCCCGCGATCGGCGAGACGAGGGCCCCTGGCAGCACGCGCACCATCGCCGCGACCCCGACGGCGGCGGCGCCCCCAAGGTTGAAGGCGTACACGCCGAGCGCGATCGCGAACGACCAGAGGGCGAACGACGACGCCGTCCAGGCGAGCTGAAGCTTTCTCACCTCGGGATTGGAGAAGACCGATCCGACCGCCCGCAGCGAGATCGCGACTTGACGGGCAGCTTGCCCGATCACGCCGCAAAGCTATCCGAGGGGGCGGGGGGCGGGCATCCCCGCTAATCGCCAAGCGCGCCCTCGAGCTCGAGCAGGGCCCGCTTCATCGCCGGGCCTCCTCCGTAGTTGCCGATCCCGCCACCTGACTGGACGACCCGGTGGCAGGGGACGAAGAGGGGAACCGGATTCGTGCCGCAGGCGGTCCCTGCGGCGCGGGAGGCCCGCTCGTTCCCCGCCGCCCTCGCGATCTCGGCGTAGGTCCTCGTCCTCCCGTACGGGATCCGGGCGACAGCGCGCAGGGCCCGAGCGCGGAAGCCGGGATGGGTGAGGCGCCAGTCGACCGGGACGTCGAAGCGGTCGCGCCTCCCCTCGAAGTAGTCCTCGAGCTCGCGCCTCTCCTCGTCGAGTCTCCGCGGGGACTCGAGCACGCGAGGCGAGACCTTCCGGGCGAGCTCCTCGAGCACCTCGTCCTCGGAGATCTCCGAGCCGCGATGGCTCGGCAGCGCGAGCTTGACGACGCCGCGGTTCGTTCGGGCGAGGAGGAGCCGGCCGAAGGGGGAGTCGACGCTCGCGTACGCGACGTCGATCAGGCCCTCCCGCTCGGCCCGTGCGAGGACGCCCTGCAGCGCGCGCTCGAGGTCCCGGTGGGACGCAGGGCCACGGAGGAGTCGCTCGAGCTGCTTCTCAGTGATCGGGTTCATCCGAACGCTCCTCTCAGTTTCTCCAGGCCCTCATGGACGCTTCGGCGGGCGGCCGCCTCCGAGCAGTCCAGCGCCTGGGCGATTCCCGCGTAGGACATGTCGGTGGCGAAGCGGAGGACCACCGCGCTTCGCTGCTTGGGCGGGAGGCCGCTGACGGCGGTCCAGAGCTCCGGCTCGCCGCCCGCGACGGACTCCTCGGGACGGGAGTTCGAGCTCGGCCTGTCCCCGGCGACCTCGTCGGCGCTCCCCGCGGGAACCGCTCGACGGCCCCTGGCGCGATGGTGATCGATCGCCTTGCGATGGGCGATCGTGAGCAGCCAGGAGCGCAGGTTGCGAGCGTGCCCGAGCTTCGGATAGGCGCGGAGGGCGGCGACGAAGGTCTCCTGAAAGGCGTCCTCGGCCTCGTGTGGGCCGACGGTGGCGACGAGGAACCCGAGCACGTCGGAACCGTGCTCGTCGAGCAGCTCCTGAAAGGGAGGAAGGGTCGCATTGCGCATTCGCCCGTGAAACGTCTCATACCGCGGTTTCGTGAGACGCTGAACCGATGAGCATCGACTCCGAGACGCGTGACCTGGTCGCCCGGGCGCTCGCCGAGGACATCGGATCCGGGGACGTCACCGCCGAGTCGGTGGTCCCCGGGGACGCCGAGTCGACCGCGACGATCACGCAGAAGGAGGCTGGGGTCCTCTTTGGGCTCGAGGTCGCCGCCGAGGTCTTTCGCCAGGTGGGTGCCGGTGACCTCGGGACGCTGTCCGAGGAGGGCGAGTGGCGCGACGAGGTCCCGGCGCCGATCTCCCGGATCGAG
>DASUYK010000063.1:0-27186 GCA_036377415.1 Solirubrobacterales bacterium
GAATGGCGCAGCTGGCATGGAAGCCAAAGAGAGGCGATCAGAATGGCCCAGACAACGAGCTCCTCGAGCACGCGTTCCAAGCGCAGTGGATCGAGGGCGAACAGATCGACGAGCAGGAACGGCAGATCCAGGCCCAACGCTTCGTCGAGGACGAAGCGGACCGGCTCGAATGGCGGCAGCGCGAGAACTTCTCGGCGCACGACGACGTCCACCGGGAAAGCTCGCTCCTCCTCGACGAATGGCCCGATCGCCGCGGCGGGCGAGAAGGTTTCGAACGTCGCTTCGAAGGCGAAGGCTCCGCTGATCGCCGTCGGTGCGGCGGTTGCCGGGGTCGCCGGAGGCGTCGCCCTGAAGAGCCGCAATCAGCAGCGAAAGCCGCTCAGCAAGCTCCATGCCCCGTCGCTGCCGAAGTCGGTCAAGAAGATCGACCTGAGCAAGATCGACCTGGACGCGATCACCTCGGCCGCAAATCGGGTGAGGTCGATCGGTGAGCAGGTCGGGGACGTGGCCGACGCCGCCGAGAAGACGCGCAAGAAGCACAAGTAGCTCGCGGAGCCCGCGGCACTGCCGGCCCGCCCAGGTTCCGCTGTGCGAGGCTTCCGCGGATGCGGGATGACCTCACCGACGCGCTCCGGCGCCGGCAGCTGACCCGCGACGAGGCGCGGCCGGATCCGGTCGAGGCGCGGCACCGGGCTGGGAGGCGGACGGCGCGCGAGAACCTGGACGACCTGATCGACCCGGGCAGCTTCGTCGAGTACGGCACGCTCGCGATCGCCGCCCAGCGCGCGCGGCGCGAGGTGAGGGAACTGATCGAGCGCACCCCCGCCGACGGCCTGATCGCCGGCACCGCGCGGGTGAACGGCGAGCTTTTCGGCGAGCGCGCCGCGTGCGCCGTCCTCTCCTACGACTACACAGTGCTTGCCGGGACGCAGGGGGTGATGGGCCACCGCAAGAAGGACCGCCTCTTCGAGCTGATCGAGCGGATGCGGCTGCCGACGGTCTTCTTCACCGAGGGCGGCGGCGGTCGTCCGGGCGACACCGACTACGCGGTCGTCTCCGCCCTGGAGACGCGCGCGTTCGCGTTCTGGGCCGGGCTCTCCGGGCTTGTGCCTCGAATCGCCGTCGTCGCGGGCCGCTGCTTCGCGGGGAACGCGGTGATCGCCGGCTGCTCCGACCTGATCGTCGCGACCGAGGACATCTCGCTGGGGATGGGCGGCCCGGCGATGATCGCGGGGGCCGGGCTGGGGGACGTCGATCCCGACGACGTCGGCCCGGCGGCGATGCAGATCCAGAACGGGGTGGTCGACGTCGCGGTTGGCGACGAGGCCGAGGCGGTCGCCGCGGCGAAGCGGCTGCTCGCGTACTTTCAGGGATCGGTGCCCGGGGAGTCCCCGGACCCCGAGGCGCTCCGCGAGCTGGTCCCGGAGCGCCGCCGCCGCGCCTACGAGGTTCGCAAGGTGATCGATGGGATCGCGGACGAGGGCTCGGCGACCGTGCTTCGCGAGCGCTTCGCCCCCGAGATGGTCACGGCCCTCGCGCGGATCGAGGGCCACCCGGTCGGGGTGATCGCGAACAACCCGATCCACTTGGCCGGCGCGATCACCAGCGCGGGCGCCGACAAAGCGGCCCGCCTGATGCAGCTCTGCGACGCCTTCGGCCTGCCGATCGTCTCGCTGATCGACACGCCCGGGATGATGGTCGGCCCGGAGGCCGAGGCGACCGGGCTCGTCCGCCATTGCTCGCGGCTATTCCTCGCGGGCGGGTCCCTACGCGTCCCGCTGGTCGCGGTGATCCTGCGGAAGGCTTACGGGCTCGGCGCCCAGGCGATGGCGGGCGGGAGCCTCCACGAGCCGCTGCTGACCGTCGGCTGGCCGACCGCGGAGCTCGGCCCGATGGGCCTGGAGGGCGCCGTCCGGCTCGGCTTCCGCCGAGAGCTCGAGGCGATCGCGGACGAGGCCGAGCGCGAGCAGCGGGTCCGGGCGCTTACCGAGCTCGCCCACGAGCGTGCGAAGGCGCTCAACGCCGCGACGGTGTTCGAGCTCGACGACGTGATCGATCCGGCGGAGACCCGGCGGGTGATCTCCTCGACGCTGGCCGCAGCGATGGCGGGTTCCGCACCGCCCGCCGAGCGCGGCCACCGCTTCGTCGACTCCTGGTAGCGGTTGGGTCGAGCGTCCGCGGCCTGAGCAGCCGCGATACTGGGTGCTCGCATGTCAGTCGAAGGAGCGATGAGAGGTGGGCGTTCGGCTGAGTTCGCTCCCGGAACGGTGTTCGCGGGCTACCGGATCGAGCGGGTTCTCGGGCGCGGCGGGATGGGCGTCGTCTACCTCGCCACGGAGCTGGGCCTCGAGCGGCCCGTCGCGCTCAAGGTGATCAGGAGCGACGTCGCGGACGACGAGCGCTTCCGCGAGCGATTTCGCTTGGAGTCGCGGACGGCGGCCTCGGTCGAGGATCCGCGGGTCGTCACCTTGTTCGCCGCCGGCGAGCGGGACGGTCTCGCCTTCGTCGCGATGAAATACCTGCCCGGTGTCGACCTTCAGCGGCTGACCGCGTCCCGGGGGCCCCTGCCACCCGAGCGCGCGGCCGCGGTGATCGCCCAGGTCGCGGAGGGCCTCGACGCCGTCCACGCCGCCGGGCTCGTGCATCGTGACGTGAAGCCTGCCAACGTGATCATCGCCGAGGGGGAGTCCTACCGGACCGACCCGAGGGCGTACCTGACCGACTTCGGGCTGGCGAAGGCGGTGGCGGCCGCGGGCGGGCTCACGGCGACCGGCGAGGTGATCGGGACCGTCGACTACATGGCGCCGGAGCAGATCCAAGCCGACCGGGTCGACGCCCGCACGGACGTATACGCGCTCGGGGGCGTGCTCTTCCACGCGGTCACGGGCGAGGTACCGTACTCGGCCCCCGAGAGCTCGGCGAAGATGTGGGCTCACCTGAACGAGCCGCCACCCTCGGCCCGCTCCAGCGGCGCCGAGCCCGGTGTCCTCGACGATGTCATCCGCCGGGCGATGGCGAAGGATCCGGCCGACCGATACCCGTCGGCGGGAGATCTGGGTCGAGCGGCGATCGCTGCCGTGCGCGGAGAGGCGGTGACCCGGGCGGAGCACGCGGTCGGCACCGGTGAAGCGGCGCCGACGGCCCCGACGGCGCGGCTCGGGGCCGAGCGGGGGACGTCGCCGACCGAAAGGCTTCCCACGCGGCGCCGCCGTCGCTCGGGCCGTCGCCGCCGGCGGGGTTGGAGGATCGCCCTGTCGCTGGTCGCTGTCGCGATCGCGGTGCTCGGCGCCGCAGCGTTCGTCGCGGTGCCGAAGCTCGACGACGGGGACAGCCCGCCACCCGAGCCGAGCGGGGTGACGGTGCCGTTCCTGATCGGAGTGCCGCTCGACAAGGCCGAGAGCGAGCTCGATGACCTCGGACTCCGATCGAGCCGGGTCGGCGGCGGTCTCTTCGGGGTGCTGGTCCCGTCGGAGTGGGAGGTGTGCGACACCGCGCCCGCACCGGACGAGGTCGCTCCTCCCGGCTCGACCGTCCAGCTCCTGATCGACCGGCCGGGCAGCTGCTGACCGCGATCGTCTGGTTTCGGCGCGACCTGCGCCTCCACGATCATCCGGCCCTCCGGGCCGCCCTCGATTCGAGCGAGCGCGTCGTGCCGGTCTTCTGCCTCGACGATCGCCTCCTACGGGGACGCCACGCGTCCGGCCCCCGGACCCAGTTCCTGCTCGAGTCACTCCAGGACCTGGACGATGCGCTCCGCAGCCGTGGAAGCGGGCTCGTGATCCGTCGCGGGCGACCGGAGCGGGAGCTGGCGGTGCTCGCGGACCGGGTCGGGGCGGATGAGCTTCACCTGAGCGCGGACGTCTCGGGGTTCGATCGCAAGCGCCTGCGGCGAGTCGCCGCGGCGGTCGGCCACTCGGGCGTCGAGATCCACGCCCACCCCGGGGTCGGCGCGATCGACGACCTCGGGGCGCTCCGGACTCGGGCCGGAAAGCCGTACACGGTGTTCTCCCCCTTCCACCGCGCCTGGCTCGACGAACCGCGGCGCCCGGTTCTCGCCGCGCCCCGAAGGCTGGCGGCGCTCCCCTCACGGCTCCCGAAGGGCCGGATTCCCCCGCTCCGGGCGGTCGGGCTCGAGCAGGAGGTGCTCGAGCCTCCCAGCGGAGGCGAGCGGGAGGGTCGCGCGAGGTTGAGCAGGTTCATCTCCTCGGGGCTGGACCGATATGCGGACAGGCAGGACGCTCTCGGGGTCGACGGCACCTCCCGGCTCTCGCCCTACCTGCACCTCGGCTGTGTCTCGGCCCGGGAAGTGGAGGACCGGCTCGGGAGGGGAGAGGGTGCCAGCGCATTTCGCCGCCAGCTCTGCTGGCGGGACTTCCTCCACCAGGTCCTCCTCCACTTCCCGCGGAACGCGAGATCCGAGTTCCGGCCCCGCTATCGCGGCAGGATCAGGTGGAGCCGCTCGCGACGCGCCTTCGAGGCGTGGTGCGAGGGGCGCACCGGCTACCCGCTCGTCGATGCCGGGATGCGACAGCTTCGCCGCGAGGGCTGGATGCACAACCGGGCGCGCCTCGTCGTCGGGTCGTTTCTCACCAAGGACCTCGGAATCGACTGGCGCTGGGGGGAGCGCCACTTCATGCGCCTGCTGGTGGACGGTGACGAGGCGAACAACAACGGCAACTGGCAGTGGATCGCCTCGGTCGGGACCGATCCCCAGCCGGTCTTCCGCCGGATCCTCAGCCCGACCCGGCAGATGGAGGCGCATGACCCGGACGGCGTGTACGTGCGGAGGTACGTCCCGGAGCTCGCAGGGGTGCCGGACGACTACCTGAGCGAGCCCTGGACGATGCCCGAGGAAATGCAGCGGCAGACCGGGTGCATGATCGGGAGCGACTATCCGGCGCCGATCGTCGACCACGCCGAGGCCCGGCGCGCGGCCCTCGAGCGCTACCGGGTCGCCTAGCCTGCTACCTCGCGCTCTCGAGCAACCGCTCCGCGAGGCGGTTCATCCCGCGCTCCCGCGCGGCCCTGGCCGCGCCCCGGTAGTCGGTCCGCTTGTCGCGCGGTCGGCTCACCTTCTCCGTCCGCAGGGTGGCGATCTCCTTGAAGACGAGCAGTCGATCACGGTCGCCGACGAGCGCCGTCCGGAGGGCGGGCCGCGGCTCGCGAATCGCCGCGTCCAGCACCTCCTCGAGCGAGCCGTGCTTGCGGAGCAGCTCCACCGCGGTCTTCTCGCCGACGCCCTTCGCGCCGGGGATGCCGTCGGAGGGATCGCCGCGGAGCGCGATCAGGTCCGGGACGAGCTTCGGCGGGATCCCGTAGCGCTCCCTCACCTCGGCCGGGCCCATCGGCTGGCCCCCCTGCTTGCCCGTGCTGACGTAGAGGACCTTCGTCCGCGCACTCGCGCACTGGAACATGTCGCGGTCGCCGGTCATGAGCAGGGACCGCCCGCCGGCCTTCGCCTCCCGGAGCGCGTAGGAGTTGAGCAGGTCGTCCGCCTCCAGATCCTCGGATCCGGCGATCGTCCAGCCGAACGACCCGAAGAAGTCCGCCGAGTCCTCCCACTGGTGGCCGAGCTCGTCCGGAAACGCCTCCTCTCGGTCGGCGTGGTAGTCGGGGAACAGTTCGACCCGATATGCGGCCGCGTCCGGCCCGAAGCAGAGGACGACCGCGCGGGGATCGTGCCTCTCGACCTCGCGGAGGATCAGGTTGGCGGTGCCGAGCAGAGCGTTGACCGGATTTCCGTCGGGCCCCTTGATCGACCTGGGCAGCGCATAGAAGGCGCGGAACAGCATCGACGGGGCGTCGACGGCGAGCAGGGGACGAGGCATCGCCGGGACGCTAGCGAGGACGGCGAGCGGCTACCAGCGGACGGGGAGAGTCTTCAGCTGGTTGAGGAACGCCGAGATCGCCGGCTCCGGCTTCCCGGCGAGCTCCATCTGCGGGAATCGGCGGAGCGTCTCTTCGAACAGGATCTTGAGCTCGAGCCGGGCGAGGGCGGCACCGAGGCAGAAGTGTCGGCCGCCCGCACCGAAGGCCTGGTGCTCGGGGTTGCGGTGGATGTCGAAGCGGTCCGGATCCTCGTACCGCGTCTCGTCCCGGTTGGAGGAGACGTACCACATGATCACCTTGTCGCCCTCGGCGATCGCCTCGCCCTGGATCTCGGTGTCGCGCGTCGCGGTGCGCCGGAAGTGGGCGAACGCAGGGTACATCCGCAGGCACTCCTCGACCGCACCCGGGATCAGCGACGGGTCGTCGGCCAGCATCTTCATCTGCTCCGGGTGCTCGAGCAGCGCCCGCATCCCGGAGGTGTAGGTCGCCTTGGTCGAGTCGTTCCCCGCGGCGACGAGCAGGAAGAAGCCCATCACGATCTCGTGCTCCTCCAGCCGCTCGCCGTCGATCTCGGCGTGCACGAGGACGCTGGTCAGGTCGTCGGTCGGGTTCTCGCGCCGGTCCGCGATCATCACGCGGCAGCGCTCGAAGATCTCGGGGATGTCTTCCTGGAGAACCTTCTCGATCCCGCCCGGATTGAGGTCCTCGTCACCGACCCCGAGGGCCGAGTTCATCAGGTTCGCCCAGGTCGCATCATCCTCCTCGGGGATGCCCATGAAGCTGCCGATTACCCGCGAGACCACCGGCTGCGCGACGTCGGTGACCAGGTCGCAGCCGCCGCGCTCGGCGACGCCGTCGAGGACCCACTCGGTGATCGCCCGGATCCGGTCCTCGTGCTCCGCGATCCGCTTCGGCGTGAAGCCCCGCTGGAAGAGCATCTTCAGGCGGTCGTGCTTGGGCGGGTCCTGGGCGATGAACATCGCGGTCGCGAGCTCCAGCGGGATCGCGTGGGTCAGCCCGGTGACCCCGCCGCGCTCCGAGGAGTAGGTCTCCCAGTCGAGGCTCACGTCGCGGACGTCGTCGGCTCGGACGACGGACCAGAACCCCTCTTCGTTCGGGTACTCGTTGATCTCCGACCAGTGAACGGGACAGCGCCCCCGGAGCTCCCTGAAGATCTCGTGGGGAGGCCCGTCCTCCCAGTGCTCGCGGTCGGTGACGTCGATCTGCTCGAGGTCGTCGAGCCCGCCGCCGACGGCTTCGTCCTGAGCCGGCTTGTTCATCGTCTTTCCTCTCCTGGGGCCGTTGCCCGCAGCTTAATTGGCCAGCCAGCCAGCTGCGCGCCGGGCAAATCCGCAAGGATGGCGCGGATGCGACTGAGGCGTTCACTGGCGGGACTGGGCACCGCCGCCCTGCTTGCCGTCGCCGCCGGCTGCGGCGACGAGAGCGGCCAGGAGGAGACCACCGAGGCGGTCTCGATCCCCTCGCCCACTTCCCCGATCGCCACCGGCACGACTACGAACGGCGCGCCGGCCGCACCGGCGAAGACGAAGAAGCAGGACACCCAAACGACCGGCGGCTCGTCGGCCGGCTGCTCGGTTCCGGCGAACTACCAGAAGTTCGAGTTCGCCGGCACCGACTGCGCCTCCGCCCTCGCGATCGCGGACGCGTGGGAGGCGAACCCGAACCAGTGCAACACGATCGACGACCCGCAGTCGCCGGAGGGCTACAAGCGGTCCTGCTCGGTGGAGGGGTACACCTGCGAGGCGAAGCGCGACGTCCACTCCGACGGCCGCTTCGTCAGCTGCACCCAGGGGGGAGCGAGCGTCCGCTTCACCTGGTTCCCGAACTAGTTCGGCCCGGTGTCAGGGGACGCCGCTGAATGGCGAAGCCGTCTGCCGCGCCGTCCGCGTCGGGCACGGTTGCTCTCGTGGGACGACTCTTACCCCCGGTCCGCCCGCGCTTACTACGCTTGCTGCGACGCTCAGTGGCGAACGAGCGCACATCCATCGAGCGCACCGTGGACGCAATCGCCAGGACCGGCTGGCGCGGAGCCCGCGGCGTCGCCCGGCGGCTCGGAATCGACCGGGCGGTCGAAGGAGCCGTCGACCGTGGTGTCGACCGCGCTCTCGACAGCGACACCGCGGCTCGCGCAACGGAGCGGTTGCTGGACACCGAGACATCGAAGCGGGTCTGGGACAAGGTCCTGGACAGCGACCAGGCGCAGCGGCTGGTCGAGCGGGTGGCGGAGGCGCCGGAGGTGCGCTCGGCGCTTGCGGCCCAGGGCGTCGGGCTGCTGGAGGATCTGCGACGCCAACTGAGGCGCACGACGCGGCGGCTCGATACTGCCGCGGAGCGCGTCGCCCGGGTGATCCTCCGCAGGCCGAAAAGGGAGGGACGGCCCATATACGCGGGCGCCTTCAGCAGGCTGCTCGCACTGGCGATCGATGGCGCAGTCGTGTACGGCGGCCTCCTCCTGATCTCGGCGGCGATCGCGCTGCTGATCTCGATCTTCGAGTCGGGGGACACCGAGGTGGGGACGGTTGTCGTCGCTCTCGGGTTCACCGCTTGGTCGCTGATCGCGATCGGCTACATGGTGGTCTTCTGGTCGGGTGCGGGGCGGACGCCGGGGATGTCCTTCCTCGCACTGAGGATGCTCTCCGAGGATGGCGCCGCCGTCCGGGTGGGACAGGCGATCCGCCGGGCGATCTGGATGCCGATCGCCGCGCTGCCGCTGCTGCTCGGGTTCGCAGGGGTCCTGTTCGATCGGCAGCGCCGAGGCTGGCCGGACCGCCGCGCCGGGACCGTCGTCTGCTACGCGGACCCGGAGCTGGACAAGGAGCTCGTTCCGGGCGGGACGGACCGAGAGCCGAAGCCTCGTAGCACCCTGTAACGCCGGAGCCCCTGACGCGACCTACTGGGAGTCGACGGAAGGAGCGATGATGATCAGGCTGATCGCGATCGGCGCCGCTGCCGCCGCCCTGCTGCTGGTGGGTTGCGGGGACGATGACGACGACGACGGCGATTCGACGACAGCGGCGGGGACCGCGGCCGCAACGACGACCGTGCCGCCACCGGCCGAGCCCGCGGGCAAGGGCACGACGATCAAGGTGTCCGATTCCGACTACGGGCCGATCCTGTTCGACGGCGACGATCAGGCGATCTACCTGTTCGACAAGGAGAGCGGGCCGACCAGCGAGTGCTACGGCGACTGCGCCGACGCCTGGCCGCCGGTCCTCACCGAGGGCGCCCCGCGGGCCGGCTCGGGGGCCGATCCGAGCCTGCTGGGGGCGACCGAGCGCACCGATGGGACGACCCAAGCCACCTACAACGGCCACCCGCTCTACTACTACGTGGACGACCCGCCGGGCGCGGTCCTCTGCCAGAACATCGAGGAGTTCGGCGGCCTCTGGTTGGTCGTGAAGCCCAACGGGGACCCGGTGCGCGGCTAATCGAGGGGCTCGTCCAGCAGCTCGTTCGCCTCGCTCCAGCGGCCTGGGGGCACGCGAAGCGCGATGTCCCCTCGGCCGAACTGATCGAGCGGGTGATCGGCGGTGAGAACGGCCTCGATCCCCGCGTCGGTCAACTGCTGGCGCCAGGCCCGACCCGCCTCGAGCTCGCCGAAGTCGCGGACGACCTCCCAGTCGTCGAAGCGGGCGTCGCCGACGTTGAGCTCGGCGAGCCCGTCGGGATGGAGCGATCCCTCGCCAAGGCCGAAGAGCTCGCGGAGCTTGTCGCTGAGGCCCACGGCGCGCAGCCTAGGCGCTTACCGGCACTCCGGTGAGCTCGGCTGAGAGCTCGCGCAGCCTTCGGCGCGCGTCGGGATCCTCGGCCTGCGGGTGGGGCGCGGAGTCCCGCCCGCCATCGAAGTAATGGCCGTTCGTGCCCTGCCTGGACGGCCGGTCAGTCGCCCAGCTCAACCCTTTCGATCACCTGCGGCTCCATCGGCCGGTCGCCGGGCGCCGTCTCGGTGCCCTCGATCGCGTCGACCGCGTCCATGCCGTCGATGATCTCGCCGAAGACAGTGTGCTTTCCGTCCAGCCATGGTGCGGCGTCCGTGGTGACGATGAAGAACTGGGAGCCGTTGGTATTGGGTCCCGCGTTCGCCATCGCGAGAGCGCCCCGGACGATCTTGTGCTCGTTGATCTCGTCCTCGAAGGTGTAGCCCGGGCCGCCCGTCCCGGTGCCCTCCGGGCAGCCGCCCTGGATCATGAAGTCGCTGATCACCCGGTGGAAGATCAGCCCGTCGTAGAAGCCGTCGTCGGCGAGCTTGCGGAAGTTCTCGACGGTCTTCGGCGCGTCCTCGTCGAAGAAGCGGACGGTGATCGGCCCCGCGTTGGTGTGAAAGGTGGCCTGCGAGATGATTCAGACCCTAGCTACTATCCGGCGCCGACGGCCTCGAACGGCGCCTCGGGGAGCCAGGGGCGGCGCCAGCCGCCGTATCCATGGGTGAGGTTCGAGGCGCCCTCCGGGCCCCAGCCGCCCGGCGCGTAGGTCTCGAGCTCGCAGGGCCGTTCGATCAGGGGTTGGACGATGCGCCAGGTCTCCTCAACCGAGTCCTCGCGCGCGAACCGCTGCTGCTCGCCGGCGAGTGCGTCGCTGAGCAGCCGCTCGTACGGACCGGGCTGGCCCCCGAACTGCTCGTTGAAGAGCAGGTCGAGGTGGACGCGGCGGAGCGACTCCTCACCGGTCTGCTTCGCCTCCAGTAGGAGGGAGGCGCCCGGGTCGGGGTCGATCCGCACGATCAGCTCGTCGCTCTCGGGAGTCGGCCGACCACCGATCCCGACGGGTGGCGGGTCCTTGAGGATCACCCGGACCTCGGTGACCCGCTCGGCGAGACACTTCCCCGCGCGGAGGAAGAACGGGACTCCCCACCAGCGCCAGTTCTGAATCTCCAGGCGGAGACCGACGAACGTCTCGGTGGTCGACTTCGGGTCCACCCCCTCGATCTTCCGGTATCCCTCGTACTGGCCGCGGACGTAGCGGCTCGGGTCCGCCTCGGGAATCGCCTTGAACAGGTCGAGCTTCGCATCCCGGACGGGGTCGGTGTCACCGCCGGCTGAGGGTGGCTCCATCGCGACCAGGGCGAGAACCTGGAGGAGGTGGTTCTGGACCACGTCGCGCAGGCAGCCGACCGGGTCGTAGAAGCTGCCGCGGTCCTCGACGCCGAAATCCTCCGCCATCGTGATCTGCACCGACTCGACGTAGCGGCGGTTCCAGACCGGCTCGAACAGGGAGTTGGCGAAGCGCAGGTAGGTGATGTCCATCACCGGCTCCTTGCCGAGGAAGTGATCGATCCGATAGATCTGGTCCTCGTCGAGCACCTGATGGATCTGCTCGTTCAGCTCCAGGGCGGAGCGCAGGTCGTGGCCGAAGGGCTTCTCGATCACCACCCGTGCCCCGTCGGTCAGCCCTGCCTTGCCGAGCTGCTCGATCACCGGGGCGAACAGCGACGGCGGGATCTCCAGGTAGAAGACGGGGCGCTTGGCCGAGGCGAGCGCCTTCTTCAACCGCGTGTAGGTCTCGGGGTCGGTGTAGTCGCCCTGGACATAGGAGAGGCTCGCGGCGAACCTCTCGAAGGCATCCTCGTCCAGTTCCTCGTGGCGTGCCTGGATCCGAGCCTCGATCGCGTCGCGCGCGTGCTGGTGCAGGTCCTGGTCGCTCCAGTCGTTGCGGGCGACGCCGATCACCGGCACCTTGAGCGTGCCGTTGACGCACAGGTCGTAGAGCGCCTTCAGGGTCATCTTCTTGGCCAGGTCGCCGGTGATCCCGAAGACCGCCAGCGCGTCGGCGGGAGCGCCCGTTGACTGGCCTGTCGATGCCTGTGCCACGGGCGCACCGTAACGGACGCGCTTAGGATCCCCCGGTCCCTCGACGGAGAAGGAGACTCGGATGGCACAGCTCGGAATGGTCGGCCTCGGCAGGATGGGAGCGAACATCGTTCGGCGCCTGATGCGTGACGGCCACGAGTGCGTGGTCTACGACGTCAATCCCGACCCGATCAAGGAGCTGACGGGAGAGGGAGCGACCGGCGCCTCCTCGCTGAAGGAGCTGGCCGAGAAGCTTGACGCCCCTCGGGCCGTATGGGTGATGGTCCCGGCCGGCGAGATCACCGAGACGACGGTGCACGAGGTCGCCGAGGTCCTGGACAAGGGCGACGCGATCATCGACGGCGGCAACTCCTACTACCGCGACGACATCCGCCGCTCGGCCGAATTCGCCGACAAGGGGATCGACTACATCGACTGCGGCACCAGCGGGGGCGTCTTCGGTCTGGATAGGGGTTATTGCCTCATGATCGGCGGCCCGGACGGCGCCGTCGAGCGGCTCGACCCGATCTTCAGGACGATCGCTCCCGGGGTCGATTCGGCCGAGCGGACGCCGGGCCGAAGCGGCGACCCCGCCCCCGCCGAGAACGGCTATCTACACTGCGGCCCGAGCGGGGCGGGCCACTTCACCAAGATGGTCCACAACGGAATCGAGTACGGGGTGATGGCTGCCTACGCCGAGGGCCTCAACATCCTCAAGTGTGCGAACGCCGGCAAGGTGAAGCGCGAGGCGGACGCCGAGACCGCTCCGCTCGAGCACCCCGAGTACTACCAGTACGACCTCGACATCCCCGAGATCGCCGAGGTCTGGCGCCGGGGAAGCGTGATCGGCTCGTGGCTGCTCGACCTGACGGCGGCTTCGCTGGTGGGGTCCCCGGAACTCTCCGACTTCGAGGGCCGCGTCTCGGACTCCGGAGAGGGGCGCTGGACCTCGATCGCCGCGATCGAGGAGGGCGTCCCCGCCGGCGTTCTCACCACGGCGCTCTATGAGCGCTTCTCCTCCCGCGACCTCGACGACTTCGCAAACCGCGTCCTCTCCGCGATGCGGAAGCAGTTCGGGGGCCATGAGGAGAAGCCGAAGTAGTGGCGGCTCACAGGCTCGAGGTCCTGGACGATGCCGATGCCGTCCACCGACGGGGCGCGGAGCTGATCGCGGAGGCGGCACGGGCCGCGGTCTCCCAGCGGGGGCACTGCGCCCTCGGCGTGAGCGGCGGCCGCGACCCCTGGCCGATGATCTCCCAACTCGAGGACCTCGAGATGGACTGGACCGCGACCGAGATCTTCCAGGTCGACGAGCGGGTCGCCCCGGCCGGCTCGGACGAGCGCAACCTGACCCACCTGGTCGAGAGCCTCTCGATCGGCGCGCAGGGGAGCGTCCGTCCGATGCCGGTGACGGACGACGACCTCGACGCCGCCGCTGAGCGATACGCGGCGCAGCTGCCGGAGGCACTCGATCTCGCCCACCTCGGCATCGGCCCCGACGGACACACGGCGTCGCTCGTCCCGGGGGACCCCGTCCTCGAGGTGAGCGACCGACGGGTCGCGGTGACGGGCGGCGAGTATCAGGGGGTGCGCCGGATGACGCTCACTTATCCGGAGCTGGCGAGGGCCCGGGGCCTGCTCTGGGTCGTCACCGGCGAGGAAAAGCGGGACGCGCTCGCGAAGCTGATCGCTCGCGATCCATCGATCCCGGCGGGGAGGGTGGAGCCCGGTGGCGACTCGCTGATCCTCGCGGACCCGGCCGCCGCCCCCGGCGGCTAGGCCGGACTCACCTCATCGAATGACCGGCTGGAAGGTCTCGTAGCGGTTCAGGCAGCGCTGGCGCTTCTTCGGCCGCTTCCGCTTGCACCCCTTGATCTTCTTCTTCAGCCCCTTCGGGAGGCCGCCGCCGATCGCGGACCAGAGCGTGAACGCCGCGTTGCCCAGATATGTCCCCGCGATCGCCGTGCAGCCCGCCGGGTCGTTGCAGGCGCTGTGGCTGGTGAGCGAGGTGACGATCCCGCCGCTCTGGACCCAGCCGCCGCCGCTCGCCCCCTGCTGCTGGTTGCAGGGCCCCCCCACGGGTGAGCCCGAGAACCCCTCGAAGCCGAGGAACGGGGAGCTGCAGAGGATCGGGCGCTGGCCGTTGTAGGTCGGCTCCGGCGCCGCCGGGTATCCGAACATCTGGAATGTCTTTCCCTTGAAGCTCTTCGCGGCACGATTGAACGCGATCCCGCGCGACCCGAGCTGGTCCTGGATCGCGCCTCCCGCCGCCGGTGCGAGCCTGACCATCCCGACGTCGAACGAGATCGCGCCCGCGACGGCCCAGATCGCCGGCACGCCCGCGTTCGATCCCGGATAGGAGCCGAGCGGGGCGTTGCCGTCTCGATAGGCGGGGACGAAGAGGAGGTTGCGTGCCCAGGCCGTTCTGCCCGGAGTGGGCTCGGCGATGCAATGCCCCGCGGTCAGCACCAGGTCGCGGCTGAACGAGGTGACCACCGTCGCCGAGCACTGCGCGTTCGACCCGTTCAGGGTGAGGAAGAGCTTTCCGTGGATCCGGTACGGATAGGTGGTGTCGAGCTCCGGGGGGAGCTCCTGGTCGGGCGGAGCGGCCGCCGTCCGGGCGGGCCCATGCTCGAGGCGGCCGCCGCCCGGGTCGTCCAGAGGCTCGGCGGCCCGCATCCGCTCGGGCGTCCAGTACTCGCGGACCTCGGCTGGGCTCGCCTCGAGCTCATGGGTCGCGACGGCCCCGCTCGCTCCTTGCGCGATGGGGGCGACCCAGAGGGTCGCTGCCGCCGCGATCGCGGCGGTCAGGCCCCGCCTCTTCATGCCCGGGGAGACCACGTCAGCACTGAAACAAGAGCAGCCGGGGGAAGGTGCGCGGCTCCGGTTTGCCTCTTCCTAAGGTGACGCGGGCTCCGGCGCCTCCGCGAACCAGCGCGCCATGCGCTCCTTGCTCATCGCCTGGGAGGGCTCGACCTGCCGGCTGAAGGTGTCGCGAAGGTCCTGTCCCGCGTCCGGTTCGCTCGCCCATCCCCTGAAGAGCCTCTCGGAGACCTCGGGGCGGGGAAACCGCCCCCAGGCGAATGACCAGTCGTAGTGCTCGGCGGCCCGCTGGTCGCGCCAGGCCTCGTAGGCGTCGAGGCTGGGATCCGGTCTCGACAGGTGCTCGGCGATGTAGACCGCCTGCTCGACGGCGTCGCAGATCCCCTGGGCGGTCCCGGGATGCTTGAAGTGGCCGGCATCGCCGAGCAGCACCCAGCCGGGCCCAGCCGGGCGGCGGAAGAACCCGCGCATCAGGGACTCTGGGGCGACCACCAGGTCGGCGACCATCTCGGCCCGGTCGAGCTCGCTGGTGTCGAGCGACTCCGGGAAGCCTCGAAGGCCCTCGAGGTACCTGCTCATCCGCTCCTCATGGCTCCCCCGCGTGAATGCCGCGTCCCCGGCGACGACCAGGAGGTGGAGGCCGTCCTCGACCGCCCAGCGGCTCAGGATCGCGTCGGGCTTGATGTCCATCGTGTTGTGGCCGTCGTCCGGGACACCCGACCAATAGCCGAAAAGGAACGAGAGCTCTCCCTGCTGCGGTCGCTCCTTCTCGATCCCGAGCCGGCCGGCGACAGTAGACCCGCGGCCGTCGGCGCCGAAGACCCACCGCGCCTTCACCTTCTCGCCACTCTCCATCACCACGCCGGTGACCGGGTCCTCGGTGGTACCGGACCCGATCAGGTCCACGACCCTCTCACCGAACCGGCCCTCGACACCCGGCTTCGCGAGGGCGGTATCGAGAATCCCCTTGTCGAGGGCCAGCCGGCGCAGGCTGATCCCCTTCTCGAATCCGTCGACCGAGGTCCAGAGGCCCTCGATCCGGTGCCCGAGGCCGATGAAGCGGCTCGCCAGGAACGGGACCTGATAGGAGGCCTGCAGCGTGTCGAGGATGCCGAGCTGCTCGAATCGGGCGACCGTGTTCGGATAGATCATGTGGGTCGAGACGGTGTCGCTCGGGAACGTGTCCCGATCGATGACGATCACGTCCCAGCCTCGCTCGGCGAGCGCGATCGCAAGCGTCGATCCGGCGCAGCGTGCGCCGACGATCACCGCGTCCTTCTCCTCCATGCCGTGAGGCTAGCTCAGCTCTTGCGCCAGCCGAAGTAGATCCTGTTGTGCTCGAAGTTCGGGCAGAAGCCGAAGGAGTCCTCGGGCTCGTATCCGAACTTCGAGATCTTCTCCTTGATGCTCTCGGCGAGCTCGGGCCCCGACTCCTTCATCACCAGCGCCTTCCGGGGCCAGTTCTCCTTCTCGACCTTGAGCTTCCCCCCACCGGGCCCCGCGGCCGGGGCGAGGCCTACGCCGGGCGAGATCACCGCGTCCGGCCAGCGACCCTTCTTGTCCGCCTCCGCGGCGTAGGCATCGCGCGCGGCCCCGTACTCGGGCCGGTCGCGGTAGGCGATCCAATAGTCGTCCCACTCGTGCTCGCCAGGGCCCTCCGCGCCGCCTGACCACCTCGTTCCCCACGGGAAGACGCCGTAGGTGTCCTCCGGACGCAACCCGACGATCTCGAGGTACTTCGGGAGGAAGTGGTTGAGCTGGCGCCCGCTGCTCCGCCACCCCATTCCGGGGTAGATGCGGTGAGCGACGATCGGAGCGCCGCCTGATGGTGCGCCCGTCGACTCCCCGGCGGGTGCGACGGTGGGCGTCGACTCCTCGGAAGCGAGCTTCCCGTACTCCTCATCGCTGATTGCGCCGGACTCGCGCAGCTTCGCGAGCCGCTCGAGACGCGCCGGCTCCGGGCCGCTGACGACGTCCCCGGGCGCTCCCGACGGCGGCGGGTCGTCCGCCAGGCTTCCCCACTTCTGCTGCATCTGCTGGGCCTGGGCGACGATCTGATCGAGCGCGCCACCCAGGTCGTCGCCTTCAACCTCCATCTCGACCCGCTGGGTCGGCTCGATCCGGATCGGTCCCAGATGGGTCGCCTCCTCGGGGGCCGCCAGCTTCGGGCGGGCCTCCGCGTACTCCGGCCGGTCGCGGTAGAGGAAGAGCGCCGTGGCGCCCTCGTCCACCTTCGTCGGGATGAATCCGTAGCTGTCCTCCGGGTCGAGACCGACCTGGCGGATGTAGGAGACCGGGTCGAGGCTGCGGATGTCGTCGATGACCGTCCCTGTCATCGCACAGGAGCCTATCGCCGCCGGTTCAGCCCCGCTCGAGCGCCGCCCGAGCCTCGTCTCTGTCCCGGTAGGTGTCGAACCGGATGGCGAGCCCGTCCCGGAAGCTCCAGAGGTGCGCCCCCCGACCCTCGATCTCGACACCGCTGCCCTTTCCGCGGCCGGTCCAGTGCACCAGCACGAGGACCCGAGTACCCGAGGCGCTGAACTCCTCCGCCTCGATCTTCAGCGGCCTCTCCCAGGCGCTGAGCCATGTCCGCATATGCGCGATGAACTCGTCGAGGTTTTCCCCCTTCATCGGTTCGCCCATCCCGAAGGTCTCCGTGCTGATCTCGGGGTGGAACAGGTCACCGCGCGAGAAGTCGCCGCTTCCCCATTCCCGGTAGAGGGCTTGGAGCTTTTCGACGTCCGTCTGGTCGGCGGCCACCGCGATCGCCTCGATCAGGCGCGCTCGACCGAGTCGCCCCGGCCGATCAGGACCTCGGCGACCATTCGCGCCGGGAAGAGGCCATGGTCGACCACCCCCGGGACGGCGGCGAGGCTCGCGGCGAGCTCGGCGGGGTCCCCGACCTCGCCCCCGTAGTCGGCGATCACGCCCCCGTCCGGGCTCGGCGGGGTGTCGGGGCGCGGCGCGACCTCCCCGAGCTCCGCCCCGATGCGAGCGAGGGTGGCCGCGAGGCCGAAGGCGTGAAGCTCCAGGGGGATCGGTGCGCCGATCCGCTCGACCGTCTTCGACGAGTCGGCGATCACCACGAAGCGCTCCGCAGCCCCGGCGACGATCTTCTCGCGGGTGTGCGCCCCCCCGCCGCCCTTGACCAGCCAGCGGTCGGGCGCGATCTGGTCGGCGCCATCGATCGCGATGTCGAGCCGCTCGAGCTTCTCGAACGGCTCGACCGGGATCCCGAGGTCGCGCGCCTGCTCCTCGGTCGCCACCGAGGTGGTGACGCAGCGCAGGTCGCTCAGGCCCCGCGCGGCGATCGCAGGGAGGAGGTGGGCGACGGTCGAGCCGGTCCCGAGGCCGACCCTCATTCCGTCGGTCACCAGCTCCGCCGCGGCCTCCGCCGCCGCGCGCTTCTCCCGATCGAGGTTCGCGTCGCTCACCGGCGGGAATCTAGTCGTAGGATCGTGGAGATGGCAGTCGCAGCCCAGCACCGCACCGACATCGACGAGCTCTGCATCAACACGATCAGGACGCTGTCAATAGACGCGATCCAAAAGGCGAACTCGGGGCACCCGGGCACGCCGATGGCGCTCGCCCCGGTCGCCTACGTGCTCTGGCAGCGGTTCCTTCGCTTCGATCCGCAGGATCCGATCTGGCCGAACCGCGACCGCTTCGTGCTCTCGAACGGCCACGCCTCGATGCTCCTCTATTCGATGCTTCACCTGACCGGTGTGCGCGCGGTCGACCCCGACTACGAGGTGGTCGGCGACCCCTCGGTCAGCCTCGAGGACATCAAGCGCTTTCGGCAGCTCGACTCGAAGTGCCCGGGGCACCCCGAGTACCGCTGGACCTCCGGGGTCGAGGCCACCACCGGTCCGCTCGGCCAGGGGATCGCGACGAGCGTGGGGATGGCGGTCGCCTCGAAGTGGCTCGCGGCGCGCTACAACCGCGCGGGTTTCCCGCTCTTCGATTTCGACGTCTACGCCTTCGCCGGCGATGGCTGCCTGATGGAGGGCGTCTCGAGCGAGGCTGCGTCGCTCGCGGGGCACCAGAGGCTCGACAACCTCTGCTGGATCTACGACAACAACCACATCACGATCGACGGGCGGACCGAGATCGCCTACGAGGACGATGTGGCGGCACGGTTCATGGGCTACGGGTGGAACGTGACGCGGGTCGGGGACGCGAACGACCTCGAGCTGCTCACCCGCGGGTTCGAGGAATTCAAGAGCGAGCGGGGCCGACCGACCCTGGTCATCGTCGACAGCCACATCGGCTGGGGGTCCCCGCACAAGGTCGATACCCCGGAGGTCCACGGCGAGCCGCTCGGCGAGGACGAGGTACGTGCGACCAAGCGCACCTACGGCTGGCCCGAGGACGCCCAGTTCCTGGTCCCCGACGGGGTTCGCGAGCACTTCGACGAGGGGATCGGCAGGCGGGGCGCCAAGCTGCGTGAGGAATGGGAGTCCCTGCTGGACGGCTACCACCGCGAGCACGAGGCCGTGGCCCACGAGATCGGCCAGATGCAGCGCCGCGAGCTCCCTGATTCCTGGGAAGCCGAGATCCCGAGCTTCGGCCCGGACGAGAAGGGGATGGCGACCCGGAAGGCCTCCAACCAGGTCGAGAACGCGGTCGCCGGCCGGATCCCCTGGCTCCTGGCGGGCTCGGCGGACCTCACCGACTCCACCTCCGTCCGCCTCGAAGGGGTGGAGGGCGCCGAGGATTTCGAGCCCGAGCAGCGCAGCGCCCGCCAGCTCCACCTCGGGATCCGCGAGCACGAGTCGGCGGCGCTCTCGAACGGGCTCTCGCTCGCCAAGCTCCGGCCGCTGTGGTCGACCTACCTCACCTTCTCCGACTACGCGAAGCCGGCGATCCGGCTCTCGGCCCTGATGGAGCTTCCGGTGATCCACGTCTTCACTCACGACTCGATCGGGCTCGGCGAGGACGGTCCGACCCACCAGCCCGTCGAGCACCTCGCCGGGCTTCGGGCGATCCCGGGGCTCGACGTGATCCGGCCCTGCGACGCGAACGAGGTAGCGGAGGCGTGGCGCGAGGCGCTCGACCGCACCCACCAGCCGGTGGCCCTCGTCCTCACCCGCCAGAACGTCCCGATCCTCGATCGGTCGCGGTATGCGTCGGCGGAGGGGCTTCGCCGCGGCGGCTACGTGCTCGCCGATCCCGACGAGGGGGACCCGGAGGTGATCCTGATCGCGACCGGGAGCGAGGTGGCGCTGACGGTCGGCGCCCACGAGAGCCTGATCGCCGACGGAATCCGCTCGCGGGTGGTGAGCCTGCCCTGCTGGGAGCTCTTCGAGCGACAGGAGCACTCCTATCGCGATCAGGTCCTGCCTCCGGGGATCAGGGCCCGGGTATCCGTCGAGGAGGCCTCTACCCTCGGTTGGGACCGGTTCGTCGGACCCGAGGGCGCGAGGATCGGGATGCACACGTTCGGCTCTTCCGCGCCGCTCAAGGACGTTCAGAGCAAGTTCGGCTTTACTCCAGACAGAGTGGCCGAGACCGCCAAGGAGGTGCTTGCACAGTGAATCCCACGCAGAAGCTTCACGACCTGGGTCAGAGTCTTTGGCTCGACAACATCACCCGCACGATGCTCGACGACGGGACGCTGCAGGGCTACATAGACGAGCTCTCGGTTACCGGGCAGACGTCGAACCCGACGATCTTCGACAAGGCGATCAGCGGAGGGGACGCCTACGACGAGCAGATCGCCGAGCTGCGCGAGGTGGGCACCGAGCCGGAGCAGATCTTCTTCGAGCTCGCGCTCGCCGACCTGAAGCGGGCGGCGAAGCTGTTCGAGCCCGAGCATGAGCGCACCGAGCGGATGGACGGCTGGGTCTCGCTGGAGGTCTCGCCGCTGCTTGCCTATGACACCGACGCCTCGATCCAGCAGGCCGCCGACCTTCACGGGCGCGCCTCGGACAACATCTTCATCAAGATCCCCGGCACGCCCGAGGGCCTGCCGGCGATCGAGAAGTCGATCTTCGCCGGGGTGCCGATCAACGTGACGCTGCTCTTCTCGAGCGACCAGATGGTCGCGGCGGCTGACGCCTACATGAAGGGCATCGAGCGGCGGATCGAGGCCGGGCTCGACCCCGACGTCCCGTCGGTTCTCTCCCTCTTCGTCAGCCGCTGGGACGTCGCCGTCCACGATGAGGTGCCCGACGACCTCAAGAACACTCTCGGTGTCGCGGTCGGCAAGCAGACCTACGCCGCGTGGCGGGAGCTGCGCGAGTCCGATCGCTGGAATGGCCTGGCGCAGAGGGGGGCGCGGCTCCAGCGTCTGCTCTTCGCGAGCACCGGGACCAAGGACCCGGAGGCGTCCGACACGCTCTACATCGACGCGTTCGCCGCTCCGGACACGATCAACACGATGCCCGACAAGACGCTCAGGGCATTCGCCGACCACGGCACCGTCGGCGATCCGCTGCCGGCCGACGGCGGCGACGCCGCCGAGGTCTTCGAGGCGCACCGCGAGGCCGGGATCGACGCGGACGCGCTGGGCCTGAAGCTCCAAAAGGACGGGGCAGCCGCGTTCGTCAAGTCCTGGACCGACCTGCTCGAGACGATCAAGTCCGAGTCGGAGCGTCTCGCGGCCTGAGCGCACAGCTCGACGGCTCGGCGCGGTTAGGCTGCGCGCGTGAGCCCCGAATCACAGCTTGGGATGCAGCGGGCCTGGGGATCTCTCGAGGAGGAGTACGTCGAGATCCGGCATCGCCACCTGCGCAACCTCTTCGCCGAGGATCACGATCGCGGCGAGCGCCTGGTCGCGGAGGGCGCCGGCCTCTCCCTCGATTACTCGAAGAACCGGATCACCGACGAGACGATGACGCTGCTCGCCGAGCTCGCCAGGGAGAGCGGCGTCGCCGAGCGCCGGGACGCGATGTTCCGCGGAGAGCACATCAACGTCTCCGAGGACCGGGCCGTCCTGCACGTCGCGCTTCGGATGCCGAAGGAACGCTCCCTCGTCGTCGACGGCGAGGACGTCGTCAAGCAGGTCCACGGGGTGCTCGACCGGATGTCGCAGTTCTCCGAGCGGATCCGCTCGGGGCAGTGGACGGGGCACACCGGTAAGCCGATCCGGAACGTGATCAACGTCGGCATCGGCGGCTCCGACCTGGGTCCGGTGATGGCGTACGAGGCGCTTCGCCACTACTCGCGGCGCGACATGAACTTCCGCTTCGTCTCGAACGTCGACGGCACCGACTTCGCCGAGAAGACCTGGGACCTCGATCCAGAGGAGACGCTCTTCGTGATCTCCTCGAAGACCTTCACCACACTCGAGACGATGACGAACGCGCACACCGCGCGGGAATGGGCGCTCGCGAAGCTCGGTGATCGGGAGGCGATCGCGAAGCACTTCGTCGCCGTCTCCACCAACGCCGACGGCGTCGCCGAGTTCGGGATCGACACCGACAACATGTTCGGCTTCTGGGACTGGGTCGGCGGCCGCTACTCGATGGACTCGGCGATCGGGCTGTCGTTGATGCTCGCGATCGGGCCCGAGGCCTTCCGGGAGATGCTCGCCGGGCTCCACGCCGTCGACGAGCACTTCGTCGAGTCGCCGATCGGCCAGAGCCTGCCCTCGATCATGGGGCTGCTAGCCGTGTGGTACGGGAACTTCTTCGGCGCGCAGACTGTTGCGGTCCTCCCCTACGACCAGTACCTGCACCGCTTCCCCGCCTATCTCCAGCAGCTCACGATGGAGTCGAATGGCAAGCACGTCACCGTCGACGGCCTCCGCGTCGACTACGACACCGGCGCGATCTTCTGGGGCGAGCCGGGGACCAATGGCCAGCACTCCTTCTACCAGCTGATCCATCAGGGGACGCGGCTGATCCCGTGCGACTTCATCGGCTTCATGCGGACCCTGAACCCGCTCGGCGACCATCACGATCTGCTGATGTCGAATGTCTTCGCCCAGCCCGAGGCGCTCGCCTTCGGCAAGACCGCCGAGCAGGTTCGCGAGGAGGGGACCCCGGAGGCGATCGTCCCGCACCGGGTGATGGAGGGGAACCGGCCCTCGAACGTGATCCTCGCCGAAGAGCTCACCCCCCGGACCCTCGGCTCACTGGTCGCGCTTTATGAGCACAGCGTCTTCACCCAGGGGGCGATCTGGGGGATCGACTCCTTCGATCAGTGGGGGGTCGAACTCGGCAAGGTGCTGGCGAAGCGGATCATCCCCGAGCTCCGGTCGGGCGATGAGCCGGAGCTCGGCCACGACAGCTCGACCAACAACCTGATCCGCCGCTACCGGCAGCACAGGTCCGGGTGAGGCGGCTCAGGCTCGAAGATCTGCCGGCGGGCGCCGACGCCTCGCGCTTCGAAGGGCATGAACACGGCGCGGAGGTCTCGTTCTTCTTCAGCAGGCACGCCGCCGGTCGAGGCCCGAGCCTGCACAGGCATCCCTACGAGGAGACGTTCATCATGGAGGCGGGCACCGCCCGCTTCACCGTCGGGGAGGAGACGGTCGAGGTGGCGGGAGGGGAGATCGTCGTCGTTCCGGCGGGCGTCCCACACAGGTTCACCTCGATCGGTCCCGAGCCGCTGCGACAGATCAGCATCCATCCGGTCGCCAGGATGGAGGCGGAGTGGCTCGACGAGTGACCCGGGCCGTTCTCTTCGACATCGACGGGACGTTGATCAGCACCGGCGGCGCCAGCGACCGCGCCTGGCAGCGGGCGTTCAAGGAGCTGCATGACGTGGACGTCGACGTGCCGGCGGTGACCGGAAAGGGCGTCCCGGACCCGGAGGTGGGGCGAGTGGTCTTCAAGAACGCACTCGGCCGGGAGCCCACCGAGGAGGAGGCGGCCGGGGTGATGCGCCGCCGCCTCGATCACCTCGACGAGGAGGTCGAGAGCTCCCCGGGGTTCGTCGTCCATGACGGGGTCGTCGAGCTGCTCGAGCGCCTGATCGACGACGGCGTGATGCTCGGTCTCACCACGGGCAACGTCGAGGAGGCCGCCCACATCAAGCTCGCCCGCGCCAACCTCAACCGGTTCTTCTCGTTCGGTGGCTACGGCTCGGACTCGCCGGATCGAACCGAGCTGACGAAGAAGGCTCTCGAGCGGGGGGAGCTGGTCTCAGGCGACGGCCTCGACCGCGACCGCTGCTTCTCCTGTGGCGACACCCCGCGCGACGTCGAGGCGGGCCACGGCGCCGGGCTCAGGGTGGTCGGCGTCGCCACAGGAGAGTTCACGGTCGAGCAGCTGCTCGAGGCCGGCGCCGACGCCGCGATCGCCTCGTTCAGCGAGGGACTTCCGTTCCTCTAACGGGTCAGGCAGGCACATTGCCGGTCAGCCGCCGTTCGCCTGCGCCTTCTGCTTCGCCTCCAGATCGAACTCGATCGGCTGCACGACCCGCCACTGGTTCCCGGACGGGTCGCGGAGGCTGGCGTCGATCCCGTAGAACCGCTCGTCGGGCTGCTGGCTCAGCTCCACACCCCGCTCCTCCAGCTCCTTGCAGGTCGCCTGGCAGTCCTCCGTCCGGAGGATCCCCGGACCCATCGCGCCCTTTGCGACCAAAGCGAGGAGCTGGTCCGCGCTCTCGGGGTCCATCGCGGGCGGTCCCGGCTTGCTGAGGATCACGTTGACGTCGGGCTGATCGGGCGGACCGACGGTGAGCCAGCGGTATCCGCCGAGCTCATCGAGGGTGGCGTCCTGCCGCACCTCGAAGCCGAGCTTCCCGGTGTAGAAGGTCTTCGCCTCGTCCTGGTCGTGGACCCAGACGCCCATATGGGAAATCGCGTCGATCATCTCTTTCGTTCCTTTCAGTCGGATCTAGGGACGCCGCCGACCCTAGTCCCCGCTCTTCGCGCTGTCTTCTCGAAACGCGCCATCTCCCGGCCGCCGGGCCCACGCCATCAGCGCGCAGAGCGGGATGTAGTCGGCCGCCGAGGGAGCGGCGCTGGCCCGGCGGTAGGTGGTGGGGGAGATCCCGACGTGTCGGGTGAAGGTGGTGGTGAACGAGCCGACGCTGGTGAACCCGACCGAGAGGCAGATCTCCGCGACGCTCTGCTCGGTGGTTCGGAGCAGGTGCCGGGCGCGCTCGAGGCGACGGCTGACGAGATACTGGTGGGGCGTCTCGCCGAAGACGCGGCGGAAGCTGCGGCTGAAGTGCCGCGGCGAGACGTGAGCGGCACTCGCCAGCGCCTCGAGGTCGAGCGGCTCCTCGTAGCGGCTGTCGACCAGGTCGCGGGCGCGGAGCAGATGCCGCTCGAGCAGCGCGGGTGCCATGAACGAATGATGCCGTCCCGACGAGGGCTCAGTCCACCAGCCGCCGGCTGACGGCCCAGCGGCTGAGCTCGTGGCGGTTCGAGAGCTGGAGCTTGCGGAGCACCGAGCTCACGTGCGCCTCGACTGTCTTCACCGAGATGCTGAGACGGAGGCCGATCTCCTTGTAGAGGTAGCCGCGGGCGATGTAGCGGAGGACCTCGCGCTCGCGCGCGGTGAGCTGGTCGAGCTCCGGATCGACCTCCTCGGGCGGCAGCTCGCCCGCGAAGGCGTCGAGCACGAAGCCGGCGAGCCTGGGGGAGAAGACGGCGTCGCCGTCGCGCACCCGGCGAACCGCGTCGGCGAGCTCCTCGCCGGTGATCGTCTTCGTCACGTAGCCGCGGGCGCCGGCCCGGACGATCGCGATCACGTCCTGAGGGTCGTCCGAGACCGATAGTGCCAGGAACCGCTGCTGGGGGCGCCGCTTCGAGACCCGCTCGATCACCTCGACGCCTCCGCCGCCCGGCATGTGGACGTCGAGGAGGACGACGTCGGGCTCCCGCTGGGTGATCGCGCGGGCCGCCTCCTCGACGGAGCCGGCCTCCCCGAGCACGTCGACACGGTCCGCGAGCTCCGCCCGGACGCCCGCGCGGAAGATCGCGTGGTCGTCAACGATCACGACGCTCGGGGTGGAGCTCACTCCTTCCCCCCCTCGACCGCCAGCTCGACCTCGGTCCCGTCCCCGGGCTCACTCCGTATCTCGGCGCGGCCGCCGTACCGGCTCATGCGCGCGATTATCGACTCGCGTATCCCGCGACGGTCGTCTGGGATCGACTCGGGGTCGAAGCCGGGGCCACGATCGTCGATGAAGACCCTCGCCGCGCCGTTCTCGATCTCGGCATAGAGCCGGACCGGGCCGCTCGCCGAGGCGAACTTTGCGGCGTTCGTCAGAGCCTCGCGGGCGGCCGCGACGAGCGCCTCGAAGCGTTCGTCCAGCGGCGCGTCCCCCACGACCACCGCCTCGACTTGGACGCCGTGCTGCTCCTCCACCTCGGCGGCGGCGGCTTTGAGGGCGTCGGCCAGCCGCTCCCCCGGGCGAGCCGGTTCGTCACCCGCGAGCCAGGACCGAAGCTCGCGCTCCTGGCGCCGGGCGAGCTTCGCCACCTCGTCGGGATCCCCGGCGCGCTTCTGCATCAACGCCAGGGTCTGAAGGACCGAGTCGTGCAGGTGTGCGGCCATCTCCGAGCGCTCCTGCGAGCGCGCCCGAGCCATGCGCTCGGCCCCGAGCCGGCGAATCATCGTCCACCAGAGCGGCGCCGAGATCAGCGCTAGGGCGATGGTCACGACCAGCGCCGCGAGGGCCGCGTCCCCCGCCGCCTCGAGGACGCCGTTGGCCCAGAAGAAGAAGAGGGCCGCACCAAGGACCACCGCGACGGCGAACCCGGCCCAGGAGAGACGCTCGGCCTCCTCGCGCGGCTGAATTGCCGCCTCGGTGGGTGCCGGCCCCGGGATGCTTCGCGATGCCACCGCGAGCCCCGCGCACACCGTGAGCGCCGCGAGCAGCCAGCCGGGCTCGAGATCGATAACCGCCTGGTCCTGAAGAAGCAGAAGCGCGCCAAGGGCCAGGATCGAGATCCCGGCCCCCAGCGCGCTCGAATCCGGTCGTCTCACCGTAGGCGGCTCACCTCCCGCAGACCCGCACCTGTGAGTCGGCCTCGGCCCGGTAGTCGGACTGGTCCCGGTGCTCGTCCCAGCCGGGCCCGTCGGAGTCGACCTGCTCGGGCGCGTCGTCGGTGACGGTCACCTGCCCGAACTGGACGTCCGCGTCGATGTCGAGCTGCGGCGCGTCTGTTCGCGGCTCGCCCTGGTCGACTTCGGCGCCGATCCCGTCGCTGATCTCGCCGGCGACGATGAGCTCGCCGCCCTTCGCGTTGACGTCTCCGTCCACGCAGACGTTCGACGGCACTGAGACGATCAGCTGCCCGAAGCCCACGTCGGCCTCGACCGGGATCGCCTGACCATTCGCCCAGGGGAGCTGCCGCAGGTCGACGATCAGCTGGCCCGTGCCGAGCTCGTATCCGGACTCCGGGATGTCCTCCACCGTCGTCGGGGTGTACGACCGCTCGCCGATCGACTCATCGATGTGGATGTCGGCCGCCGCGATCGCGCCCGCCGGGATCGCCAGGACCAGCGCCGCCGCAACCAGCCAGGGAATGATCCGGCGTCGGGCCTCGCCGATGAAGGCGGCCGCCACCAGCGCCGCGCCGATCGCGATCACGACCGCGGCGATGACCGTGCCATGATCGGTCGCCGCCGCCCAGGCGCTCACGGCGGCGAGGAAGGCCGCCACCCCGAGCGCGAGCGCGACCAGGATGCAGACCAGCACGACCTTGCCGAGACGCGCCCAGACGCTCTCCGGCACCGGCTTCCCGGTTCCGTCGTCCTCCGGCAGGGCCACGGCCAGGACCAGGTAGGCGAGCAGCCCCGCCCCGCCGAAGAAGCTGGTG
>DASUYK010000064.1:0-31371 GCA_036377415.1 Solirubrobacterales bacterium
ATCCTCTCCTTGCCGAGCTGCTCTTCGCGCTCGTCGTAAGCGTTCATCGCATCGTCGTCGAGGGCTTCTTTGAGGTTCTCGCGGTCGACCGTCTCCGGCGCCAGGCTCGCTACCTCGATGCCCACCGGCCAGATCTGTCGCAACTGGGTCTCCAGCTCCTCCAGATCCCATTCTTCGAGCAGGTCGGCGGCGGTGTACTCGTCGACCAACCGCTCGATCACGCCCTCGACTTCGTCCCGGGCGGTCTCGGAAATGTCGCGCCCTTCGAGGATCTCGCGGCGATATTTGTAGATGATCCGCCGCTGCTCGTTCATCACGTCGTCGTACTCGAGCACCCGCTTGCGGATCAGGAAGTTCTGCTCCTCGACCTTCTTCTGCGCGTTCTCGATCGTGCGGGTGAGCATCTTCGCCTCGAGCGCCTCCTCGTGGCCCTCCTCGTCGACCGGGCCGAGGCGGTCGAGGATCTTGTAGATCCGATCCCCCGCGAACAGGCGGATCAGGTCGTCCTCGGCAGAGAGGAAGAAGGCCGATTCGCCCGGGTCCCCCTGCCGCCCCGAGCGCCCGCGAAGCTGGTTGTCGATCCGGCGGGACTCGTGGCGCTCGGTGCCGCAGATGAACAGCCCGCCGAGCTGCCTGACCTCATCGGCCTCCGCGTCGATTCTCGGCTGAAGCCGCTCGACCATCGCCTCGAGCTCCTCGTCGTAGCTCTCGTCCCCCCGAGAGAGCCCGAGCTTGCGTAGCTCCACCTCGGCCATTCCCTCGGGGCTCCCGCCGAGCTTGATGTCGACGCCTCGACCCGCCATGTTCGTGGCGATCGTGACGGCCCCCTTGCGCCCCGCCTGGGCGATCGTCTCACCCTCGCGCTGGGCGTGCTCCGGCTTCGCGTTCAGGACAACGTGGTCGACCCCCCGGCGCCGAAGCTCCTCCGAGATCATCTCCGAGACCTCGACCGAGATCGTCCCGACCAGGGTGGGCTGGCCCGCCTCGTGGCGCTGCTGGATCTCGTTGATCACCGCGTTCCACTTGCCGTTCTTGGTCTTGTAGATCTGGTCGTTGTGATCGGCCCTGACCATCGGCACGTTGGTCGGGATATCGACCGTCGGCATCTTGTAGATCTTCATGAACTCCTGGGCCTCGGTCAGCGCCGTGCCCGTCATCCCGGAGAGCTTGTCGTAGAGACGGAAGTAGTTCTGGAGCGTGATCGTCGCGAGCGTCTGGTTCTCCTCGCGGATCGCGACGCCCTCCTTTGCCTCGACCGCCTGATGGAGTCCCTCCGACCAGCGCCGGCCCTCGAGGATGCGGCCGGTGAACTCGTCGATGATCATCACCTCGCCGTTGACGATCTCGTACTCGACCCCGCGCTTGTAGAGGGACTCGGCCTTCAGCGCCTGGATCAGGTGGTTGACGAGCGTGCCGTGCTCGCTCAGATAGAGGTTCTCGACCCCTAGGAACTCCTCCGCCTTCGCGATCCCGCGCTCCGTCGGCGCAACGGTCTTGTGCTTCTCGTCGTACTCGTAGTCGTAGTCGACCTGGGAGGTGTCCTTCGACTCGCCGAGCGACTTGAGCTTCTCCTTGTGGGCCTCCCCCGTCATCTGCTTCGCCAGGCGAGCGAACGTGTAGTAGAGGTCGGCGGCCTGCTCGGGGCGGCCGGAGATGATCAGCGGAGTCCGGGCCTCATCGATCAGGATGTTGTCGACCTCGTCGACGATCGCGAAGTCGTGGCCGCGCTGAACGCACTCCTCCAGCGAGCTCGCCATGTTGTCGCGCAGGTAGTCGAAGCCGAACTCCGAGTTGGTCCCGTAGACCACGTCGTGGGCGTACTTCTCCCGCCGGGTCGGCGGGTCATCGCCCTCCTGGATCGCGGCGACCCTGACCCCGAGCGCCTCGTAGATCGGGCGCATCCACTCGGCGTCGCGGCGCGCGAGGTAGTCGTTGACGGTAACCAGGTGGACGGCGTTCCCGGCGAGGGTGTTGAGAAAGACCGGCAGGGTCGCGGTCAAGGTCTTCCCCTCGCCTGTCTTCATCTCGGCGATCGCGCCCGAGTGGAGGACCATCCCGCCGATCAGCTGGACGTCGAAATGCCGCTGCCCGATCGTGCGCCGAGCCGCCTCGCGGACGAGCGCGAATGCGTCCGGAATCAGGTCGTCGAGGGATTCACCGTTGCGGGCGCGCTCGCGGAGCGCGTCCGTCTCGCTGCGGAGCTCCGAGTCGTCGAGCAATTCCATCTCCGGCTCGACTCGATTGATCGACTCGACCCTGCCCTGGTACTCCTTGAACTGCTTCGACTCGCCCATCCGCAGGGCGCGGTCGATTAGTCCTCTGGCCATTGCGGACTAGGTTAGCGACGGCCTGGCCTCGCCATACGACGGAGTGTTCTTCGGCTACGCCTCAGAGCCCCCTCGCGTCAGCGCCGCGCAGCCGCTGCATCATCTTCCGGGTCCTCTGGCGCTTCCGGCGCTTGTCGCGATGCTTCTTCACCTGCCGGCGGATGTTCTCGGCGAGCTCGTGGATCGTGTGGAGCATGTCGGGCGAGGCCTCCTTGGCGCGGAGCGTGACGCCCTTCAGGCCCAGCGTCGCCTCGGCGACCATCCGGTCCGAGATCCGCGGGTTCCTCTCCTCGCAGAGCTCGACGTCGAGGGTGGCGAACTCGGAGACCTGCTTGCCCACCCGCGCGAACCGCTGGATCACCGCCTGGCGAAGCTCGTCCGTGACCTCGACGTTCTTCCCTCGGATCTCGATCCTCACCTCGGCCTCCTTCCCTCGGGTTGGCGGGGACGAATCCTACGGGCGGCGCCGTGATCGGGCAAGCGCGTCCGCGAGGTCCCCGAGCGCGCGAGCGTGAGCGCGACGACTCGGCGGCATCCGTCGGCGCGAAGCGCTCGGGCGCAGGCCGCGAGCGTCGCGCCGGTGGTGAGCACGTCGTCGACGAGCAGCGCCGCCCCGGGCACCGCTCCGGCGACCCACACCCGCGGCGGATCGGAGAGCCGCTCGAGCCGCCTCCTCCCCACCTGCCTGCGTCCATCTGATCTGCGCAGGCACGGGCTGAGGCGCAACCCGCCCCGATCGGCGAGCGCGATCGCGATCTCCTCCGCGGGATCGAACCCCCGCCACCGCCATCGCCACGGGCCGGCGGGAACCGACACGACGGCGTCCGGCCGCTCGTCGCCCGGCAGCGCGGCGAGCATCGCGGAGGCCGCGACCCGCGCGAGCGAGAGCCTGCGCCCGTACTTGAGCCCGTGGACGATCCGGCGGGTCACGCCTTCGAATTCGGCGGCGGCGACCGCGCGGTCGATCCCCGGCGGGGGAGGCCCGGTCACCGGCTTCGTCCTGGCGAGCTCCCGCCGGCAGGCGGGGCAGAGGGGGGCGGCGGCGTCGCAGCGCTCCCCGCAGGCCGCGCATCCGGGCGGGGCGACGATGCCGGCGAGCCGAGCGACGATCGCGGTTCCCATCGGGGCCGAGGGTGAACGCTCATCCGTGACGAATGGCGCGCGGTCCGTGGAGGAAGTACAGTCGGCCCGGACACACAGGGGGCACGACCCGAAGGGGAGAGTCAATGGGACGATTCGACATCAGCCCCGAGGTGGCGGAGGAGTGGCGCGGGAAGTTCCGCGAGTCCGTCGAACCTCACGTGAGTGAGGATGTCCTCGCCGTCGGAACCTTCCGGACGACCGGAGCGGGGACGAAGTACGGAATCAGCAAGCTGCAACTGGGAGCGCTGGCCTACGGCGCCACCCACATGAGGGGAAAGCAGAAGGCGGGCGGCCTGCCCGGGCAGTTCCTGCTCGCGGTCACCCCCAAAGAACTCCACGCGTTCAAGTACAGGCAGAAGCGAAACGGCGTGGAGGTCAAGGAGGAAGTCGCTGCCTGGGACCGTGCCGGCCTCGAGGTCAGCACCGATCGGATGAAGACCACCACGAGGGTGACGCTCGAGTGGCCCACCGGCGGCGAGAAGATCGTTTGCGACCAGGACGGGATGGGAGACAACCCCTGGGCGGACGACGTCGTCCGCGAGCTCCAGGCATAGGCGGAGCGGGCCGGATCTCAGCCGAGCGGCCTGTCCCTCTCGACCCCGTAGAGGCCGCCGACGACGAGAGCGCCTGCGGGGATCTCCGATCCCGGCAGGACGACCGCATCCCGGAGCATCGCCGACGGGCCGATCCGGCAGTCGTCGCCGATCACGACCGGGCCGTGCAGGTCGACCCCTGCGTGAAGCTCGCAGCCCTCGCCGATCAGCACTGGAGCCTTCACCCTGACGGCGTCCAGGTCCGAGGCGTCCCCCGCGTAGACGCCCGGGGAGACCTCTGCGGCGGGCGGCTCGATTCCCACCTCGCCCTTGAGCGCGTCCAGGTTGCCCTGGACGAACTCGCCTACCGATCCGATGTCGTTCCAGTAAGCGTCGATCTCGTGGGAGCCGAAGGGAACGTCGCCGCCGAGCAGTGCCGGGAACACGTCCATCGCCCAGTCGACGAACCCTGCGGGCTGATCGTCGTCGCCGGCGGGGCTGTGGTGATCCTCCGTCGGGAAGTGGTCGAAGATCTCGGAGCGGAACATGTAGATCCCGCAGTTGGCGAGGTCGGATAGCGCCTCCGCGGGCTCGGGCTTCTCCTGGAAGCCCTGGATCCGACCGCCCTCGTCCGTGATCGCGACGCCGAACTGCGTCGTGTCCTCGACCCGCTTCGTCGCGAGGGTCGCGATCGCGCCGTCGGCCACATTCGCCTCGTGCGCACCGCGCATCGCCGACAGGTCGATGTCGGTGAGCGCATCGCCGGAGATGATCAGGAAGGACTCGGTCTGCGAGAGGAAGTCACGCACCTTCCCCACCCCGCCCGCGGTGCCGAGCGGCTCGGGCTCCTCGCTGTAGGTGACCGAGAGGCCGAAGGCCGAGCCGTCTCCGAGCACTTCGTGGATCTGCCGGGGCAGGTAGGAGACATTCGTGACCACATCGGTGAAGCCATGCGCCGACAGCAGCTCGGCGATTCGGACGACGATCGGCACGTTCAGGACCGGGGCGACCGGCTTCGGCATCACGTAGGTGAGGGGGCGCAGGCGGGTTCCGAGCCCTGCCGCCAGGATCATCGCCCTCATCTGGAGATTCCCTCCACGAGGAGGGCACCCTAGCTAAGGCGCTTCTTCTTTCTCCTCTTCTTGCAGCGTCTCTTCTTGTGCTTCTTTCCCTGGTGGATCGCAGCGGTGGCCTCGCGCCTCTTCCGCTTTCTCTTGCACCCCTTCTTCTTCTTCTTCGGGACGGTGGTCTGCACGACCGGGGCGGCCGAGACACACCCCGGGGCGCCCGGGACACACCCCGGGGCGCCCGAGACACACCCCGGGGCGGCCGAGGCGCCGGATCCGACGATCCGCTGCACGGAGCTCCCGGCGGCCAGATAGAGCTCGCAGCTCGCGTCCTCGCCGAACGAGACCGGGTTCGCGGGAAGGGTCAACCCCTCCGAGCGATCGTCGGCCGCGAGCGGCGTCGCGAGCTGGATCGAGCGAAGCTCGTTGTGACAGAGGTCGGTATAGAGATAGCGCCCGCTGAGCTCGGGGACCTGGCTGCCGCGGTAGACGTAGCCGCCGATGACCGCATTGCACGGATCGCTGTGCGCGTACGCGAAGACGGGCGGGATCGTGCCAGGGCAGTTTCCTTGGAAGCCCTCGCACAGCGGCCAGCCGTAGTTGGCGCCGCCGCCGGTCCCGGCGCTCGCCGGGACGTAGTCGATCTCCTCGAACGAGCCGGCGCCGACGTCCCCGATCGCGATGTCCCCGGTGAGGTGGTCGAAGGAGAACCGGTACGGGTTGCGCAGACCGAGGCTCCAGATCTCCGGGACCGCGCCGGGAGTCCCAACGAACGGGTTCCCGGGAACCCCGTGCTCACCGTCCGCGGAGCCGTGCGGGTCGATCCTCAGGATCTTCCCGTGAGGATTGCCCAGGGCCTGGGCGTTCGCCGCGTTCGCCGCATCCCCGACCGAGACGTAGAGCAGCCCGTCCTTTCCGAACTGGAGCTGCCCGCCGTTGTGGTTACTGGCGCTGGTCCCCCGAACGAGAGTGAGCACCCGCCGCCGGCTCGCCGGATCTGCAGTGTTCGGGTCTGGACCGACGCGGAACTCGTCCACGTGGATGTCCCCGACCGCGGCGCCACCGTCCCCGTCGTCGTTGAAGAACACGTAGAAGAGGCCGTTCGACGCATAGCCGGGGTCGAACGCGATCGACAGTAGCCCCCGCTCTCCCGTCGTATCGACCATCGCGCTGATGTCGAGGTACTCCGTCGTCGTCCCGTCGTGGAGCACCTGGATCGTCCCGCCCCGCTCGACGACGAACAGCCGTGGATCCCCTGGCGTAGACGTGACGAAGATCGGCGCGTTGAAGGTGCCGACCGGCTGGAGGCCGACAGCCCCCGCATGGGCCGGGACGGCCAGCAGCACCAGGACGCAGCCGACAAGCAGCCCCCCTCGCCTCACCGCCTAGTAGCGATACTGGTCGCTCTTGTAGGGGCCGTCCACCGGTACGCCGATGTAGGCGGCCTGCTCCGCGCTGAGCTCGCTCAGCTCCACCCCCAGAGCGTCCAGGTGAAGGCGTGCGACCTTCTCGTCCAGGTGCTTGGGCAGCACGTGGACCTCCTTGCCGTACGCCTCGGCGTTCCGGAAGAGCTCGAGCTGCGCGATCACCTGGTTGGTGAACGAGTTCGACATCACGAAGCTCGGGTGCCCGGTCGCATTGCCCAGGTTGAGCAGCCTGCCCTCCGAGAGGACGATCACCGAGTGACCATCGGGGAAGCGCCACTCGTCCACCTGCGGCTTGATATTGATCCGCTCGATCCCGTCGACCTTCTCCAGCCCCGCCATCTGGATCTCATCGTCGAAGTGGCCGATGTTCCCGACGATCGCCTGGTGCTTCATCTGGGCCATGTGCTCGACCGTGATCACGTCCTCGTTGCCGGTGGCGGTGATGAAGATGTCGCCCTCGTCGAGGACGCTCTCGATCCGGCGGACCTCGTAGCCCTGCATCGCCGCCTGGAGGGCGCAGATCGGGTCGATCTCGGTGACGATCACCCGGGCCCCCTGGCCGCGCAATGACTCCGCGCACCCCTTCCCGACGTCGCCGAATCCGCAGATGACCGCCGTCTTCCCGCCGATCATCACGTCGGTGGCGCGGTTGATCCCGTCAACGAGCGAGTGACGGCAACCGTAGATGTTGTCGAACTTCGACTTCGTCACCGAGTCGTTCACGTTGATCGCGGGGAAGAGCAGCGTGCCGTTCGCCTGGCGCTCGTAAAGGCGGACGACCCCAGTCGTGGTCTCCTCGGTGACCCCCTTGATCCCGGCCGCCATCACGGTGAACCGCTGCGGCTCCGCGGCGAGGCTCTCCCTGAGAAGATCGAGAATCACCCTCTCCTCCTCGGACCCCGCGGTGTTGGCGCTCGGCACGGCCTTTGCCGCCTCGTACTCGACGCCCTTGTGGACCAGCAGGGTCGCGTCGCCGCCGTCGTCGAGAAGCATGTTCGCGCCGACCTCGCCGTTCGGCCCGGGCTTGGACCAGGTGAGCGCCTGGAGCGTGCACCACCAGTACTCCTCGAGGGTCTCGCCCTTCCAGGCGAAGACGGCGACCCCCTGCGGATTGTCGGGGGTGCCGTTCGGCCCGACCGCGACCGCGGCGGCAGCGTGGTCCTGGGTCGAGAAGATGTTGCAGCTCGCCCAGCGCACCTCTGCCCCGAGAGCCACCAACGTCTCGATCAGGACGGCGGTCTGGATCGTCATGTGGAGGGAGCCCGTGATCCGCGCCCCGGTCAGAGGCTTCGAGTTCGCGAACTCGGCGCGAGTGGCCATCAGCCCGGGCATCTCGTGCTCGGCGAGCCGGATCTCCTTGCGGCCGAAATCGGCCAGGGAGAGATCGGCAACCTTGAAGGGGAGGCTGGTCGTGATCGGGGCGCTGGTCGCGATGCTCATGCGGGGGGTGGTCTCCTGGGTCGAAAACTGAGGACGAACAAGGCTACCGTGAGCGGATGGAGGACTCTCTGCGCGTCGACGACGAGGTGACGATCCCGCTCGCGGAGATCGAGCTGCGCGCGAGCCGCTCCTCGGGCCCGGGCGGCCAGCACGCGAACGTGACCGCATCGCGGATCGAGGCGGTGTTCGACATCCGCGCGTCTGACGTCCTCACCGACCCACAGCGAATGCGGCTGCTGGAGCGCCTCGGCGAACGCGTCACGGCCGTTGCTCAGGACGCCCGGAGCCAGGCCCGGAACCGGGAGCTCGCCCTCGAGCGGCTCGGTGAGAAGCTCGCGGAGGGCCTTCGCCGGACGAAGCCGAGGCGCCGGACCAGGCCGTCCCGGGCGACCAGGGAACAGCGCTTGGAAGAGAAGCGTCGGGTCTCCGAGCGCAAGCGGCGGCGGCGGCGCCCGATGGACTACTAGCTAGCTGCGCGTGGCGACTGATCGGTCATGGACCGGTAAAGCGCCGAGCACCACTCAGGAGGCGCCGAGCTCCGACTTGAACCGATCGATCGTCTCGACCGGCACCGGGTCCACCCCGCGCGCCCTGGCCAGCTCCAGCGAGACGAGATCGCCGAGCATCACCGCCTGAAGGACGCGTTCGGTGCGCGTCTGCCCCTCGGTCTCGACCGTGATCACGGCGGAGGCGTAGGGCTCGATCGCCCTGGCGGTCACCTCGAAGCGCCGCCGCTCGCGCGGGTGCTGGTCGCGGTCCTCCAGGAAGACCGCGGCGAATCGCCCCTCTCCCGCTCCCGGCCATCCCTCGATCTCGTTGTGATCGGCCTCCGGCAGCACCGAGGAGAACGCGGGCTGTTTGGCGTTCTCGTTCACCTGGCACTTCCAGCGGTACGCGACGGGGGCGGTCAGATCGCTCCCGTAGATCACGACCGCGGCGTCGCCGATCTCACCGGCGAGCTCGGCGGCTCCTGCCTCGGCGGCCTCCCGTCCGGCCTCGAGATGCGACGCCGCCGCGTCGATCTCGGTGTTGATCCGCGGCCCGGCGACGGCGAGGGCCGCGAGCTCGGCCGAGACGCAGAACATGTAGCCGACCGCGGCCCTCGGCTGAAGGCCGGCGGGGAGCCCGACCACCGGCACGCCGTCTCGCCGGGCAAGCTCTGCGAGCTCGCCGCCGGTGGTCGCGACCAGCCGCTGTGCGCCGAGCGCCTCGGCGGCCGAGTAGCAGGCGAGGGTCTCCTCCGTGTACCCCGAATAGCTCGAGCAGAGAACCGCAGAGCCGGCCGGTACCCATGAGGGGAACTCGTAGCCGCGCGCCACCAGCAGCGGCTTCGTCAGTCGGTCGGAAAGCGCCGCCGCCGCGAGATCGCCGCCGATCCCGGAGCCGCCCATCCCGCAGACGATCGCAGCCGGCGCCTCCATGGACGGAGCCCTGGCGCTCTCGATCCGCCAGAGCGCGTCCCGGAGGTGGTCCGGAATCGCGCGCACGGCATCGAGCATGTCGCCGCCGATCACCGTCACGCCGAGGCCCCCCTCTCGAGGGCGACCCGCTCGCCCTCGCCGATCACGGCACCATCGAGCTCCGCGCCCTCCTCGACGGTCACGCCCGCGCTCAGAATCGTGTCGGTGATGGTCGCCCCCTCGACCACGCAGCCGTCGAGCAGCACCGAGCGCTCGATCAGGGCGCCGGGTCCGATTCGGCAGTCACGGCCGATCACACACGGGGACCGGAGTTGTGCGTCCGGCGAGACCTCGCTCCCCTCCCCCACCAGGTTCGGCCCGGTGAGCGTCTCGCCGGTGACCGTCTCGACCCGTCGCTCGACGATGTCCCAGTTGGCCTCGAGGAAGCGCGCGGGGGTCCCGATGTCGATCCAGTAGCCCTCCAGGCGGATCCCATACAGGCCACGGCCGATCAGCCTCGGAAAGACCTCGCGCTCGATGGAGACGGCGACGTCCGGCGGGATCTCGTCCAGGACGGAGCGCTCGAGAAGGTAGGCCCCCGCGTTGATCTCGTCGGTGTCGATCTGCTCAGGTTCGGGCTTCTCGAGGAACTCGGTGATCTCGCCGTCGTCTGTGCGGTGAACCAGCCCGTAGCCGGTCGGGTCGGGGACCGGATAGAGGGCGATCGTCGCCCGCGCGCCCGTTTGCTCGTGTTGTGAGATCAGGGCGGTGAGGTCAAGGTCGCAGAGAACGTCGCCGTTCAGGACGAGGAAGCGGTCGGCGAGCATCTCCTCGGCGAAGCGGATCGCGCCGGCTGTGCCGCGCGCATCCGGCTCCTCGGCGTAGCGGATCTCCACGCCTGGCTCGAGCTCCGCGAGCGCCCGGCGCATCCCCTCGGCGAGGAACCCGCACGAGACGATCACGTCGTCGACCCCGTGGCGGACGAGCCAGTCGATCACGTAGGCGATGTGCGGGCGGCCGGCAAGCGGAAGGACGGGCTTCGGGATCGTGTAGGTGAGCGGGCGGAGGCGAGTGCCCACGCCGCCCGCCAGGATCAGCGCCTGCATCAGCGCACCGCCGAGCGGTCCGGGAGACTCGGCCGGCCGATCGCCTCGTAGGTGATCCCGGCGGCGCGAACCGCGTCGGGGTCGAGGAAGTTGCGGCCGTCCACGATGAGCGGATTCGCCATCCGCTTGGCGACCTCGCTCCAGTCGAGCTCTGCGAACTCGGGCCACTCCGTGACCAGGACGGCAGCGTCGGCCCCTTCGAGAGCGTCGAGTGCGGAACTGGCCATCTCAACGTTCGGCAGAAGCTCATGCGCGCGCTCCTCGGCCACCGGATCGAAGGCAGTGACGCTCGCCCCCTCACCCTCGAGACGCGCTGCGAGCACGAGGCTCGACGCCTCACGCATGTCGTCGGTATCCGGCTTGAAGGCGAGCCCGAGCAGGGCGACGCGCTTGCCCACCAGGGAGTCGAGGTGCTTCGCCAGCTTCGACATCACCCGGCGCTTCTGGAGCTCGTTCACCTCGATCACCGAGCTCAGCAGCTGAAAGTGGTACCCGATGTTCCCGGCGAGCATCTTCAGCGCCTGGGTGTCCTTCGGGAAACAGGAACCGCCGAACCCCAGCCCGGCGCTCAGGAAGCGCGGGCCGATCCGCGGGTCCAACCCCATCCCCCGCGCGACCTCGGTGACGTCGGCGCCGACCTCGTCGCAGACGTTCGCGATCTCGTTGATGAAGCTGATCTTGGTGGCGAGGTAGGCGTTCGAGGCAAGCTTGATCATCTCGGCGCTCGACAGGTCCGTCCGGACGATCGGCGCGCCGAGTGGCTCGTAGACGGCGGCCACCGCATCGGCGGCCCATTCGTCATCGGGAACGGAGCCGATCACGACCCGGTCGGGCTCCATGAAATCCTTCGCCGCGGTTCCCTCGCGGAGGAACTCGGGGCAGGAGACGTAGGCCAGCCCGGGCGCGTCCCTGTGGATGCTGCGACCGGTGCCCACCGGGACCGTGCTCTTCATCACCAGCGCCTTGCCCTCAGGGTCCCCGATTTCCTCAACCGCGCGGCGCACCGCGGAGAGGTCGGCGTCGCCGGAATAGGTGGGCGGTGTCTGCACGCAGACGAAGACCAGCCGCGCCGCCTCGAGCAGCTCCCCCATCTCCGTGGTGAAGGCGAGGCGCTCGCGGTTGCGCTCGATCAGCTCGGGAAGGCCGGGCTCGTGGATCGGGACCTCGCCTCGCCGGAGCGCCTCGACCTTCTCCGAGATGATCTCCCGGACCACGACCGGGTGACCAAGCTCGGCGAAGCAGGCGGCCGTCACCAGACCGACCCAGCCGGCCCCGACGACCCCGATCGCCTCCTTCTCGCTCATGCTGCGCCGGTTCGCCCGCTTCGCTCAGCCGGTCCCGCCGAGCTCCCGGAAACTCTCGGCGATCCGCAGCATCTCATTGTTGGAGAGCGACTCGATCAGGGTGTTCGAGAGCCAGAACGAGCCCGCGTCTGTCTGCCAGGCGACCATCCGGAGACGGTCGTTCTCGTAATAGAACTTGTAGTCGCGGCCTTTGACCGTCCGCTCGTCATCGGGATCGTCGAGAATCGGCGGGTCCGTCCAGCGAGTCGCCATGAAGCCGTAGTACTCGCCGATCGCCGGGCGCGAGAAAACCCACTTGTAGGCGGCGCGCTGGCCCCTGGGTGGCGAGCCCTCGCCGGTGCCGTTGATCTTGTAGACGCGCGGCTTCTGCGCATAGTCGCTCCCCGTCTGAAGCACGGTCGGATAGAAGATCGGGATCTTCGAGCCGCGGGCGCGAATGCCCTTCGCGAGCTGCTTGCCATAGCTCGTCGGCGTCAGATTGACGCCCTCGCTGAGCGAGCCGTCGTCCTTCACCGGAGGCTCCTTCTTGTCCTTCCCGCCGCCTGGCGCCGCCGGGGGCACCGCGGTCTGGTCGGGCGGCACGTCGGCCTCGACCGGCTCCTCCGGCGCCGCGGTCTTTCCGACCGTGCCGGGGGTCCCCTGAATGCCGAGGAACTGCCTCACCGCGGTCTCGAGCTGCTCCGGCGTTGCCGTGACGAACGAGGGCCCCAGGGTGCCCTCGAAGCGGACCTCCTTGACCGGTTTGTCCCGTGAATCGAGGAACAGGCGGAGCACCTGGAGCATCGTCTGGGAGTCGTTGATGTCGGAGCTGGTGTGCTCGGTGAAGATCGAGATCAGCTCCTTGCGGTCGCTGATCAGCCTCTCCGGCGGAATCTTCGCCCTCGCCTCACGGAGGAACTCCTGCTGCCGCGCTGCGCGGACGAGGTCGTTGTCCGTGTGCCGGTAGCGCGTGTAATCGAGCGCGTCAAAACCGCAGAGAGCCTGATAGCCGGGCTGGATGTCGATCTCCTCATAGGTATCGGCGGCGGCCTTGCCCACGTTCGAGTTGAAGTAGCGGCGATCGACGTCGACGTAGACGCAGTCGATCGCGTTCACCGCCCGGGCGAAGCCCTCGAAGTCGACGTTGACCAGGTGGTTCACCTCGAACGGCTGCTCGGGAGTGCTGAGCAGCGTCTCGACCGTCTGGAGGGTGAGTTGCGGTCCGCCGTATGCGTAGGCGGCGTTCAACTTGTCCGTGCCGGAGCCAGGGATCTCCACCTTCAGGTCTCGCGGGAGCGAGAAGAGCGAGATCGCCCCCCGGTCGGGATCGAGCCGAAGGAGCATCGTCGTGTCCGAGAGGCCCTTGAACCCCTTCTGGACATCCTTCAGCTCAGGATCCTTGTCCGATCCGAGAATCAGGATCGTCTGCGGGCCGCCGCCATCGACCTTGGTGAGGAACTTGTTCACCTCGGGGCCGATGCTGCTGTGGCGCAGGGCCGAGGCGATGTCGCCGAGATAGAGGATCAGGCTCGCCGAGGTCGCCGTCGCGATCGACGCGATGATCACGAACGACGCGGTGAGGAACCGCAGCCACAGCGGGAACCCGGGGCGCCAGCGGCGAATCCGCTTGACGCCCTTGCTCCCGACCGCCTTGAAGCCATCGGTGACCTTCCTGCCACCGACCTTCTCGAAGCTGGAGGTGATCGCCGAGCCGGCCCGCTTCATCCGCTGGCCGGCCGAAGCCACCAGAGTCGGCTCACCCGCCTCGGACTCCGCCTCAGCCGCGTCGAGCCCGTCCCACTCCTCGGTCTCGGCGGAGACCACCCGCTCGAGCTCGTCCTCCTCGTCAAGACCCTCGTCCTCGTATTCCTCCTCGCCCTCGTAATCGTCCTCGTCGAGCTCCCCGCGATCCTCGTCGTCGAGCTCCTCCGGATCGATCTCGTCGAGCTCCTCCTCGGGGACCTCCTCCTCTTCGTCGATGTCCGAGAGAAAGTCGTCGCCGAGCTCGTGCTCCTGGGTGTCGTCGGACCGGGGGTCCCACCCCGAGTCCTCGCCCCCGCCCTTCCGCGGCGGCGTCACGCGGGCACCATTCCCGGGAACTGCTTGACGAAACCCTCGAGCGCCTGGCGGTAGCTGTGCAGGGAGCTGACCGAGACCCATTCCCCGGGCCCGTGGTGGCCGTCGCCGATCGGGCCGAACTCGACCGCCGGGACCCCGACGGCGAGGAAGGAGACAACGTCCGAGGCGCCGTCCCTGCCCACGCTCATCACCCGCTCGGGGTGATGCGGGGAGGCGGCCTCGCAGAGGCCCATAACGTAGGGGGAGTCCGGCTCGACCACCGCCGGCGATCGCCGGAAGGTCGTCAGGACATCGGTGTCCGGCAGGGAGCTCACCTGCTCGAGGATCTCGTCCGGGTCCTGGTCGGGCAGGAAGCGGATATCGACGTCTATGACGCAGGAATCGGGCACTTTGTTAAGGGCGTCGCCGCCCATGATCCGACCGAGATTGATCGAGGGCCGGTCGAACAGGGCGGAGCTGTGGCGCGCAAACGGTAGCGATTCGATGCCCCTGAATACCTCGACCGCCTTGACCACGGCGTTGTCCCCGAGCCAGGGCGTGGCGCCGTGCGCCGAGCGTCCCCGGACCTGGAGCCTGATCGCGAGCACGCCCTTCGCCTGTACCCCGACCTGGAGGTTCGTCGGCTCGCCGGTGATCGCGAAGTCGCCGACGAAACCCGCGGCGACGAGCGCATCCGAGCCGCGGTTCTGCTCCTCCTCTGACTCCTCGTCGGAGACGATCCCGAGCCGGAGCCTGACGCCGTCCTGGTCGCGGAGATCGTGCAGGACGAGCAGCATCACCGCGATCGCGCCCTTCATGTCGTACGCGCCGCGGCCGTATAGCCGGTCTCCGTCGATTCGCGGCTCGAACTGGTCGCGTCCGCCCGGTACGACGTCCAAGTGGCCGTGAAGGACGAGCGTCGGCGCGTTCTCGGGTCCGACCTCCGCGGTCGTGACGGGCAGGCCGCGAGCCTCGGTCTGCTCCGCCTTGATGTCGTTCGACTCGAGCCAGCCCCCGACGAATTCAGCCGCGCGTCGAAGCCCCTCCGCATTTGAGGTATCGAAGGCGATCAGACGCTGTGCGAGCGCGAGCTCGTCCATGTCAAACGGGTTGCTCCTCGGCTTCGCCTGCGGAGAACCCTCGCATCATCGTAGGTTGTGGCGAGCTAGCCGGCGAAAGGCGGGCTTCGCCCGTCGCCTACTCGCCGACGACCTTGAGAAACGCCTCGGCGCGCTCCCTGTCCCTCTCGGCCTGGAGGTACGCGCCCGAGCCCTCCTCGGCGTCGCGCATCCGGCCGTCAGCGTCCTCGATCCGGTTGCGTAGCTCCCCGGCATCGAGATTCTCCGGCGCGATCGCCTCTCCGACCAGGACTGTCGCCCGGTTCGCGAACACCTGGAGCCAGCCCTCGGCCTGAGCCCACCGGCGGATCTCGCCGTCCGGCATGTGAAGACGAAGCTCGGTCGGGCGGAGCCGCGCGAGCACCGGCACGTGATTCGCGAGGACGCCGATCTCGCCGACCGCCGTCCGGGTCGAGAGCTGGTGGACCTCGCCGGTGAACACCTCGCCCTCCGGGGTCATCACCCTCGCGTTGAGGTTGTGCTCGGCCATCCGCTACGCGGCCGTCTCGGCCTTCTCCTCCTCGGCCTTCTCCTCCTGCTCGGATGTGGAAGGGCGCTCCGCAGGCGAAGCCGAGGAGCGACCCGATTCTTCGTTGGCGGCCGACTCCGACGGCTCCTCGGCCTTCAACCCCTTGGCGGCCTCGAGGACCTGCTCGATCGGGCCCTGCATGTAGAAGGCCCGCTCGGGGACGTCATCGTGCTCGCCGTCGACGATCGCCTTGAACCCGCGCACGGTCTCCTCGACCGGGACGTACTCGCCGCTTCGGCCGGTGAACTGCTCGGCGACGAAGAACGGCTGGGAGAGGAACCGCTGGATCTTGCGCGCCCGGGAGACCGTCTGCTTGTCCTCGTCCGAAAGCTCGTCGATCCCGAGGATCGCAATGATGTCCTGGAGCTCCTTGTAGCGCTGCAGCGTCTCCTGGACCCGGGTCGCCGTCTCGTAGTGCTCCTCACCGAGCACGTCCGCCTTCAGGATCGTGGAGGTCGAGTCGAGCGGGTCGACCGCGGGGTAGATCCCCTGCTCGACCAGCGACCGCGTCAACACCGTGGTGGCGTTGAGGTGCGCGAACACCGAGGCCGGCGCCGGGTCGGTGAGGTCGTCGGCGGGCACGTAGATCGCCTGCACCGAGGTGACGGACCCCTCGCGCGTCGAGGTGATCCGCTCCTGAAGCCCGCCCATCTCCGTCTCGAGCGTCGGCTGGTAGCCCACTGCGGAGGGCATCCGGCCGAGCAGGGCCGAAACCTCGGAGCCGGCCTGGACGAAGCGGAAGATGTTGTCGATGAACAGGAGCACGTCCTGCCCGCCCTGCTCGCGGAAGTACTCCGCCATCGTCAGCCCGGAGAGCGCCACCCGCAGGCGGGCTCCGGGGGGCTCGTTCATCTGGCCGAAGACCAGCATCGTCTTGTCGATCACGCCGGACTCCTTCATCTCCAGCCAGAGGTCGTTGCCCTCGCGGGAGCGCTCACCGACTCCGCAGAAGGCCGACAGACCCTCGTGCTCCTCGGCGATGTTCCGGATCAGCTCCTGGATCAGAACGGTCTTGCCGACGCCGGCGCCGCCGAACAGGCCCACCTTGCCGCCCTTCGCGTAGGGCGCGAGCAGGTCGACGACCTTGATCCCCGTCTCGAGGATCTCCTGCGACGGGGTGAGGTCCTCGACCTCCGGCGCCGGACGGTGGATCGGCCAGCGGTCATCGGCATTGACGTCCCCACCCTCGTCGATCGGCTCGCCGAGCAGGTTGAAGATCCGGCCGAGCGTCGCCCTGCCGACCGGGACGGAAATTGGTCCGCCGGTGTCGATCACCTTGGCGCCGCGCTGGATCCCGTCGGTCGCGTCCATCGCGATCGTGCGCACCCGGTCGTCGCCGAGGTGCTGCTGCACCTCGCAGACCAGCCTGTCCTCGGTCCGCCCGCCCTCGGCGGGGACCTCGATCTCCAGCGCGCTGAAGATCTCAGGGATGTGGTTGGGAAAGACGACGTCGATGACGACGCCGGTCACCTGCTCGACCGTTCCTACGTTTGTGCGAGGGGTCGCCGCAGCCGTAGGCGAGGCGCCACCCGTTTCATGATTGCTAGCCATTGGTCTCCTTCACTGATTCCAAGATGCAGGGGTGCTCCGCAGGAGCAACCCGTTGTGCGAGGGTGCTCCGCCAGGAGCGACCCGTTTCACGAGAGCCCCTCGGCGCCCGCCACGACCTCGAGGATCTCCTGGGTGATCTCCGCCTGACGCACCCGGTTCATCTCCAGGGTCAGGTCCGAGATCACCTCCTTTGCGTTCTCGGCGGCGTTCCGCATCGCGGTCATTCGCGCGCCGTGCTCCGAAGCGGTTGACTCGAGGAGCGCCCGGAAGACGTTGAGCTGGGCGTACTCGGGGATCAACTCGGCGAGCAGCTCCTCGGGATCGGGCTCATAGACCCAGAGCGCCTTCCGATGGGCCTCGACCAGCTCGGGGTCGAGGTCCTCACCCTCATCGGGGGTGAGCTCCTCGACGCCCTCGCCGAAGACGTCCGCCTGCTGCACCGGGAGCAGGGTCTGCCTGCGGACGTACTGGGTGAGCGGCGAGACGTATCGGTTGTAGATCAGGTCGACCCGGTTCAGGTCCTGGTCGACATAGGAGGCGATCAGGTCGTCGGCGATCTGCCGGGCGTCGGCGAAGGCCGGTCGGTCGGTGAACCCGACGTACTCGCCCTTCAGTTCCTCGCCGCGAAAGCGCATCGTCGAGGCACCGCGGCGCCCGACCACCGAGAAGAACACGTCGCGTCCCTCGTATGAGAGCTCGCGCTGAAGCTGGACGCCGGCGCGAATGATCTGCGAGTTGAACGAGCCGGCGAGGCCGCGATCGCCCGTTACGAGCACGATCCCGATCTTCTTCTGCTCCCCGTGCTCCTGCAGGACCGGCAAGTTCCGCGCCTCGACGCCCGCTGCCTCGGCGACCTGCCTGGTCATCTTCCGGAGCTCACGGGCGTACGGACGGAGGTGGTCGATCCGCTGTTCGGCGCGGCGGAGCCGCGCGGCGGCGACCATCTCCATCGCCCGCGTGATCTTCTGCACGTTCTTCACGGAAGAAATCCGGCTCTTCACTTCCTTGCGAGTTGCCATCGTGACTCCGGCGACGTCGGACTACGCCGTCGCGCCAGCCTCCTCGCGCTCCTCGGTCTCCGCTCCGGCGCCGTCGGCCGACTCCGCCTTCGGGCCGGCCGACCGCGCCTCCTCGGACATGATCCGGTCGGACTCGCCCTCCTCGAGTGGGTTGCCCTCCGCGTCGAAGTCGGGGCCGAAGTCGTCGATCATCTGGCCGATCGCCTGGCCCAGGGCCTCCTCGTCCTCGTCGGAGAGCTGGCCGCTCTCGTTGATCCGGTCGAGCAGGTCCTTGTTCTCCGCGCGGAGCCGCGCGAGCAGGTCCTCGAGGAAGTCCTCGACCCGCTCGGTCTTGATCCGATCGAGGTGGCCGGCGGTGCCCGCGAAGATCGAGGCGACCTGCTCGGCGACGTTCATCGGATTGCGCTCGGTCTGGTTGAGGGCCTCGACCATCCGCTCGCCCCGGCCGAGCTGCTTCTGCGTCTCGGGGTCGAGTTCCGATCCGAACTGGGCGAACGCCTCGAGCTCGCGGTACTGCGAGAGGTCGAGACGGAGCTTGCCGGCGACCTTCTTCATCGCCTTGGTCTGGGCGTTGCCGCCCACCCTCGAGACCGAGGTGCCGACGTTGATCGCCGGCCGGACCCCCGAGTAGAAGAGGTCCGTCTCCAGGAAGATCTGGCCGTCGGTGATCGAGATGACGTTGGTCGGGATGTAGGCCGAGATGTCGCCGGCCTGCGTCTCGATCACCGGCAGGGCTGTCAGCGATCCGCCGCCCTGCTCGTCGGAGAGCTTCACGGCCCGCTCCAGCAGACGGGAGTGCAGGTAGAAGACGTCACCGGGGTACGCCTCGCGGCCCGGCGGGCGCCGCAGCAGCAGCGACATCTGCCGGTAGGCGGCAGCGTGCTTGGAGAGGTCGTCGTAGATGCAGAGCGCGTGCTTTCCCTGGTAGAGGAAGTGCTCGCCCATCGCGCAGCCGGCGTAGGGCGCCATGTACTTGATCGGCGCGGCCTCGTCGGCCGGAGCGGCGACGATGATCGTGTTCTCCATCGCCCCGTTCTCTTCGAGGACCTCCATCACCTGGACCACGGTCGACATCCGCTGGCCGATCGCGACGTAAATGGAGACGAGGTCGGAGTCGCGGTTGTTGATGATCGTGTCGATCGCGATCGCCGTCTTCCCGGTCTGGCGGTCGCCGATGATCAGCTCGCGCTGGCCACGGCCGATCGGGATCATCGAATCGATCGCCTTCAGGCCGGTCTGCATCGGCTCCTCGACCGGCTGGCGGTGGACGACGCCGGGGGCCTTGTGCTCGGTGGAGCGTGTCTCGGTGGTGTTGATCTCGCCCTTGTCGTCGAGGGGCCGGCCGAGCGGATCGACCAGGCGGCCGAGGAGCTGCTCGCCGACCGGGATCTCCAGGAGGCGGCCGGTGCGCTTCACCGTGTCTCCCTCCGAGACCTTGTCCCAGTCGCCGAACAGCACGGCGCCGACGTTGTCCTCCTCGAGGTTGAGCGCGAGCCCGACGACGTCGTGCGGCAGCTCGAGCATCTCGAGCGACATGCAGTTGTCGACTCCGTGCACACGGGCGATCCCATCGCCGATCTCGAGCACGGTGCCGACCTCGGAGAGGTCGGCGGAGCCGGTGTCCATGCCCTCGATCCGCTCCCTGAGGATGCTTGCGATCTCGTCCGGCTTGATCTCCATCAGTGAATGACTCCTTTGATCACGCCACCTGGGCGACGCTCTTTCGCAGTTTCTCGAGCCTTCCCCGAATGCTCGTGTCCAAGACCATGTTTCCCACCTGAACGACCAGCCCACCGAGGATCTCGGGGTCCACCCGCCTCTGCAGCTCGACCGTGTTCCCGGTCTGCTGCTCGATCTCCGAGCCGATTCGCTCGGCGATCTCCGGGTCGAGCTCCACGGCGCTCGTCACCGTGACGCCCAGCCGCCTGTTCTCCTTCGCCCAGAGGGCGTCGAACTGGCGGCGGATCCTGAACAGGACCGGCATCCGGTGCTTCTCCGCGAGCAGTTCGAGGAAGTTCACCAGCTCGGGCTCGGCACCGTCGATCGCCTTCCCGATCCCATCCTGCTTCTCGGCGGACGAGAAGTAGGGGCTGAAGAAGAACAGCTGCAGATCGTGATTGTCCGCGAGGGCGTCGGCGAACTGGCCGAGCTGCTCGTGGATCGGATCGAGCTTGCCCCGGGCCTTGGCCGCCCCGAAGAGGGCATCGGCATATACGCGGGCGATTTCCTCCATCGCTAACCCTGACGCTCCGCCGCCGTCCCGTTTCCGTTACCCCCGAGGGTCGAGAAGTCGACCTCGGCGAGCGCCTCGTCGATCAGCCGTCTGTGGTCCTCGTCGGTGAGCGACTTGCGCGCCACCTTCTCGGTCGTCAGCACGGTCAGATCGGCGACCTCCCTGCGGATTCGCTCCAGCGAGCGCCGGGTCTCACCCTCGATGTCGCGGCGGGCCGCGGCGAGCAGCTCCTCGCGCTTCTCGCGGCCCTCCTCGGTCGCCTGCACCTTGGCCGAGTCGGCCGCCTTGCGGGCGCGGGCGACGATGTCGTCGGCTTGCTCGCGAGCCTCCTTCAGGCGGGCGCGGTACTCCGCGAGGATCTCGTCGGCCTCGACCCGGGTCTTCTCCGCCTGCTCGATCGACTCGCGGATCGCGTTGGCGCGCCGATCCAGCGCCTCCTGGATCCGCGGGTAGGCGAGCTTGCTGAGGACCCACATCGTGAACAGGAAGACGAGCAGCGTCCAGATCATCAGGCCGAGGTTCGGCGAGACGAGGAAGCTGCCGCCCTCCTCCTCGGCGGCTTCCGCCGCGAGGGGGACGAGCGTCGCTATCTGCGTGAGCAGGTCCACGGGCCTAGAGGAAGAAGGCGATCAGACCGAAGATGAACGTGTAGAAGGCGACCGCCTCGGTCAGCGCGAAGCCGAGCCAGCGGATCGATTGGAGGTCGTCCTTCATCTCGGGCTGGCGGGCGACGGACTCGATCTCCTTGCCGAAGATGATGCCGATACCGATGCCTGCCCCGATCGAGCCGAGTCCGGCGCCCACGCCGAGCGCGATGGCCTTGCCGGCGTCGGTGACCCCAGTGTCCGTGACGCCCTCAGCTGCCTGGGCGATCGGAATCAACGCGTCAACCATGAATCAACACTCCTTTTGCTTAGTGGCTTTCGGCGACCGCGCCGCCGATGTAGATGGCCGAGAGGGTGGCGAAGATGAACGCCTGAAGCGTCGCGATCAGGCCAACCTCCAGCACGAAGAAGACGAATGCGAGGGGGAAGGTAAGCGCTCCGAGGGCCGCGAGCCCGAGCAGCACCGCCAGTCCGCCGCCCATGAAGAGAAGCAGCAGATGTCCCGCCAGGATGTTGGCGAACAGTCGGACGGACAACGAGACCAGCCGCATGAAGTGCGAGAGCACCTCGATCACGAAGATCAGCGCCTTGCCGATCGGGTTCATGTCCTCGAGCCCCGCCGGGAGAAAGCTCTTCAGGTAGCCGCCCACGCCCTTCGCCCTGACCCCCTCGACGTGGTAGCTGAACCAGACGACGAGTGTGAGGACGAGGGCGAATGAGATGTTCGCGGTCGCCGCGTAGATCGCGAATGAGGGAAGCGCGAGCCCGAAGATGTCGACGGTCTCGTGGCTGTTCGTCGGGAGCGGCAGATAGCCGAGCAGGTTCGAGAACGCGATGAAGAAGAAGAGGGTGGCGATGAACGGGAACCAGCGGACCGCGTACGAGCCCGAGAGGTTGCCGCCGGTGATGTTGTTCTTCGTCAGGTCGTAGGCGACCTCGACCGCCGTCTGCACCCGGTTCGGCTTCATCTGCATGCGCTTCGCGATGTAGGTCATCACCCAGATCGTCAGGGCGCTCGCCAGCACCAGATAGAGGACGGCCCTGGTGATCGAGAGGTTGATCCCGGCGACGTGGATCGGGATCCAGTCGTCGAGCTTGAATTCGTCCTGGGGCCTGAACTCGTCGTTCTTGCCGTCGCTGCCGAAGATAAGCATCAGCCCGATCGTGATCGCGAGATAGATCCCGGCCCCGAACAGCACCTTCTGTTTGGTCGACCAGTCCGCCATCACTAGACGGGTCGCTCCTCCGACATCTCACGGGTCGCGCTGTCGCGCGCCCTCGCATCATCGGAGCGCCCTCGCGTAACGCCCTCCTCGGGGGCGAGCAGGCGCGCGAGGAGGCGTCCACCGAAGTGGACCGTGAACAGGATCGCGGCGAGCACGGCGGCAGCCAGGCCGGCGTCCTCGCTCGAGATCAGGCCGACGAGCAGGACGGCGAGGGCGACGATCCACACCCGCGCCAGGGTGGTGGCGCCGATCCAGCCCATCGCTGCGCGGCGATCCCCCTTCGCGACCGCCCGGGAGGCGGCCCGCTCGGCGCCGATCTCGATCCCGTGCTGGGCGATCCACACCGCTGCGACGACGATGTACCCCGCCATCGGCAGGTCAGCCGCGATGAACACCGCGAGCGCCGCGGCGAGCAGGAAGAGGTCGAAGTACCGGAGCGCGGTGGCCATGCGGGAGGTTCCGACGGCGCCGCTGGCTCCGTCTACAGCGAGCGTAGACACGAGCCATCCCGTCGCCGAGACCCGCGAGGGGGCCGACCGGCTCGAGAGGGAACGCGGGGTCCCGCCGCGAGCCGATCCCGTGCCACGCCGTCGCGAAGGCGGTCGGCGGAGCAAGCATCACCCCGGCGGCAGCTGCGTCCACGCCTGGGCGGTAGATCGGATCTGTCGAATTCGAACGAGCGCAATTGAAGCTTCTTGCCCCCACCGGCAAGTGACCCTCCTCCCCAGGACCGGAGGGGCGGCGAATCCTAGCGTTTGGGCGGTGGAACCGCCTCCATCTCGCCCGTGTCCGGATCGACCGCGGCCACCTCCCCGGTGCCCGGGTCGACGGCTTTGAACTCGCCCGTCTCGAGCTCGTGCTGCACCCCAGCGTCGACCTCGGCCTCGTCCGGTGGCGGGCCGCCCGGCGCGCGCAGGCCGACCAGCTGGCGCCATCTGACCCGCCGCAGCTTGAGGATCTCGAGGACGCTGATCACGTAGATGCTCGCCGCGGCCGCGGCAATCAGAAGGCTCGCCATCAGCACCGTCCATGCGGTGTCGAAGTTGCCGCGATCGTCGCTGTAGGGAACGAAGCGCAGGGCCAGCGCCACCAGGGCAAGGATGAGAGTCCAGCCGTACAGATACGCGATCGTCCTCCGCTGGCTGAACCCGATCCGTGCCATCCGATGGTGGAAGTGCTCCCGGTCGGCCCGGTAGACCGGCTGGCCGTACTTGACCCGCTTGGCAACGACGAAACCGGTGTCGAGGATCGGCACCGCGAGCACCATCAAGGGGAAGAAGAGGGCGACGACCGCGTTCGTCTTCAGCGCTCCCTGAACGGTGATCACCGCCATCAGGTAGCCGAGCAGGTTCGAGCCGGTGTCGCCCATGAAGCTCGACGCGGGCGGGAAACCGTGTCGGAGGAAGCCGAGCGACGCGCCCGCCGTCGCGGCCGCGAGCACGCCCGCGGCATTGCGATCGAGCGAGAGCGCGATCACCGCGAGCGAGCCGGCCGAGATCAGGCAGACGCCCGCCGCCAGCCCGTCCACCCCGTCGATCAGGTTGATCACGTTGGCCACCGCGACGATCCCGAGCACGGTCAGCGACTGGCCGAGATCGATTGCGCCGATTCCCGGCGGGTCGAGCAGCTCGACTGAGCCGGGGTCGATTCGCCCCAGGAAGGGGAGGGTGAAGCTGTCAACGGTGACGCCCGAGGCAACCGGGATGATCGCGGCGGCGGCCTGACCGAGCAGCTTCAACCCGGCGGGGAGGTCGACCAGGTCGTCGACGACGCCGACGGCCGTGATCACGACCGCGCCGGCCAGGATCGCGCGGGTCTCTTGGTCCCATGGAAGGAAGATCGAACCGCCGATCAGCACCGCAATCAGCACGGCGATCCCCCCGAGCTTCGGAGTCGGGACCTCGTGCAGACTGCGCTCGTTGGGCACGTCCATGGCCCCGATGCGGCGCGCCAGCGTCTCGGTCGCGGGGACCAGCGCCCACACCGTCGCTCCGGCGAAGATGAAGGCGTAGAGGGCGTCGAGCGTATCCGGCATCAGCTCGCTCCCGAGGCCCGGCCGGCGCTCCCTGAGACGGGCTCACGCGCGTAACGGTCGAACCAGAGCGTGAACGACAGCAACCCCCAGATCTGTCGGCTCAGATCCTCCCTTCCCGCTACGTGGTCGTCGAGGACACGGGTGACCGCCTCCGGATTGAGCCAGCCTTGGCTGGCGACCATCCCCGGCGCGAGGACATCGCGCGCGAATTCCTCGAGATCCCCGCGGAGCCACGCGGCGACGGGAACGGAGAACCCCTGCTTGCGACCGCGGATGATCTCCCTCGGGAGCAGGGGTGCCACCGCCCGGCGGAGCAGCCGCTTCTTCGCGAACCCGCGCACCTTCTGCTTCGCCCCGAGCGCGAGCGCGAGCTCGGCGACGACCGGGTCGAGGAAGGGGACCCGCGCCTCGAGCGAGTGCGCCATGCTCGCTCGATCGGTCTTTACGAGCAGGTCGTCGACCAGGTAGATACCAAGGTCGAGGTCCTGGAGCCGGGCGAGCTCCTCGGCTCCGTCCGTCTCGGCGTAGCGAGCCCGATAGAGGTCGAGCGGGTCGGACGAGGGCTCGCTTGCGAGGAGCTCGCGCCGGCGCTCGGAGGAGAAGATCTCCTTCCAGGCGTGGTGCCGCTCGACCGGTGGGAGATGGGCGCCGCGCGCGAACCGCTTCGCCTTGTAGTCGAAGCTCACCTTCGCCGAGGAGCTCGGCAGGAGCTCCACCAGCGGCCGGAGGAACGGCGCCGCCCGGCCGACGCGCGAGGCGAGCCGATCGGCGACGTACGTGTAGTAGCCGCCGAAGAGCTCGTCTCCCCCCTCCCCCGAGAGCACGACCTTGACCGTGCCGGCCGCGAGCTGTGAGACCAGGTAGGTCGGAAGCGCGGAGGAGTCGCCGAAGGGCTCGTCGAAGGCCTCCACCAGCCGAGGAAGGAGGTCGACGGCGTCCGGACGGAGGACCAGCTCGTGGTGGTCCGTTCCGTAGCGCTGTGCCACCAGGCGCGCCTGTCCGAGCTCGTCGAACGAGCTCTCCTCGAACCCGATCGAGAACGTGCTCACCCGATAGCCGCTCTCGGCGGACGCGAGGGCGGTAAGCGCACACGAGTCGATCCCGCCCGAAAGCAGCACACCGACGGGCACGTCGGAGACGAGGTGGGCGCGGACCGAGTCCCGAAGCCGCCCCCGGAGTTCGGTCGCAAGCTCCTCCTCGCCCTCGGATCGCACGTCGCCCGCTGATACAGGCGACGGGCGCGAGTAGCGAGATATCGACACGTCACCGTCCTCGGCGACAAGCGTGTGCCCGGCCGGAAGCTTGCGCGCCTCGGTGAAGATCGTCATCGGCGCCGGGACCGAGTTGAAGGCGAGAAAGGCCTCGAGGGCGTCCTGGTCGATCCCTCGCGAGAACCCCGGCTGCCGCAGCAGGGCCTTCAACTCCGAGGCGAACGAGAGAGTGCCGTCGGCGACCCGGTAGTAGAGCGGCTTGATGCCGAACCGGTCCCGGGCCAGCACGAGCCTGCCGCGACGGGCGTCCCAGATCGCGATCGCGAACATCCCGCGGAGCGCCTCGACGAATGCAGGTCCCCGCTCCTCGTAGAGGTGGACGATGACCTCCGTGTCGCTCTGCGTCGCGAACCTGTGACCGCGCCTGCGGAGGTCATCCATCAGCTCCCGGTAGTTGTAGATCTCGCCGTTCTGGATCACCTGGACCGTCCCGTCCTCGTTGCCGATCGGCTGATCGCCGCCGGCGAGATCGATGATCGAGAGCCGTCGCATCGCGAGAGCGACGGGCCCATCGATCGTGCTTCCCTTGGAGTCGGGACCCCGGTGAACCAGGGTCTCGTTCATCGCGGCGAGCGCCGCGGGATCGGGGCCGGAGGCCCCGTCGAGCGCGACGAGACCGCATATCCCGCACATGAGCGCGAGTCTAGGGACTGGGTCAGCGCATCCGGGACTAGCGGTTCCGGCCGCGGAAGGTCAGGTTGATGATCCTCAGGATCGTCCCCCCGAGCACCCGCAGGTAGAGCCGGACCGAGCGGTCGGCGATGTACTCGAGGTCGTGGATCAGCTTGTCCTCCCAGGAGTCCTCGCGGGTGATCCGGGTCTGCGCGAAACCGGTGACGCCCGGGCGGACGACGAGGCGCTGCCAGTAGCGGGGCACCTCCTCGCAGAGCGCCTGAAAGAAGGCCGGGCGCACCGGTCGCGGACCGACCATGCTCATGTCACCGCGGATCACGTTGAAGAGCTGCGGCACCTCATCGATGTGCGTGAGTCGCGCCGCCCGGCCGACCGCGGTCACCTCCTGCTCGGTGCGCCGGCTGAGCTCCTCACCGTAATAGGGGCCCAGGCGTACCTCCGCTCCCGGCGCCAGGGTCCGGAGCTTGTACATGGTGAAGACCCGACCCGCTCGCCCGACGCGCTCACCGCGGTAGAGGACCGGTCTGCCCGAGGTCAGCAGTGTGGCGAGGGCGAGCACCGCCAACAGCGGGAGGAGGATGAGAAGCGCGGTCCCCGCGATGATCAGGTCGAGAGCGCGGAGCGCGATGTCGACGCGCCGGGGCGCATATGCCTCCGAGGCGATGCCCGAGTACTGCTCAGCCAGGGTCGACACGCGGTCGGCAGGCCGCCCTGCGGCGGACCTCGCCGCCCTTTCCGCCTCGGCCGACGCGCGCGCGGGCGGAGTCATCCGGAGGCCTTCTGCTCCGCCGCGCCCAGCATCAGGTCGACGAGCAGGCCGGGATCTCGTCGGATCCGGTCCCCCTGGCCGTTCTTCTTCTCGAGCTCGAGGGCGCGCGGATCCGTGAGCGGCCGGAGCCGATTGGAACGGATCAGTGCCTCGTCGACCCCCCCGAGCCGGCCGCCGTAGGTGGTGTAGACCGGCGTCCCGAGCGCGACCGCCTCCCGGTTCATCGTCCCACCCGCGGACACGACCAGATCGGCGAGCGCAACGAGGCTCTGGGCCTCGACGGCGCGGTCGGGGACGATCAGCGAGGGCAACGCCAGTCCCCTGACATAGTCGCGCTGCTCCTCGGTCCGCGGTAGGACGACCGCGTGGACGCCCGGCTCGGTCCCGACTCGCGCGAGGACCTGCGGGAACAGTGGATTCGATTTCCGGTGATAGAGCGAGACATCGGGTGGCGGGCGTACGACCACCACGACGCGCTCGGTGTCGACGCCCACCTTTTCGAGCGCATCGGGGTCGACCTCGAAGTCCGCGAGATAGTACTCCTCCTTGAAACCCGGGTACGGAAACAGCTTCTCGGGCCCGACGCCGAAGCGGCGCAGTCGCTCGGTCGGCACCGAGTCCGGGAAGATCACCCGCTTCGCCAGCCGGCAGCCGACGTGGTGCTGGGCGACCGCGAACTCGTAGTCGTGCATGTTCGCCTCGGGGATCCCAAGCAGTCGGGCGGCGATCGCGAGGTCGTTGGACCCGTGGGCGATCGCGAGGTCGAAGCCCGCTCCCCTGCCGAAGCGCCGCATCCTGCCCGTGCGCTGGAGCAGCCGGAGGAGCTTGCGCATCCGCGAGGCTCCACCGTGGCGACCGATCGGGATGTGCTCCATGTGATGGAGGGCGAGCAGCTCCTGCGTCTGGGTGTAGTCGCGTGAGGTGACCGTCACCTCGTGCCCCGACTCGCGCAGCCGCTCGATGATCGGCCGGAGCACCAGCACGTGCGCCGGCGCGCTCATGTCGGCCCAGATTCTCATCCGCGGGATTCTGGCGTCGATTCCGGCCCGGCGCCTAGACGGCCGCGCCGCTGTGCTGCGGATAGAGCGGATAGCGCTCCATCAGGGCGCGGCTTCGCTCGAGGAGGGCGTCCCTCTGCGATTCGAAGTCGGGGCCGAGGGCGGCGACGATCACCTGGGCGATCTCGCGCATGTCGTCCTCGCCCAGGCCGCGGGTGGTGAGCGCCGGCGTCCCGATCCGCAGGCCCGAGGGGTCCATCGGCGGCCGCTCGTCGAACGGGATCGCGTTGCGGTTGACGGTTATCCCCACCTGCTCGAGACGGATCTCCGCCTCCTTTCCGAACACTCCGGTCGGGGAGAGGTCGACGAGGACGAGGTGGACGTCGGTCCCGCCGGTGAGCACGTCCACCCCACCGGCGATCAGCTCCTCGGCGAACGCCCGTGCGTTCGCGATCGTCTGCCGCTGGCGCGTTGCGAACTCCTCGCTCGCGGCAATCTTCAGGGCGACCGCCTTGGCGGCGACGATGTGCATCAGGGGGCCGCCCTGCTGGCCGGGGAATACGGCGCGGTTGATGTCCGCAGCAAGCTCCTCGCGGCAGAGGATCATCCCGCTGCGCGGCCCGCAGAGGGTCTTGTGGATCGTCGTCGTGACGACGTCGGCGTGCTCGACGGGGTTCGGATGCTCGCCTGCGGCGACGAGCCCGGCGAAGTGGGCCATGTCGACCATCAGACGGGCGCCGACGGAGTGCGCGATCTCACCGAAGGCGGCGAAGTCGAGGTGGCGGGGGTAGGCCGACCAGCCGGCGACGATCACCTTCGGCTTGTTCTCCTCGGCGAGACGAGCGACCTCGTCCATGTCGCAGAGCAGGTCCTCGCGACGGACGTGGTAGGGGACGACCTTGTAGAGCTTGCCCGACACGTTCAGCTTCATCCCGTGGCTCAGGTGGCCGCCGTGGTCGAGCGCCATCCCCATGATCGTGTCGCCGGGCTCGAGCATCGCCATGTACGCGGAGTTGTTCGCCTGGGCTCCGGCGTGGGGCTGGACGTTCGCGTGCTCGGCCCCGAAGAGCTCCCTGGCCCGATCGATCGCGAGCTGCTCGGCGACGTCGACCTCCTCGCAGCCCCCGTAGTAGCGCTTGCCGGGATAGCCCTCGGCGTACTTGTTGGTCAGCACGGAGCCGGCTGCGTCGAGAACCGCCTGCGGGACGAAGTTCTCCGAGGCAATCATCTCCAGCGTCCCCTGCTGGCGAGCGAGCTCACGATCGAGAACGCGGGCGATGTCCGGATCGACCTCGGCGAGGTGGGCGGTCTGGAAGTCGTCGGGAAGGTCAGTCATGCGCCTGACGATACATCGGCCCACGGTTGTGCAATCGGTCTTGACATTTATTGAACGATCGATCAATAATTCGCGGGACGGGAACCCCACGCGACGCCCAGGAGGAAGAGATGACGAATGCCAGCATCAACGGCGGCCCCGAACACCGCCGGGCCTTCGGGCACGAGGAGCTCCGGACGGAGGACGAGGCCCTCTCCGTCCTGATGGACGCCGACATCGACAAGGTGATGTCGGGACTCGACCGGATCATCGAGGCGGCCCCCTCCTACCAGAAGCTGTTCATGCGCTGGCAGAGGCAGCAGTGGTCCACGGAGGACTTCGACTTCACCGAGGACGCGAAGCAGTGGGCCGACCCCGACCTGATCACGCCCGAGGAGAAGCAGTTCCTCCTGTTCGGCTTCTCGCAGTTCTTCCTCGGCGAGGAGCGTGTCACGGTGGAGCTCCTTCCGTTCGCGCTCGGCGCCCCCTCGCATGAGGCGCAGGCGTTCCTGACCACCCAGATCTCCGACGAGGCGAAGCACATGGTCTTCTTCGACCGTTTCTACCGGGAGGTGCTCGGGTCGAGCGCCGCGACGATCAAGGACAACCTCGACGAGCAGCGCTCCACGGTGAACGAGCACTGGGAGGAGCTCTTCGACGGGATCCTCCACGACTGCGCCGAGCGCCTCCGAAGGGACCCGGGCGATTTCCCGGCGCTCGTCCGCGGGATCACCGTCTACATGGTCGTGATCGAGGGGACCCTGGCTCTCACCGGTGCCAGGTTCATCATCCGGAACCTGAAGGACCGCGGCTGGTTCCCCGGATTCACCGCGGGCTTCACCGCGGTCAACCGCGACGAGTCCCGCCACGTCGGCTTCGGCGTCAAGTTCCTCGCCGACGCGATTCAGGACGACCCAGCGAACGCGAAGATCATCGAGGACACGTTGAAGGAGACGCTGCCGGTCGCGAGCCTGGTGTTCGTGCCGCCCGGCGTCGAGAATCCCTACGACTTCTCGACGCCCTTCTACGACTCGAAGGAGATCTTCGAGTATTCGCTGAAGTCGCTCTCGAAGAAGCTCGCGGCGATGGGAATGGATCCGGCCCTGCTCACGGCGGCGGCGTGACGGGGGCGCCCACGGGGCCGCGCGCGACCCGGGCCTCGAGGAGCGCCCCCAGGAGGGGGCGCCCCTCGAGCGGGGCGAGGGAGCGGATTCTCGAAGCGGCGATCGAGGTGTTGAAGGCCGAGGGCTATGCCGGTCTGACGATCGCGAAGGTCGCCACCGCGGCGGGCGAGTCGAAGCCGCTCGTCCCCTACCACTACGGGTCCAAGCAGGGGCTGGTCAAGGCGTGCGGCCGAGAGGTCGCTGAGATGATCACCGCCGCGGCGCTCGACGCGGTGGGCGGGGCGACGAAGGTCGAGGAGGTGATCGAGGGAGCGGCCGCCGGCGTCGAGCGGGTGCTCGACCGCGACGACCGCGTCGCGCGGCTCTACTTCGACCTTGCCGCCGTGTCCGTGGTCGATCCCGAGATCCGGAAGACGATCACCGAGGTGAACGAGCAGTGGCGCGTGGTGCTCACGCGCCTGCTGAGCGAGGCAAGCGACGGCCCCTCCCCCGCCCGCGCGCGGGTGCTGACCGTGATGGTGATCGCGGGGATCCAGGGACTGACCCTGGAGCGAATCGAGCGGGGAGCGACGCCGGAGCTTCGGCGGGCCCGCGAGCTCTTCGTCCGCGGCGCCGTCGCCGCCGCCTCCGGCTGAGACGCCACGGTGTCCTAGGCTGAGGCGGGTTGCCGGGCGAGAATGTCGAGATCGTGAAGCGGGGCTTCGATGCGTTCAACCGTCACGGCGTCGATGCCCTCCTCGAGTTCGTCCACCCCGAATTCGAGGTGACCACGCCGCCCGAGCTGGCTTCGGAGCCCGACACCTACCGGGGCCACGATGGGGTTCGCCGTTACTTCGAGTCCTTCTACGAGGCGATGGAGGAGATCCGGTGGGAGCCACGCGGGTTCCACGAAGCGGGCGACCGTGTCGTGGTCGAGTTCACGCTTCGCGCCCGGGGGAAGAGCACCGGCCTGGACGTCGGCCAGGAGGCGGTGATGGTCTGGGAGCTTCGCGATCGCCAGGCGATCGGCCTGGAGTTGTTCCCGACGCTCGACGAAGCCCTCCGGTCGGTCTCGGAGGCCTCCTAGCGGGGCAAAGGGCCGCCACGACGCGATCACACCGCGGACAGCCGGCGCTCGACCTCGGCCATCGGCGTCGCCCCGTCGCGGAGGACCGACCACTC